>NZ_BAAASJ010000022.1:0-277005 GCF_039532825.1 Streptomyces vastus
CCCTGGTGCGCTGGCTCGGCTCCGGACGGCAGGACTCCCTGCTCTCGGTCGAGAACACGGTAGGAGTCGCCGCCCCGGGAGGTGAGGCCGTATGACCACCGCCGCCGCTCAGCTGACCGCCGCCACCGCTCAGCGGCACCTGCTGCTGCACATGACCGCCAACGGTTCGCTCGGCCCCGAGGGCGAGGACCTCCTCGTCGTCCAGCGTGGGGAGGGACCGTACGTCGACGACGCGGACGGCAGGCGCTACATCGACGGCCTGTCAGGGCTGTACTGCTGCCAGCTCGGCTACTCCTACGGCCCCGAGTTCGCCGAGGCCGCCGAACGGCAACTGCGCGAGCTGTGCTACAGCCCGCTGTGGACCGGCTCCGCGCACCCGACGGCGATCGAACTCGCCGAACGGCTTTCCCGGATCGCCCCGGTCGACATCGAGCACACCTTCTTCTCGAGCGGCGGCGCCGAAGCCGTCGAGACCGCCTGGAAGATCGCCCGCCGCTACCACGCGCTGCGCGGCGAGCCGGGCCGCACCAAGGCCATCGCCCGGCGCGGCGCCTACCACGGGCTGACCATCGGCACCCTGTCGCTCACCGACGACCCGGGCCTGACGGAGCCGTACGGCCCGCCGGCGATCGACACCCGCTTCGTGTCGAACACCAACCGCTTCGGCCTCGCACCGGAGTACGCGGACGACGACCTGTACACGGCCCGGCTGCTCGCCGAGCTGGAGGCCGCGATCCTGGCCGAGGGCCCGGAGACCGTCGCCATGCTCATCGCCGAGCCGGTGCAGAACCGCGGCGGCTGCATCACCCCGCCCAAGGGGTACTGGCCGGGTCTGCGGGCGCTGGCCGACCGGTACGGCTTCCTGCTCGTCGCCGACGAGGTGATCACGGCCTTCGGCCGGGTCGGAGAGTGGTTCGGCGGCGACCGCTACGGCGCCCGCCCGGACATCGTCACCGTCGCCAAGGGCATCACCGCCGGATACGCCCCCATGGGAGCAACTCTCTTCAGCAACCGCGTAGTTGACGTCATCAACCGGCCCGGCGTGGTCCTCAACCACGGCTACACCTTCGCCGGTCACCCGCTGAGCGCGGCCATCGCCCTGCGCAACCTGGAGATCATGGAGCGGGACCGGATCCTGGAGAACGTCCACGGCCTCCAGGACCACCTCGCGAACCGCATGGCGTCCCTCACGGACCTGCCGATCGTCGGCGACGTCCGCGGCACCGGGTTCTTCTACTCCTGTGAACTCGTCGGCGACCTCGACGACGGCGGCTTCAGCGACACCGCCCGCGCCGATCTGATCGTCGACCTGATCCCGCGCCTACTGCGTGAAGCCGGCCTGCTGGCCCGCGTCTACAACCGCTCCGCGCCGCTGGTGCAGATCGCGCCCCCGCTGATCAGCGACCGGTTCCTCCTGGACGGTATCGCCGACATCCTCGCGGTCACCCTCGCCGAGGCATCCGCCCGCATCTGATCCATGTTTTGGAAAGGAACGACATGTTCTCCATCGGTTCGCTGACCGTCGCCCCCGGCGAGCGCGCCCAGGGCCTGATCCCGGTCGGCACCAGCAGCTACGGCGTGGAGCTCGGCATTCCGCTGATCGTCGTCAACGGCGTTCAGGACGGCCCGGTCCTGTGTGTGGACGCGGGCGTGCACGGCGACGAGTACGACGGCCAGGAGGCCATCAGACGTGTCCTCGCCGAGATCGACCCGGCCACCTTGCGCGGCACCGTCGTCGGCATCCCCTGCCTGAACACCCCGGCCTTCGAGGCGGCGGCCCGCGCCAGCGGCATCGACCACCTCAACCTCAACCGCATCTTCCCGGGCGACGCGGAGGGCTCGTACTCCCAGCGCCTGGCAGCGACGTTCGTCGAGAAGGTCGTCCCGGCCGTCGATGCCGTGGTCGACCTGCACACCGGCGGTGCCTACGGCGAGATCGCCCCGCTGGTCATCCTCCAGGGCGGTTACGAGGACCTGGCCACCGACCTGGCGCTGGCGGCCGGGCACGAGCTGGTCTGGAAGGGCGGCAAGTGGGGCGGCACGGTCCGCCACCCCGTTCTCGCGGCGGGCAAGCCCGCGATCACCATCGAGGTCGGCGGCGGCACCTACCGCGAGGCCAACGTCGAGACGCACATGAACTCGGTCCGCAACATCCTGCGCAGCCTCGGGATGATCGAGGGCGAGGCGGAGCTGCGGGACACCTACACCACCGTCTCCGGCACCTTCGCACGCTCCGCCTCCGGCGGCTTCTTCGTCGCCCGCGCCGAGCCGGGGGAGAACTGCAAGGAAGGCGACCTGATCGCCACCATCACCGACCACTACGGCAACACGCTGGAAGAGGTCACCGCGCCGCAGGACGGCATCGTGCTCTGGGTCCGCCGGATCCGCACGGTCCGCCCCGGCGACGAGGTCGTCATCTTCGGCGAGGTCCTCGGGGAGATCCGGCCATGACCGGCGAACTGCAGCTGACCGAGCTGCTCATCGACGGCAAGCAGGTCCCCGCCGCCGACGGACGCTCCTTCACGGTCCTCGACCCCTCCGACGGGACGGCCATCGCCCAGGTGGCGCTGGCCGGCGAGGCGGACGTCAACCAGGCGGTGGCTGCCTCACGGGCGGCGTTCACCTCTCCCGAGTGGGCCGGGATGCGCGCCGCAGACCGGGGCCGGATCCTTTACCGCATCGCGGAGGCCATCCGTCACCAGGGCGAACGGCTGGCCCGCCTGGAGAGCCAGGACGTCGGCAAGCCACTGCGCCAGGCGAAGGCCGATGTCGAGGCCGCGGCCCGGTACTTCGAGTTCTACGCGGGCGTCGCCGACAAGCTCGGCGGCACCACGATCCCCCTCGGGCCCGGCCTCATCGACTACACCGTCCGTGAGCCGATCGGCGTCTCCGGGCAGATCATCCCCTTCAACTACCCGCTGCAGAACACCGCGCGGGGTTCCGCCCCGGCACTGGCGGCGGGCTGCACGGTGGTGCTCAAGCCGTCGCCGGAGGCGCCGCTCACTCCGCTGGAGATCGCCAGGATCGCCCTGGAGTGCGGCCTCCCGCCGGGCGTCCTGAACGTCGTCCCCGGCGACGGCGAGACCGGCGCGGCCCTCGCCGGCCACCCGGACATCAACCAGGTCACCTTCACCGGCTCGGTGCCCACCGGCATCAAGGTCGCCCAGGCGGCCGCCGCAAACGTGGTGCCCTCCGTCACGGAACTGGGCGGCAAGTCCCCGGTCGTCGTCTTCGCCGACGCCGACTTCGACCTGGCCCTCGGTGCCGTCGCCGCCTCGGCCTTCGGCAACGCCGGCCAGACCTGCTCGGCCGGCACCCGGCTGCTGCTCCAGCGAGGCGCCGAGGAGTTCCTGGAGAAGCTCGTCGCCCACGCCGCCGCACTGCGCGTCGGCCCCGGGCTCACCGACCCGGACATCGGCCCGCTCGTCGCCGCACGGCAGCGCGACCGGGTGCTGGGCTACCTGGACGTGGCCCGGCAGGAGGGCGCGACGGTCCGCGTCGGCGGCGCCCCGTCCGACCCGGCCCTGGCCGACGGCTACTACGTCGCGCCTACTGTCCTCACAGGCCTGACGAACGACGCTCGGTGTGCCCGCGAGGAGATCTTCGGCCCGGTCGTCACCGTCATCGAATTCGACGACGCCGACGAGGCGCTGGACATCGCCAACGACAGCCCGTACGGCCTGGCCTCCTACGTGTGGACCCGCGACATCGACAAGGCGATGCGGCTGGCCGAGGGCATCCGGGCCGGTCAGGTCTACGTCAACGCCACCGGCGTCGGCACCGGCGTCGAGCTCCCCTTCGGCGGCTACAAGCACAGCGGCTGGGGCCGGGAGAAGGGCCTGGCAGGCCTGGACAGCTACCTGCAGACCAAGAACGTCTGCATCGGGTTCGGGAACCGGTCATGAGGTACCGCACCCTGGGCGAGCGCGGCCCGGCCGTCTCGGTGGTCGGTGTCGGTGGCAACAACTTCGGCTCTCGCTTGGACGAGGAGGGCACGAAGGCCGTAGTCCAGGCGGCCCTGGATGCCGGGATCACCCTGTTCGACACGGCGGACATGTACGGCGGGCGCGGCGACGGCGAGCGGCTCCTGGGTGCCGCCTTGAAGGGGCACCGGGACGACGTCGTCCTGGCCACCAAGTTCGGTATGGAGATGGGGCCCGAGGCCGACATGTACGGCCGGCGGGGCGCCCGCCCCTACATCCGGTACGCCGTCGAGGCGTCCCTGCACCGGCTCGGCACCGACCGGATCGACCTGTACCAGTACCACGAGCCGGACGGCGTCACCCCGCTGGAGGAGACGGTGGCCGCGCTCCAGGAACTGGTGGACGAGGGCAAGATCGGTCTCATCGGCTGCTCCAACCTGCCGGCCGAGCACCTCACCGACGCCTTCGTGTCCACCCAGGCCCGCTACCACCTGCTCGACCGCAGCGTGGAGCAGGACCTGATCCCCGCCTGCCTGCGCCACGGCGTCGGCCTGCTGCCGTACTACCCGCTGGCCAACGGCCTGCTCAGCGGCAAGTACCGGCGCGGCGAGCAGCCCCCGCCCGGCAGCCGACTGTCCTGGCGGCAGGGCTGGCTCACCGACGAGGCCCTCGACCGCGTCGAGGCGCTCACCGCGTACGGCGCCGAACGCGGCCTGACCCTCCTCCAGGTCGCGGTGGGCGGACTGGCCGCCCTGCCCGCCGTCGGCTCCGTCATCTGCGGCGCCATGAACCCCGAACAGGTCACCGCCAACGCGGCGGCGGCCGACTGGATCCCCGACGCGGCCGACCTGGCCGCCCTGGACGCGATCGTCACCCCCGGCGAACGCGTCGTCTGAAGCTCCTACATCCTCTGGAAACCCGCGAAATAGAGGCTGAACACCATGCGAGAGATCGTCACCTTCGACGCCTATGCAACCCTGATCAACTTCGAGCTCGGCCCCACGACCCTGAAGGTCATCGAGGACCGGCTGGACCTGGACAACCTGGACGTCGACGAGTTCCTCGACGACTTTCGCGTCATGCGGTTCCAGGCCGTCCTGGAGGCCTACCGCCCCTACCACGAGATCCTGCACTCCAGCCTGCGCAACGCCATGCGCCTGCACGGCCTGGAGTACCGCGAGTCCGACGGTGACGCCCTCGTCGAGGCCGTCCCCACCTTCGGTCCCTTCCCGGAGGTCCCGGACGCGCTGCGCGCCCTGAAGACCAAGTACGAGATCGCGATCATCTCCAACACGGACGACAACCTGATCGCGCGTAACGTGGAGAACATCGGCGTCGAGTTCGACTACGTCATCACCGCCCAGCAGGCCGGCGCCTACAAGCCGGACCGCCAGACCTTCGAGTACGCCTTCAAGACCATGGGCGTCGAGCCGTCGCAGGTCATCCACACCGCCCAGGGCTGGGAGTACGACCACATCCCGACCCGCGACCTCGGCCTGAAGCGCCGCGTGTGGATCAACCGCTACGGCCGCCTGGGCAGCTCCGACTACCAGCCGTACGACGAGCTGCCCGACCTGTCGGGCCTGCCGACGCTGCTCGGCTGCTGACCGACGGCGCACCGGCGAAACAGACCGAGAACACAGAGGACGCACGCGATGAAGCAGATCCCCTACTGGATGGACACAGCCCCCGCCCTTCCCGACCGTTCCGGGAAGGACCTGCCCGACGAGGCGGACGTGGTGGTCATCGGCGGCGGCCTCACCGGCCTGTCCACCGCCTACCACGCCGCCCGTAAGGGCGCCCGGGTCGTCCTGGTCGAGAAGGACCAGGTCGGCTCGGGCGCCTCGGGGCGCAACGGCAGCCACTGCAACCCCGGCATCACCATCAGCCCGGCCCAGGCCCGCAAGCGCTACGGGCAGGAGCGTGCTCGCGAGCTCTACGACGCGTTCCGCGACGCTGTGGACGTGGTCGAGGAGCTTGCCGTCAGGGAGAAGATCGACTGCGACTTCCACCGTGCCGGGCGCCTCGGCGCGATCTGCAAGCCCCAGCACTTCGAGGGCCTGCAGGCCAAGCAGCGCGACCTGGCCGAGAACTTCGGCCACGAGACGGTCGTCCTGAGCAAGAGCGAGCTGCGCGCCGAGCTCGGCACGGACTACTACCACGGCGCCCTGCTCGACCCGCTCGGCGCAGCCATACACGTGGGCAAGTTCGTCGTCGGCCTGGCAGGCGCCGCCGAGCGTGCCGGCGCCGAGATCCACGAGCGCAACGCCGCCACCGGCCTCACCCGCTTCCCTGGCGGCGGCTTCTCGGTGGAGACCCTGCACGGCACCATCCGTGCCAAGCAGGTGATGGCGGCGACGGATGCCTACACCGACAAGTCGATGCCGTGGTTCCGGAAGCGGCTGATCAACGTCGGCAGCTTCATCATCGTCACCGAGCCGCTGGGGGAGGCACGCGCCAAGGAGCTCATCCCGAACGGCCGCCTGCTGGTCGCCCACAAGAATGTCGGCAACTACGTCCGCCTCACCCCGGACAACCGCCTCGCCTTCGGCGGCCGGGCCCGCTTCGCCCCCTCCAACCCGGCCTCCGACGTCAAGAGCGGTGACATCCTCAAGCGGGAGATGACGGAGATCTTCCCGCAGCTGGCCGGGACGCGGATCGACTACGTCTGGGGCGGCATGGTCGGCTTCTCCTGGGACCGCGTTCCGCACGCGGGTGACGTCAACGGCCTGTACTACTCCATGGGTTACTGCGGTCACGGCGTCCAGATGGCCACGTACATGGGCCGGGCGGTCGCCGAGATGATGGACGGCAAGCCCGAGGCCAACCCGATGCGCGGCTTCGGCTTCCCGAAGGTCCCCGTTCCCTTCTACAACGGCACTCCCTGGTTCCTGCCGTTCGGCGGTGCCTACTACAAGGCCAAGGACCGGCTGCTCTGAGTCCAGGCCGAACAGCGGTGACACTGTGGGGGCCTCCCGTGACATGGTCGCGGGAGCCCCCCCCGCAGAGTCCTGGCCAACGCGTCTTGTGTTGGCACCGACAGAGAGTCCAAAGGATGTTGCATCAACAATCCGTGATTCCTGTCCGGGCTGGCCCTGGGAGGCCGTCGTACGCGGCTGATCGGCCGACGCCGTGAGCGCGAAGCCCTCAGCGCCCTCGTAGACACTGTTCGTGCGGGGGAGAGCCGGGCCCTCGTCGTCACTGGTGAGTCGGGCGTCGGCAAGACGGCGCTTCTGGACTGGCTGGTTGCCGAAACATCGGGTGTCCGCATCGTGCGCGCCACCGGTGTCCAGGCAGAGATGGATCTGCCGTTCGCCGCGCTGCACCAGCTGCTGGCGCCCATGCTCGACCGGCTGAACCGCCCGCCTCGGCTGTCCTCTTGTGGAATCGTCGGCCGGCCGGGCGGTGCCATCATGCACGCGGCCGGTCGGGCATCTGTGACTTCGTAGGAGCCCGGCCAAAGGTCCCACCACAGTCTTGTCCAGCCGCGCGACCGGCCCGTGCGATCCCTCGCGCATCGCACGGAAGGACAGCAAGACCCAGCATGGCAGACCAGATCGCGGTGGTCGGCGGCGTGGACACCCACACCGACTTCCACCAGGCCGCAGTGATCGACTCCATCGGCCGTCACCTCGCCACGGCAGCGTTCCCCACCACCCCCGACGGCTACCGCCGACTGCTGGAGTGGCTGCGAACGCACGGGGAGGTTCTCGCTGTCGGAGTTGAAGGGACCGGCGCCTACGGCTCCGAACTCGCCCGATTTCTGCGGGTGAACGAGGTCACCGTCGTGGACGTCGACCGCCCAGACCGCAAGGCCCGTCGGGCCAACGGCAAGTCCGATCCCGTGGACGCCTATGCGGCCGCCACGGCCGTCCTGTCCGGCCGCGCGAACGGCCGGCCGAAGACCCGCGGCGGCATCGTCGAGGCCATCCACTCTCTGCGGGTGCTCCGTCGCTCGGCCATCAAGTCCCGCACCCAGACGATCAACCAGATCCGCACCCTCATCGTCTCCGCCCCTGCCGAGGTCCGCGAACGTCTGCGCGGCCTGCCCACCTACAAGCTGATCGCGCAGCTTGCCCGCTCCCGCCCTGGCGCTGATCTCGCCGACCCGACCTGCGCGGTCCGCACCGCCCTGCGACGTCTGGCCCGCCGCTACCAACACCTCACCGAGGAGATAGCCGAAGCCGACGCTGGCCTGGAACCACTCGTGGCCCAGGCCGCCCCGGGGCTGGTCGAACTGGTCGGTGTCGGCACCGAGACGGCAGCCCAACTCCTGATCACCGCAGGCGACAACCCCGACCGGCTGAAGTCCGAAGCCTCCTTCGCCCATCTCTGCGCAGCGGTCCCGATCTCCGCCAGCTCGGGACGGACCAACCGCCACCGTCTCAACCGCGGAGCTGACCGCCAGGCCAACCACGCACTTCACACGATCGCCCTCGTGCGGATGCGCCACGACCCCCGCACACGGCTCTACGTCGCGCGGCGCACAGCCGAAGGCATGTCAAAGAAGGACATCTTCCGCTGCCTCAAACGCTTCATCGCGCGCGAGGTCTACAAGTACCTGACCAGCACGAACGTCTCACAGCAACCACTCCTACAGGCCGCTTGACGATCTATAGGAGCTTCCAGCTCAAACTCACGACAAGAAAGTAGAGCGCCCCCCCATGAGCCAGCCTTCTGCCGCCCCGGTCGTCGAGCGGGTGGACGCACACCATCGGTACGAGATCGTGGTCGACGGCAAGCGCGCCGGCGTGACCGAGTACCGCGACCACGGTGAGCAGCGCGTGTTCTTCCACACGCAGGTCGACGACGCCTACGCCGGACAGGGCCTGGCCGCACAACTGGTGCGGCAGGCGCTCACCGACACCCGCGCCGCCGGCAAGCGGATCGTCCCTGTCTGCCCATACGTTGCCAAATTCCTGAAGAGGCATGACGAGTTCGCCGACATCACCGACCCCGTGACCCCTGAGGTCCTGCGGTGGCTGGAGGCGCAGCTGGGCTGACTGGTCGTCCCTCGGACCCGGCGGCGCGCACGGCCGGCCGCAGCTGCCACGCACGCACCAGGCGTTGACGGGTCGTCCAGCATCCTGGCGGGTGACCCGTCAACGGGCACTTAGACTCGTCCACATGAAGGAGACGGCGCGATGGTTGACCCCGGACGAGCAGCACGCGTGGCGGAGCTTTGTGCGGTTGCATGAGCGGCTGGGGGGCCGGTTGTCGCGTTTGCTGCAGACCGAGTCGAAGCTGTCGGCCGCGGACTTCGCGGTCCTCGTCCATCTGACGGACGTGCCCGAGGGGCGACAGCGTTATCAGGACCTGTGCCGTGCTCTGGAGTGGGAGAAGAGCCGGATGTCCCATCACGTCGCCCGGATGGCCGGCCGGGGACTGGTCGTGCGGGAGGAAGCCCCTGATGACGCGCGGGGGGCGTTCGTGGTGATCACCCCCGCAGGGCGGGAGGCGATCGAGGCGGCAGCTCCGCTCCATGTGGCGGCGGTGCGGGAGTTGTTCCTGGACCATGTCACGCCGGCGGAGCTACGGATGCTGGGCGAGATCTCCAGCCGTGTCGTGGCGAAGCTGGACGAGGACGCGTCCTGAGCCCCGGGCTCGGCTGAGCCCGTACCCCGGACTCAGCCCGAGTCCCGGGCTTCCGGCCGCTCGGGCGAAGGCGTGGCTTCTCAGGCGACTCCGAGGATGATTGACGCATCAACTGTGCTTGGCATGCTGTGCTTGCCGTGGCACGTCAAGCAAGTCTGCGCATAGTCATGTGACGCATCAAGTATCCCGGAGCGCGGCAGGCGAGTCATCGGATCACCCGCTCCGGCAACTGCTCGTCGGCAGCCGCTCCCGGACGCCGCGTCCAGCTGCGGCCGGCGCGGCCGGCGTCGAGCGGGTGACCGCGCGCTGCCGGCCGCATGGCGCCGTCGCGGTCACGCCCCGGCGGTCATCGCGTCCCGGACCTTGGCGGTGTCCACGAACTGTTCGAAGCGGACGATCAGCCCGCCCCGTACGACGAAGTGGTGGGCGACTCGCACGTCGATCGGATTGCCCGTGGCTTTGTTGAGGGCTGTGTAGCGGGCCAGGACGATGACGTTCTCGCCATCGACGACATACGTGTCGTCATGGACGATCCAGTTGTCCCATTCCTTGGCGAGCTGCTCCATGACGTGCGAGATGACGCCGTCAGGGGCGCGGTAGGTGCCGGCCAGGGGGAAGCCGGCCATCTCGGTCCACTCCACGTCGGGGGCGAGGGTGGCGCGCAGGGCGTCCAGATCCCCGGCGGCGGAGGCCAGGTACTGGCGGCGTACGACGTCGGCGGGAGCGGTGGAGGCGGCGAACTCGGTCATGCTCAGCCCCACTTCATCTCGCCCTTGACGACCTTGGCACCGATCTGGGCGGCGATCACCATGCCGTTGTCCGGGTAGCGCTTGACCAGGGCGTCGGTCAGCGAGGCGCCGTCGGCGGCCTTGGCCAGCTCCTCCTCGAACGCCACCAGGTAGTCGCGGGTGGCGGTGATGGCGGAGGCGTCGGCGGGGGCGTCGGGGAGGCGGTGGCCGGGCACCACGAGCTGAGGCTCGAGGGCGGCCATCTCGTCCAGCAGATCGCGCCAGGCGGAGCGATCCCCCGGAGTCGGGGTGTCGGCCACCCAGACATGCTCCTTCTGGAACAGCAGCACGCCGCCCAGGATCGCCCGGTGCTCGGCCTGCCACAGGTAGTGCCGGTCAGGCAGTCCTGCCGGGCCGCCCTTGAGCTCGAAGCGGTGGTCTTCCAGGCTGAGGTCGCCGGTCACGGGCTCGAGGTCGACCAGGCGGGTCGGCAGGTTCGGGCCGAGGGCCGCCCACGCCTTGAGTTTGCCCTCGTAGGAGTGGTGGATGTGTTCGATGACGTGCTCGGTGGCGACGAACCTCGCCTCGGGGAAGGCGTCGGCGAGGACTTCGGCGCCGAAGTAGAAGTCGGGGTCGCCGTGGCTGATGAACACGGTGGTCAGCCGCTTGCCGGAGTCGAGGATTTCGGCGGCCAGCCGGTGGCCGTCGGCCCGGGTGAAGCCGGCGTCGACCAGCAGGGCCTCGCTCTCGCCGGTGACGACGGTGGCGGTCTTGTTCTTGCTGCCGGCGGGGAAGTCGAGATCGAGGATCTTGAAGTCGAGTGTGCTCATGGGAGGAGGTTCCTAACTCTCGGACGTAGGCTCCCCGGGAACAATATCTGACGCGTCAGATATTTCCATCGTGGACGTCCGATCGCCGTGAACCGAGTCTCGCCGTGGTTACTGCACACCGCACGCCGACCGTGCGGCGCCCCTCAGGGCAGCAGCGGCAGAAAGTCCCGGGCCGAGTGGCTCAGGATCCGCAGGTCCTCCGCGAATCGCTCCCGGTGGGACGGAGGCAGGGGCTCCAGGAAGTACCGCTTGATGTTCTCCACGTGGAGCCGGGATGCGCGTACGGCGGTCGCCTCGCCCAGCGGTGTCAGGCGCACCAGGCGTCCCCGCCTGTCGTTCGGATCCGTGACGCGTCGCACCAGCCCGGCCGTCTCCATCCGGTCCACCAGTCGCGTGGCCCCGCCGGTGCTGAGCACCTGCTCCTGGCTGATCGCCCGCATCGACAACCCGGGGTCGCCGGCCCGTCCCAGGATCAGCAGCACCTCGTACATCAGGTGGCTGACCCCGCACTCCTCCTCGATCTTCCGGCCCAGGATGTACTCCAGCCGGTTTGCGGCACCCTGCAGCCGTCCGAAGGCCAGGACCAGCGCGTTGTCGGCCGCCTCCTGGGCGGTCGTGATCTCCGTATGGTCGTTCTGCTCGTCCACGGCACCTCCGTATGTTCGTCCAGGCGGAAACTATCGCGCCTCATCGTGGCGGGAGGCTCGGTGCCTGTGGGGCGGGGGTCGTGCGTTGGGGCGGGGTTGCCGTGATGTTGCGCGAAGTCTTGACACGTTCTGTTCGACTGCGTAGATATGACACCGCAGTCATGGCAGCGCAGTCATACAGCTGATCGCCCGAGTCCCGGTCGGGTCAGCTGCAGGGCTACGGGCCGTGACTGGCTAGGATTTGAGCCGCCGAACATCGGGAGACGCAATGACGCGAGTGGGAGGACGGGGCGGCAGCCCCGCCGCGCCGCGCAGCGTGGACGTCGCCCGGCTGGCCGGCGTCTCACAGAAGACGGTGTCGCGGGTCTTCAACGGCGAGCGGTACGTGTCCGACGACGTGCGCCGGCGGGTGCTCGAAGCCGCCGAGGAACTCGGCTACCGGATGAACAACGCGGCCCGCGCACTGGCCTCGGGGCGCTCCCGCACCATCGGCGTCGTCACGCTGGGAACCGCCCTGTACGGGCCCGCCTCGCTGCTCATCGGCGTCGAGCGGGCCGCCCGGGACGCGGGTTACGCGATCCGGGTGGTCAACACCCTGGAGGGTGAGCCGGGAGGCGTCGCCGGGGCCGTGGAGTCACTGCTCGAGCAGGGTGTGGACGGCATCGTCGTATCCGAACCGATCGATGAGGGATCGGTCTCGCTCAGCGTCGATGTGCCGGTTCTCGTCCTGGGCGCCCCCGCGGTGTTCGGCGGTTCACGGACCGTGGCCGCGGGGATGGGCGCCGAGTCGCTGGCCCGGGCGGCCACCGAACACCTGCTGGATCTGGGCCACGTGACGGTCCATCACCTGTCCGGTCCGCAGGGGTGGTTCGCCGCCCGGGACCGTCTCGGGGGCTGGCGGGCGGCGTTGTCGGCACGCGGCAGGGAACAGCCGCCCGTGATCGAGGGCGACTGGTCGGCCGAATCCGGCTACACGGCGGGCCGCGAGTTCGCCTCCGCCGGTGGCGTCACCGCCGTGTTCGCGGCCAACGACGACATGGCCATCGGCCTGATCCGCGCACTGACGGAAGCCGGCCTGCGGGTGCCGGGCGATGTGAGTGTCGTCGGCTTCGACGACATCCCCGTCGCGGCCTACGTCACTCCTCCGCTGACCACGATGCGCCAGCCCTTCGACGCCGTGGCGAACGACGGGATCCGGCTCCTGGTGCAGGCCATCGAGAAACCGGACGCGGAGCCGGCGCCGGCGCACGATCCGCCGGTCGAACTCGTCGTCCGCGGCTCGACCGCACCCCCGCCGAGCCGGAAGACCCCGGCACGCGGGCGGCGTACGGCCTCCCGCACGGGCCGCTCGGCACACCCGCCTCCGGCCGGGGACGGCCGCCCACCCTTAACCGAGCCCACCATCGACTGAACCGCACACATCGGCCGCCCGAGTGGCGCCCGCCCATGGCCGGGCGGTGAGTCTGCCGCCTGCGCTCACTGCCCGTCAAAATCCTTCTAGGACCGTGGACTTCCGCGCTACGGCACGTGACGCGAGTGCCGGCCGCACCCCGCGCGACGCAGACCCGAACCCGGCGACCCCGATGCCCTGGTAGCGACGTCCGCGCCTCACCCCACGTAAACCCTCCCCACACCCATGCGCAGCGCCCTCGCCAGGCGCTCCGTTCCTCTGCCCATTCGTCTGCCCTTTCGGCGGGAGTTCACCATGCCTCGATCCTTCGTTCCCACGTCCTCCATGAGCCGTCGGCGGTTCCTCGCCGCGACCGGCGCGGTATCCCTCGGCGTCGCGCTCGCCGCGTGCAGCGGCGACGGCGACTCCGGCTCCTCCTCCGCCGAGCCGGTGAGCCAGGCCGACATCGCTACTCCAGCACCGACGAAGGCGAGAGCTGGAAAGTCCTCAACGTCATCGCGACGGGCGGCCGGCAGGGCGGCAGCGCGGGCGCGGTCGGCAGGAACGTCGCCAAGGCGAACACGTACAAGCAGGTCGATCCCCTCTGGGAGCCGTACCTGATGGTCCACGACGGCAAGCTCGTCTGCTACTACTCCGACGAGAACGACTACCTCGGTTTCGACCCGGTCACCGGTGTGCCGAAGCTGGATCCGGACAACGACACCGCCCGGGACTCGCACGGCCAGATCCTCGTCCACAAGACCTGGAACGGCCGCAGCGCGCAGTGGAGCGAGCCCGTCGTCGACGTCGCCGGCCTGACCCAGGACATGGGAGGCGGCAAGACGCAGATCGGAGGCGGCCGGCCGGGCATGACGACCGTCGTCCCGACGACGGACGGCAAGTGGCTGCTCCCGTACGAGTACTGGGGCGGCGGAACCAACACCCGGTACGTGCTCGCCGACGACCCGCTGAAGTTCTACCGCGGCTCCACGGACAGCCCCGTCACCTCACTGCCGGTCGACGCCGGTTCCCGTCGGCTCGCGGTGAACGGCAGCCCGGTCGTCATCAACCTCCCCGACGGGCGTCTGGTGTACAACGCCGCTGGCAGCGGCAACGTCTGGGTCAACGAGAGCGGACGCAGCGACGGCGTGTGGAAGGAGTACCAGACGAATGCGCCGGCCTCCTACAGCCGCAACCTGCAGTATGTCGAGGGCACCGGCCGCATCTCGATCCTCAACCACAAGGGCACCTCGACGATCGCCTTCTCCGAGGTCGACCAGGGCCGCTCGGAGGGCGCCTACTACCAGCTCGTGAACCGCAAGACCGGGCAGGTGATCGGCACCGGCGGCAAGAGCAACGACGCCAACACCGGCAACGGAGACGTTCCCGACGTCCGCCTGGAGGACGCCGGTTCGGTGGCGAACAAGGACACCCGGTACTGGCACCTGGCCACCAAGGCCGACGGCGCCCTGACGCTGCTCAACAAGTCGGGAGGCCGTGCCGCGGGCATCTGGACGGCGGATCCGACGGTCGGCCAGCGGATAGGCCAGTGGGTCGACAACACCCCGGCGGGCCTCTGGAACCTCACCAGGACCGCCGACGGCTACTACAAGTTCCAGGCGGCCAAGAACACCAACGTGTACCTGACCGGCGCATCCGCCGGGGCGCCGCTGACCCTGCAGAACGCGGTCGCGAACGGCTCCCAGGAGTGGCAGCTCGTCCAGCAGGCCCCGACCGCCGCGGACCTGATGAAGGACACGCAGTCGAAGCGCCTGACCACGAGCACCGTCAGGAGGAACGCCACCCTGTCGCTGAACGCCGCCGCCTCGGATCCCGCGGGCACGGCCCTGCACGCGAACAAGACCGGCCGTGTCTATGTGTTCGCGGCCGACGGGAAGGTCACGGACCTCGGCCGGGTCTCCTTCGACGAGGGCCAGAAGGGCAGCGTGGCCCTTCCGGGGACGATCGCGGGCGGGAAAAAGGTCAAGATCGCCGTGGTCTTCGACGACACACCGCTGATGTGGGACGCCGTCACCGTTCGGGCCGCTGCCTCCGAAAGCTGATCCGCAGCTTGGGGTGAGCCGACTCGCCGGCTCACCCCAACCTCAGCCGGCTGTCCGTCACAGACAACCGGCCCACCCGGACAGCCACGGCCTCGTTGAGGCGTTCGACCCTGCAAGGTCATTCACGAGGGCGACATCGGCAGGGCGGCGCGGTGGAGTCGGTGCCGGCGCGGCCAGAAACGGTGTAGCGCCCCGTCCGCGGGTGCGGTGCGTGCAGGTGTCACTTGCGGTGTCGTCGACCGACTTGGACCGGCTGTTCGCTGGATAGAAGGGCGGTCCAGCCCGTGAAGGACGTCCGATCTTGCCGCTCACGATCGCGACGATCACCCCAAGCACCACCGGGCAACCCGTGCGGTGAGAGCCAATCCCATGGCAGGACACCGTCGTGCCTGTGGTTGACAGCGACGACGGTGAGGGGGCCGAATGCAACCCGCTCCCTCAAGAGTCAGCTGTCGGACGTCGTCTGCCCGGGGCCCGCGACGTGATGCCCGAGGGAGAGACTGCCGGGGCATGACCACCCGGCCACCGCGACCGTCCCCAGGCATGACCGGGCTGCCGTGCCGCTTCTGACTGGCACCTGCGTCCTGCGCGCCGAGCAACTCAGCCGCTCTCTCTTCCGGTCGGCACTCCGGCTCTCGCTGCTGACCGGCGTGGCATGCTGGGCGGCCATCGAAGTCGCTGCCCCGTGGCGCGCAGCGCTGTGGAACATGCCCGAACTGGCGCGTTCCTGTGGCTGTTGGGCTGCCAGTACCTGGTGGCGCCGATAGGCGGTGTGCTGTTATCCGCACTGCGCCACGTCGGCCTTCCCGGCTACGCAACGGTCGCCGAGCTCACCGGGCGGGTGGCTGGCTGCGTGGTCGCAGACACGCTCGGCGCCCACGCAGTGGTCCGTGGCCATCTCGCGCACCTTGTGGCCGGGGTCTGTCTGGTCGCGGCCGGCAACTGGGGCGACTCCGCGCTGGGCGGTTTGCCCGGCGCGGTGTTCGCCATGTCTCCGGTATTGCTGGCTGTTGGCTGCTGCGCGGTCGCTGCTGGCCCACCAGGCAGCCGCCGAGATCGGACTGTTGGGCCGCCCAGGTTGGCGAGCGGAGCAACCCGCGGCCGCTGCGGGGCATACGGGTGCAACGACTGGGCCATCTGTGGAACACGAGCATGGGTCTGTTTGGCGAAGGCCGCTCACGTCTATGGATCTCGTTGATTCCGGTCGATGACCCTGTCCGATGAACAGGGCCCCGAAGTCGTCCGAATCAGCCATTCGGTCGTGGCAGACGACCTCCGCCGCGCCGATCGACCAGACCACAATCAGCGTGATGTCGGGAGAGGTGGTGCAGACGGCGAACTGTCCATTCGCACCGCAACGCGCCCTTTGAGTACGCGAACCCGCGCCGAGTCGATTTCACTCGGTGGCCAGTCCGCTTGGCCGTCCGCGAACGAGTTGCTTAGGACTAAGCGGTGAGGCTTCTGCTGCACCAGCGCGGTGGTTCAGTCGCTTAAGAGGACGCTGCAGGTAGGCGCGGTCGGAGGCCGCCACGAGCAAGATCGCGGACCGCCGCGGTCGCTCATGTGTCTCCCATACCGGCAACAGTGCACGATCACTCATCAAGCGTCTTCTGAGGAGCCTGATTACGATGCCCAGACGTCCTGGACGGCATGTCGCCTTGGCCGCTGCCACTGCAAGCCTGATCGCCGCTACACCGCTGGTGGCCGCCGAGCCGGCGTTCGCCCAGTACCCGCCGGCTCCCAATGTTGTGATCGATGACGACACCGTGGCTCCCGGTGATTCGATCACCTTCACCGCGACCGGCTTCGAGTCGGGCGAAGAGGTTGTCGTCAGCCTGGTCCCCGCAGGGGGTGCGGCCGCAGGTGGTGCCACCGTCGGTGCAGGCGCGACCGGCGGCGCGGCCACAGCCCTACTGAGAACATCGCCCTCGTCCGTACGGGCTTTCATGGCGGCCGCCCCCGTCGGCGACGAAGACAAGGGCACCGTGGTGCTCGGCACCTTCACCGCCGACGAAAACGGCGTCGTGACGGGAACGGTCACCATCCCCAGTAACACTCGACCGGGTGTCTACCTCCTCAGACTCGTCGGCCAGTCATCCGGACTCAAGCTGACCGCACGGTTGACCGTCGAAGGTGACGGCGATCACGACCACGGGCACGACTACGGTGACGACGTCGGCCACAACGAGCGCAGTGGCAGCGTCGACAGCCATGACGGGAATGGGAGCTCGCCCGTTTCCGGTCGTGGCAACGGGCCCTCGAGTCTTGCGAACACCGGTTCCTCGGACGTACGAGTGGCCATGCTCACCGCGGCAGGTGGTGTGCTGCTTCTCGGTGGCGGCACACTGGTGATCGCCAGGCGTCGGCGTACTGACGCTCAACGCGGCTGAGAGGCCTGTTGCCGTGGACCGCCCACGACTCTCGGACAGCCCCGTTCTGTCCTCCTTCACCAGCCTTGTCCGACGGCATCGCCGTCGCGCCAAGCCGCTGATGTGGGCGGCCGCAGGTCTCCTCCTCGCCGGTTCGGGCTGGGTGCTTGTAACAGGGCTGTACGCCCGCAGCGAGCTGCTCGCGGCCCAGGAGGACCTGGAAACGCTGCGGAACACGATGACGGTGTCCCGCTCGCCAGTCTCGACGGCGAGGGATGCCACGACTCGCGGCTCCCGCACCGAAGCGGCGGCC
Organism: Streptomyces vastus; assembly: GCF_039532825.1. Classification (NCBI taxonomy): domain Bacteria; kingdom Bacillati; phylum Actinomycetota; class Actinomycetes; order Kitasatosporales; family Streptomycetaceae; genus Streptomyces; species Streptomyces vastus. The sequence goes on from NZ_BAAASJ010000022.1 coordinate 17,859, forward strand.
CGTTCCGCCGCGGCTCACGCCGACCGGGCACATCGGCTCACCACCGGCCCCGCGTGGTCCGTGACCGCGTATCTGCCCACGCTCGGAGAACCTCTCAAGACGGTCCGCGGCACAGCCAAGGCCGTCGACCGGCTGACCGGCGAGGTGCTGCCCTCCGTCGTACGATCCGCCGGCGACCTCACCGACGAAGCGGGCGCCGGCGACGGCCACTTGAACCTGTCCGAACTGCGCCGCGCCGCGGAGACGCTTGAGCAAGCCTCGCGCCAGGTGGCCGCGGCTCGTACGGAGACACTCGAGTTGCCCCGTCGGACCTGGCTGCCCGCCGTGGACCGGGCCCGAACGCAACTGCTCGAGAAGCTCGACCGGATGGCGCCCACCGTGGAGGACGCCGCCACCGGTGCCCGTCTCCTGCCGGCGATGCTCGGCGAGCACGGGCCGCGGCGTTACTTCCTGGTGTTCCAGAATCCCGCGGAGGCCCGGGGAACCGGTGGAATGCCTGGTGCTCATGCCATGCTGACAGCCGACAAGGGCACGCTGACACTGACGGATTTCGGACACGACGCCGAGATGATGACCGCTCGCCCCAAGGTAGATCTCGGCGACGAGTTCACCGCCATGTACAAACGAAGCGACTCGGTGAACACATGGCCCAATTCCAATATGAGCCCGCACTTCCCCTACGCCGCGCGCATCTGGTCGGCGGCCTGGCTCGACAAGAGCGGCGAACGGGTGGACGGTGTGGTCTCCTTGGATCCGAGTGCGCTGGCCCGCCTGCTCGCGGCCTCCGGGCCCGCGCTCACGTCCGACGGCACAGTCGTCGCCGCGGACAACGTGGTGGATCTCAGCGAGCGCACCAACTACATGACGTACCGCGACCCGCATGAGCGCAAGGCGTTCCTGCTGAACGTGGCCCGCGCCGCTGCCGGACGGTTGCTCGCTGCCGCCGAAGATCCCCAGCAGCGGCCCGCGCTGCTACTTGGCCTGTACGAGGTGCTGAGCAAGGGGCAGATGAATGTCTGGAGCGCGCACCGCAACGAGCAGCGGGAGCTGGCACCACGCCCGGTCGGCGGCTCCTTGCCGCACAGCCCGACACCCTACGCAGGGCTGGTAGTCAACAACGCCGCGGGCACCAAGCTGGACTACTACCTCGACCGCACCCTGGACTGGCACCCCGGCCGCTGCACCGCCGCCGGCCGCGAGGTCACGGTCAAGGCAGTCCTCGCCAACCGTGCGCCGTCCTCAGGGCTTCCCACATACGTCACCGAGCGCATGGACAAGCCACCCTATGCAACGCACGAGGGTGACAATCGCCTGCTCGTCTCCTACTACGCGACCGTCGGCGCGGATCTGATCAAGGCGACCGTTGACGGGCGCAAGGCTCTTATGTCACCGGGCATCGAGCGCGGACATCCGGTGTACACGTTCGACATCGAGGTACCTGCGGGCGGCAGCCGCACCGTGATGCTGCACCTGTTGGAGCCCCCGGCCGACGACGCGCCCACCGTGCTGCACCAGCGACTGCCGCGCCCACTGCGGGCCACGGCGCACCCTCCCCCGGACTGCCACGGAGACTGAGCGGCCCCTTGCCGGCCCGCCCTCGGCCCAGCGCTGCCGCGGCGATCTGTTCCACCGCTTCCGCGATCCGGGCGGCGCACGTCCCTCGGCACAGTACGGGTCGGCCAAGTCGTCGTCCCCGATCCTGCGCCGCTCCCTCTCAACAGGCGGAACTTGTCCGGCGCCGAATCCGGTCGGAAGGCCGGCAGGCGTTCCGGCAGTCGGGGGCGTCCTGCTCGGGCTCAAGGAGTCGTCGCACGATCCCCGGTGGCCATGATGGATGAGGCCGGGCCGCCATGTCCTTGATGCAATACCGGGTCTTCAAAGTTGAGGGGTGCGGAGGTATCCGCGGGCTCGGCGGGTGGTTACACAGCGTGTCCGTAGTCGTTGGTCGTCGGCGTTGCGGAAGACGAACGGGTTGCGGGCACGACGAGCTTGATCACGTGGTTGATCCCCTCGCTTGGCGTTGCTGTGCCCGGTGTCGATGAACGCTTCGGTCTCCGGCCACCATCGGTCGACGGTGGTGGCGAGTTGTCGCACCTCGGGATGTCGGCATCCGCGCACCAGGTGAGGAACTTCCAGCGTGCGTGGCCGATCTGGTGCCGGTCTGCGCCGGTGCGGGCCAGGGCGAGGACGTTGCGCAGGTTCTCCTTGGCGATCCATGCCGTCAGGAGGTCTGCCCGATTGTCCCCTCGCCCAGCAGTGTGTTCCACATCGTGGCGAAGTGTTCGTCGGTGAGGTCCTCGCGGTTGCGTAGCAGGCGTCGTCTGGCCTTCCATTCCGGGTCGCTGGCGCGTCCGCGGCGGCCGCGGATCTCGGCGGTGGTGCGGCGCCGGACCTTGGAGAGCATCTTGTTGGCGAGCTGGACGACGTGGAAGTGGTCGACCACCACGGTGGCGTGGGGCAGACCGGCGCGGACAGCTGCCCGGTAGGTGGCGGACATGTCGATGGCGACGTATTTGATGCTCTTTCGCCATTGGAGGGGTGTGGTGGCCAGCCAGGCCAGCACGTCGGCGGCGGTACGGCCCTCGATCTGGCCCAGCAGCCCGCCGTTGCCTCGCGCGTCGACGAAGCCGGTGTGCCACCGGTCCCGGACGAGAAGCCACTTGCCGGTGGTGGGATCCTGCTCCCAGCACGGCCGACCGCGCCGGGTCTCGAGAGATGATCACGCAGGTCCACAGGCATCCTGCATCCGGGGCTGTGCCCGAATGTGTCATGACAATCGGCCGGGTGTGGTTCGCTACTGCGGTGACTCAGGACTTGGAGATCGTGGCATTCGAATCCGCCGAGGCATTTGAGGCATGGCTCGGCGAGAACCACGCCGTCTCGCCCGGCATCTGGCTCAAGCTTCGCAAGAAGGGCCCCGGAATCGTCGCGCTGGACTACGCCCAGGCGCTCGACGTGGCACTCTGTTATGGCTGGATCGACGGCCAGAAGGCCAAGTTCGACGACCAGTGGTGGCTCCAGCGGTTCACCCCGCGCAAGCCGAGAAGCAAGTGGTCCAAGGTCAACCGGGACAAGGTGGCCGCCCTGATCGAGCAGGGCCGGATGCATCCGCCGGGGCAGACCGAGATCGACCGCGCCAAGGCGGACGGCCGCTGGGCGGCGGCCTACGACGGTGCGAAGACCGCTACTGTGCCGGACGACCTCGCGGCGGCCCTGACCGCCGCCCCGGCTGCGGCGGCGTTCTTCGAGACGCTGGACCGGCAGAACCGCTACGCGATCCTGTACCGGATCCAGGACGCCAAGAAGGCCGAGACCCGGGCGCGCCGGATCGAGAAGTACGTAGCGATGCTGGCGAAGAGCGAGAAGCTGTACCCGTAATCGAGGAGAGGGCCCGCCGCGTGGTGCCCTGGGCTCCTGGCGCGCCTGCGGCCCCGGCAGCAACCACCAGGTGGCCTCACTGAGCGTGACAAAACGTCAGAGGCCTGAGTAGGCGCACCGCTCAACTTCGAAGACCCGCAATACCGCCGCAGCGCCGTCTCCAGCGGCTTGTGGTGCGTACCCTGTCGGCCGACGACGATCATCCGTGAGCACACGCCCAGGATGAACACCGCGTACGCCCAGGCTGAGCAGGTTCTGACATAGGCATGTCCGCGACCCAGAGGTGGTCCACGCCCGAGGCTGTGGCCACGGTCGACCAGTCCCGACGGGCGGGTGCCGACGGCTGCTGGGAGTGGTGCGTCCGGCGTTCTTGAGTAGCGCGGTCAGGGGCCGCTGTTGACTGAACGCAAGGCTGCTGTCCTGTCCGGGGTTCTACTTCGTTCCACGGACGACATAGAGCCCGCGAATGCGTTCGATCTCGAACTCGCTCAGGCGAAGGTCCCTGCACCAGCGCTCGAGTCGGCGCCGCGGCTGGGGCCGCTCGAATTGAGGCGAGAGCCAGTCGAAGGTGTCCAGGACCGACCAGGTCCGCACGGTCTCGGTGTCGCTCAACCCGAGGTGGCGGTGATTGGCGACGGGAACGAGCCGGGTCAGGTAGTCACCCACCCATGGGACTGCGCTGAGGCGCGTGGAAACCGGCAGTAGTCGTGGCGTGATGGATTGGACAACGCCATAGAGCTTGCCTGGGGGAATTCGCTTGGTGACGGGCCGCAGCAGTTGCCGCAGATGCGGATAGGCGACGATCGCTGCGTACACGTCGATGCAGAATTTTCCACCGGGACGCAGGTAACGGAAGATCGTTTTGAAGGCCCGCTCGACGTCAGGGGTGTGCTGGATGACCCCGAGGCAGACGAGGTAGTCGAACGACTCATCCATCAGGGGGAGGTCGTAAATGCTGGCCTGAAGCAGCCGCAGGCCGGCGAATCGGCCATTGGATGTGGCGTTCGCCTCCACCGCATTGGAGATGTCGAAAGAGGTTACGGCAGCCCCGGTCTGGCAGAGCACCTCTGTGAAGCGTCCGGCACCGCTTCCGCACTCAAGAACTTCGCGGCCCTCAAGTTCATCAGTGGTCCAGCCACTCTCCCGCAGCAGGCGATCTCTGGATACGGGGAGCCCCACATACGAGTCAAGCTGGGTAAGTCGATGCAAATTCCATTGATACCCGAACGATTTCCCGTAGTTGTCCTCGGGAACGAATCGCGGGATCCCGTCGCGCACCGGATAGCTCCGTCTACACCCTTCGCAGCTCAGTGTGGCCTCTCCGTGCAGCCGTGCACGGCAGTTCGGACACCGAAGCATTTCGAACCAACCGTCTCGGTTGTTCTCCGCAAGGCCGTCGGCCAATCTCCTGTGCATGCAGGACAAGCTAACTGATCGTTCGGTCTGGAGCGGGACAGGACTGTTGTGTTTTCGACGCACATTTCCTGAGAAGTCAGGAGTGCAGTCGACTTGGAGCCTTTTCCGTACTCAATCTGAGCTGAACGCGACCACGGCGGGCGAACGCGCACATCCTGTGTACACGCTCGACGTCGAGTGCCCCGGGACGCAGCCGCACGGTGGTGCTGCACCTGCTGGAGCCCGTCCGGCCGCGCCCGCCGTGCTGCACGAGCGACTGTCGCGCCCGCTGGGGGCACGGTGGACCCGTCCTCGGGCCGTTCCGGAGACTGGCCTGGACTCTCCCGGTCAGCCCAGTCCTCCGCCTGGTCACCGCCGGCGTGGGGCAAGGTAACCGCTGGTCCCCGCCGGAACCGCGATCCGTGTGTTCCCCACGCTGCCCTAGGCGGCTTCGGATGCGATCAGCGACAGGAGATCGGCCACGAGGCTGCGGTACCGGACGGCAGTGACCGCCGGCGCGGAGATGCGCACTCGCCGCGTTCCGATCCGCAAGCGAGGCCTCATGGAGGAATACTGACGCCATGTCCGATTTCGCCTCCTCCGCCGCCTCGCGCCTGGCCCCATTTCGCGTACTCACGGTGTGTACCGCCAATCTGTATCGGTCCCCCATCGCCGAGTGCCTCCTGAGACAGCGGCTGGACGCACTGCGGGAGACGATCCATGTGAGCAGCGCAGGCACGGAGGCCGTACCGGGCACACCGATGGCGGCCACGGCTGCATCCCTGGTCGTCGGGTGGGGCGCGGACCCGTCCGGGATGGTCACGCGCCGATTGACGACCAGGCTGGTCGAGAGGGCGGATCTGGTGCTCGGTGCCGCGACGGAGCATCGTGAGGCGGCCGTACGGCTCTGCCCCGTGCGGGCATTGTCCCGAGCCTTCAGCCTGCGCGAGTTCGCCCGGTTGGTGAGGGCCGAGGACGCTGCGGGTGTGGTGCACCCGGCCGCCCGGTTCGCCGCGCTCGTGGAGGGTGCGGCGACTCGACGCGGTGCGGCCGGGACAGACGTGGCTGATGACGACGTGTCCGATCCTCTCGGAGCGAGTCCCGCGAAGGCCCGGGAATGCGTGACACGGATCGAAGAGTCGGTGGAACGGATCGCCGTCGCGTTGCGGGCGCCCTGAGGCGTCCGACCCGAGTTATGAGACCTGTCAGACACCGCACACCGGACAGGGCTGACGCAAGCCCGAAGCGGCGTGCCTCGCTCTGCCTGGAGTATGAGGCTGGTAGCCGATGCTGCGTGGCCGCGACGGTGACCCAGATGGCCGCCTCTACTTCTCGAGTACCAGCGTGATCGACGATGCGTAACGGAGCGTGCAAAAGGCGATCCAGTCGATTACAGCCCGCCTGGAGCGGCTGTAGGTGTCGGAGCCCCTGCGCCCGAGCACAGAAGCGAGCTTCTGCTGGTACAGCTCCTGCGTGTACCGGTACGAAAGCCTCAGCTCCGCGCGCTTTGCCTCCTTGACGAACTCCTGGAAATGCCGGTACGTCGTACCCAGGTGCAAATAGGTCGAGATGCGTTCGGCGGTTTCTGTGATATCCCCGGTCCTGTTGTTCCCCACCCCCAACCGCCTCCACATGCGGGCCATTGCCGCGCGTTGCTCGTGTCCGTGGACTCGGTGAATCAACGGCATGAGCACATGGCCGTCGCACAGCGCGTTGCGCATGGGGAATACGTGCATCGAGCACCCGCCGGGGCTGAGCACGCGGCCGAGCTGTGCCAGGAACGGGGAAAGGCGGACGACGTGCTCCAAGACTTGGTTGGACACCACGATGTCGAAGCTGCTGTCCGGGTACGGCCAGGCGTCATGCTGGGAGACGGACCGGATGCGCTCGTGCCACGGCACACCCGGCATCAAGCCTTCCAACTGATCCACAGTCGAGTCCGGAAAGCCCGAACGATCGGATAATGTGTCAACAACGTCGAATCCGTGCACCTCAACGGCGATTTCGGGGTTGAGCTCGGTCAGCCCGGCCTGAAGAAAAGCGACGAGGTGTCCCTCGCCGCAGCCCACGTCCAGCACCCGGACGCTTTTCCGGCCATCTCTACCGGCTAGTTCGGTATTCACCGCGGCCAGCAAGTGTTGATGTGTGAGGCTTTTCGGCTCGAGGGGGATACTCATAATCGCGCACTGTACACATGCATTTACCAACAATGTGCCCCTGGCCGAGGTGTCTGCACAGAATTGACCTCATCGAGTGAGACAAGTCCGGGCGCGATGGACACGCACGGTGGACCAGGTGTCTGAACCAGGGCTCGAGGCCCGGAACTGTGCGGGACTTTGCTGGTGAGCCCGGCAGAGCCGTTACCCGCTCGACAACCGGATGCCCGAACCGCGCCGGGTCGGAGGCCCCGTTACCGCCTGGTTCTCCCTGCTCGCGCTGTACCTGGTCGACCGTTCTCGAGCGACTCGACCACCCCGACGAGACGGAAGGGGTCACCTGCACCACCTCCGGGAACTGGTGAACCCGGCGGCCGGCGGGGCCCCGGCGCAGCCGCAGCGACACACGAAAGCCCAACCCGCAGTCACGCGGGAGAAAAAGGGCGGACCAGCAACCCGCCCATGCACTCACGGCCGCTGACGAATCGAGGATAGCTTCCCAAACTCCAGAGAGTTGGGTGACGAAGGCGTAATTTTCCTGCCCCGGGAATGTGCGAGGAGACAGCCCAGGCAAATCCAGAAGGGAACGGTCACAGTCAGGTTTTCCAGGGTGTTTGCGAACAACAGCCCCACTGAGTAGGCCACTCCCAGCGAGTGGAGAATCAGTTGGTCACCAGCGTATCGTCGACCGAGACCGAGCCAGAGCAGGGCCATGAAGAGTGCGAGTGCGCCGATTCCGGCCTCAGCCGCCAATCGTAGGTAGTCGTTATGTGTGTTGATGTAGACGCCCAGGGCGGACGGGGAGTGGGCATAGCCGGGGAACGCTCCGTACCCGATGCCTCGGAGCGGGTAGTCGAGCGCCACGCGAATGGCAAGCATGGCAGCCTGCTTCCGCACCTCGCTGTTCGCTGTCAGTTCGCTTGACGTCCGGTTTCCCGTCAGGTCACCTTCCACAGCGTCGAGTGATCCCGGGAGAACCATGAGCACGCCGATGATCGTCAGCGCGATGACCACCTTTTGCCACAGCGGACGTCCGACGAGGAGAACGCAGGCCAGCCCAGCTGCGGCCATCAGAAGGGCCCCGCGCGACAGAGTCTGCAGGATCGCGCCGGCGCACGGCAGCGCCGCCAGCAACCACACCCAGGAGCGGTTGAAGCGCGCCAGACCGACTGCCGCAACCAGCGCGAGTGCCAGCACTGCTCCCAAGTAGTTGGGGTTCAACCCCAGGCCCGTCAAGCGGTCGTTGACGTATTCGCCCCGCATAAGGAGGTATCCGGCGACACCAGCGCCGGAGCCGGCGATGAGATACGCGACGGTCCGAGAGCCAGGAGGTGCGATGGCGGAAGCCGCGAGCAAGCCGAGTCCCAAAAGGAAGGAGGCGAGTCCGCTCCACGAGCGATCCGCTTGCAGCATCAGCTGGGGCAGCAGGAAACTCGCGGTCACCGCGATGGCGGTGAGCAGAATCAGAGCAAGGTGGGCGCGCGGTTGGAAGCCTCTGAGCGCAACGCGGAACAGAACGATGACGACTCCTACAGTGACCAGTACCGGCAATGCCGGGCCGTCGGAGTCGACAACGGCGGCTACGGGGGCGATCACAAGGAGCATTGACAGCGCCAGCTCTGGACGCGGCATGACCAACATGGCCAGGCACACCACAACACCGACGGCGAGGGTCGGCGTGCCGTGGTGCAGCACTGTGTACGTCGCCGCTGGCACGCCGATCACAAGGCATCCCCAGGCGATGACGGTGGTAGTGAGAGGCCTTCGCCCGGCCACCAGACTGCCCATCATTCACTTCTTTTTCGGAGTCATGGAGAACCCGCGAGACACGTTGGACGATCCTTTGTCACATCGGCAGCCGCACTGCTCGAAAGTGCCACTGGGAAGGCGGTCTAGCCCTTGCGTGCGAGCACGACCCGAGTATGAAAGCCCCGGTACAGCGACTCGACCGCGGGCCATGAGATTACAGGAGCGAGAAGTCCGGATACTCGACTGACCTGCCGCGTCGCCATGACAAATTCACGCTCTACGAACTCGACTCGCGAAAAGTTACGACCGAAAGCCTGTGAAATCTCCCTTTTTGTCGGGTAGTTGATGCCGCACCTACTGTATTCGACATTCCGCGCTGAGGTTTCGGCAGCGTTGAGACACCGCTGGTAGGAGTTACGGATACCGAGCTTCGCCCACAGTGAAATGAGCGCGGGCTGCTGGAACCGCCCGCCGAAGGGCGTGAAGATGTGCGGTTCCACCGGCCGCCAGCGAGCAGGGAAGACGTGCAACGTCCAGGCGCCGGGTTTAAGAACCCTAGCGATTTCACTGATCGGCTTGTCGTAGCTCATCACGTGTTCGAGAACGGAGGTCGAGTAGCAGAAGTCGAAGGATTCGGAGGGGAATGGGAAGTTTCCTCCCGCGTCAGACAAGTGCAGGTTCCCCCTGTCGTCCGCCGGTAGGTCTCCCCACGCTGCGACCAATTGGTCCACGGGCCTGTCCACTCCCATCACCTCGTAGCCCGCGGCAGCGAACTCGCGGACATGTCGGCCCGAGCCACATCCGAAGTCCAACACGCGGTCACCCCGACCAAGCCCACCACGGCCAGCCAGGATGGCTTGGCATGTCGAAGTCATTGACTGATTGCCAAGCGTTTGAGGGGCGTCGATCGCCATTTCAGCTCCCACGTGCAGCCATCGGTCAAGTGCGGCGACCATAACCCGATCTTCGGGACCGCTTGCGACGTTGACGCCGCTGGGCCGAAGAGGTCGCCGGATCAGAGCACACGGTGATGCTCCCTATTGGCAGTGGTTGCCGGTGCGAGCGAGGGTCGGCGGAATGTCCGTGTCTATGTGATATGTCTCAGGCTTTGATGGTCGGCCCGAGGAGAAGGTGAGCCGGGAAGCCGGCGGACTGTCACCTGGCCATGCGTCATGTTGGGAGCTGTCTATGTGCGGTGTAGCCGGAATCGTGTCCACCAGCCCTCCCAGCCCTGAACTGGTGCGGGAGATGTGCCGCCTCATCACCCATCGAGGGCCCGACGGGGAGGGCTACCACACCGACGCCAACGCGGCCCTGGGGATGCGCCGGCTCGCCATCATCGACGTGGCCGGCGGCGACCAGCCCGTCTACAACGAGGACGGCACCATCGCCGCAGTCTTCAACGGTGAGATCTACAACTTCATGGAGCTGCGGGACCGGTTGGTCGCGCGCGGGCACCGCTTTGCCACCGTCAGCGACACCGAGGTGCTCGTCCACCTGTACGAGGAACACGGCGATGACCTGGTTGAGCATCTGCGAGGCATGTTCGCGCTCGCGATCTGGGACGCGTCGCGACGCAGGCTGCTGCTCGCACGGGACCGAGTGGGCAAGAAGCCGCTGTTCTACCGGCAGGCCGGGGCCTCGCTGACATTCGCGTCGGAATTGAAGGCTCTCGTGGCCGATCCGTCGGTGCCTCGAGACCTGGATCCGGTGGCCCTTCATCACTATCTGACCTTCCAGTACGTCCCCGCACCGTGGTCGATCTATCGCGGCATTCACAAGCTGCCTCCCGGGCACCTTCTCGTGTGGGAACAGGGCGACGTGCGGCTGCGGCGTTACTGGAAGCTGGACTTCACCCCGCGGCCGGCGCACGACGAGCGTGAGGCAGAGGAGCGGGTCCGGCAGTTGCTGCTGGATGCCACACGGGTCCGCATGGTCAGTGAGCGTCCGCTGGGGGCGTTTCTGTCCGGCGGCATCGACTCATCCGCGGTGGTGGCCGCCATGGCGCGGCTCAGCAGCGAGCCCGTGAAGACGTTCTGCATCGGATTCGACGACCGGCGTTTCGACGAGCGGTCCTACGCGGCGTCTGTGGCCCGGCGTTATGGAACTGATCACTACGAGGCCGTCGTGACCGGGTCGGCTGCGCGCGAAGTGCTGGCGACCGTGACCCGGCATTTCGATGAACCATTCGCCGACTCTTCGGCCATCCCCTCGTTCTTCGTGGCCGAACTGAGCCGTCGGCACGTGATGGTAGCGCTCAACGGCGACGGCGGAGACGAATGCTTCGGTGGGTACCGTCGCTATGCGTTCATGGAGAAAATGGGACGAATGCAACCCCCCACCCGGCTGCGTGGTTCACTGACACGCGTCGGTTCCACACTGGAGGAGCGAGCGGCCTTCCGGTCCCGGCTGAGTACAGCCGGTCGGGTGCTGCGGCTTCTGGGCGAAACACCACAGCGCCGATACGCGAGCCTGATGTCCCTCTTCACCAGCGGGGAGAAGGTGGCGCTGTATACTGAGGCGCTGCGTGAGCAGGTGGCCGGTGTCGACAGCTACGCGCTCATCGACCAGGCCCACACCAACTCCTGTGCCGTCGACGCGGTCAGCCGGTTCATGGACGTCGACGTCAACACTTATCTGCCGGGGGACTTGCTCGCCAAGGTCGACATCACCACCATGGCTCACTCGCTCGAAGCCCGCTCCCCATTCCTGGACCACCATCTGATGGAGTGGGCCGTCGGCCTTCCTGGCCGGTGGAAGGTCGACGGCCAGGTGACCAAGGCGCTGTTGAAGAAGGCGATGGGGCCATGGCTGCCACCCGAGCTGCTCAGTCGGCCGAAGGCCGGTTTCGGGGTGCCTCTGGCCGACTGGCTGCGCGGAGAACTGCGACCGCTGGCCTTCGATCTGCTGACCGACGACACCGCGCGCTCGCGCGGCCTCTTCCGGCCGGAGGAGGTGCGGCGGTTGCTGCACAGTCACCTCGACGGGCGCGACCACTCCAGTCGGCTTTGGGCGCTGCTGCAGTTTGAGCTGTGGCACCGCACCTGCGCGGACGGGCCGCACGTCACGGACGCCGCCGTACCCGCGGGCGTCCCTGGATGCCGTGGCTGACAGAGCGCGGCAAGCGCTTGGCATGGTGGGAAGCCAGGCGGCGTGTCTCGTGCTGGCTGCTCTCGCGAGCGTCGTCATTGCCCGTTCGCTGCAACCCGTCGGTCGGGGTGTTTACTCCACGGCGGTCACCGTCGCCACCACATCCATCATTGTTGGGCACTTGTCCGTGGAACAGGCGCAGAGCGCGCTGTGGACGGACCCCGAGCGACGGAAGTCACTCGCGGGCAACAGCGTTCCTCTCGGACTCGTGCTCGGAACGTTGAGCGGACTTGCCGGCACAGCATGCGTGGCCGCGCTGGGCGCGGATGTGCTCCATCTGCCGGGACTGTCGATCGTGGCCGTGGCCTGCCTGGGCGTGCCGTTGGGTGTCGCAGTCAACTACGCCAACAACGTTGTGCTCCTACGGGGCCGTTCGCATGTGGTGAACCGGGCGCTGCTGGCCCGTTCACTCATTCAATGCGTGATGTTGCTGGTGCTGGCTTCCACAGTTGGTTTGACACCCATGTTGGCCATCGCTGCCTGGATCGCCTCGGAAGCGGTTCAGTTACTCGTATTCACCACCATGGGCGGTACGGTGATTCGCCGCCCGAACCTGAGTCTCGTACTCACGACCGTGGTCACCGGCGCCCGGTACCACCTCGGTCCCGCGTCGGTCTTCCTCCTGCTGTACGCGGACGTCTTTCTTCTCGGGGCATTCACCGACGCGGAGGAAGTGGGCATCTATACACTGGCGGTCACCCTGGCCGGGTACAGCCGTCTTTTGTCCGATGTCCTCTCGCAGCTCATGCTGAACCGCCAGTTCGCATTCAGCGCCGCCGAATCCGCTGACGTCACCGTCCGGATTACCCGGATCGCTGTCCTCTTGGCTCTCGCATCTTCTCTGGTCCTGGCACTGAGTGCACCGGTGCTGGTCAGTTCCGTGTACGGCGAGGCGTATGCCGGTGCGGCACCGCTCGTGGCGCTGCTGGCTCCGGGCGTGATGGCTCTGGGAGCGAGCAGGTTGCCGAGCGCCTACCTGCTGCGCCTGCGCCGTGCGCGACTGGTCGTCGTCCCGGCTGTGATCGCCCTCACGGTCAACATCGCGCTGAACCTACTGCTGATTCCCTTGTGGGGAGCCGCGGGCTCTGCGGTCGCCTCCTCGCTGGCATACACGTTGCTGGCTGCTCTCCAGACGGGACTGTTTGCCAGGGAGGCCGGTGTTGCGGTGCGGGTTCTCCTCCCCACGACCGCAGACGCGCTCGCGCTCTTTGCGGCAGTGCGACGCTGTCTGCCACATAAGCAAGCCGTGCCATCACCGCCGCCTGGATAGCCGACTCGCTCTGGTGGCCGTGGCTTCTGCGGTGTGTCACTCGGACGACGGCCCATCACCCGGACGACGGCGCGTCGCGTTTGATACGAGAACAAGAAAGGTTGAGAGGCTGGAGAAGAAGAGCACGCTCTGTCGTGCCCTAACTACTGGTTGGATGGTGGTATCGGTGGCTGGGAACCGCGACGCACGGGCAGTGCCGATCGCCCGGACTGCCGTGGGCGATGAGGAAGTGTCGCGGGTCTGCCTGATGATCGGTCAGCTGGGACTGGGCGGTGCGGAGAAGCAGGTTGTGATGCTCGCTCGTAGCCTGGCTGCGCGAGGTATTGAGACCACGCTGCTGGTGCTGTCCGAAAGACGAGGACCGCGTGAGGCAGAACTGGCAGATTCCGGCGTGTTGATCGTCAGCCTGGGATGCCGGGGGATCCGGCCATGGTCCGATCTCAGAGGTCTCGTGAGGAACATCGCGGTCGGCGGGCGGGCGTTCGTCCGACTCATGACCCACCTGCGACGCACACGGCCTCAGGTCTTCCACGCCTACTTGTTCCACTGCTACATCCTCGGAGCTCCCGCGGCCCGCTTGGCACGGGTTCCGGTGTACGTTGCCGGGCGACGCAGCCTGGGCACCTTCAAGGAAGGACGTCGCATGCTGATGGCCGTGGAACGGGTCGCAACCAGCATGACCGACTTCGTCGTGGCCAACGCGCATGCCGTCGCCGAGGATGCCCGACGCCAGGAAGGCCTGCCGCGAGACAAGATCGCTGTTATTCACAATGGGATGGATGAGGGGGACTTCCAGCCGGCCACTCCGGCTGTCCTGAGCACAGAGTTGCCCGTCGTGTTGTGCGTGGCCAATTTCCGCGCCTACAAGGGGCATCGTTACCTGCTGGACGCCGTCGGCCGACTGCAGCAACGCGGGCTGCCCTGCACCCTTGTGCTGATTGGTGAGGGTCCCCTACGTCCCGATCTGCAGCGACAGGCCGATCTCCTGGTCATCGACGTGCGCTTTCTGGGCCACCGCCGGGATGTGGCGGCCTTCCTCACCCGGGCAGACGTCGTCGTATTGCCCTCCCTCCAAGAAGGCTTGAGCAACGCGGTCATGGAGGCCATGGCGGTGGGCCGACCCGTGGTGGCCACCGATGTGGGGGGAACGGCCGAGCTGTTGCGCGGTCGCGGTCTGCTGGTTCCCCCGGCCGACACCGAAGCGCTGGCGCAGGGCCTGCATCAGATGCTCACCGACCGTGCCGCCGCAGCCCTGCTGGGGAACGCTGCCCGGGAGTGGGCTCTTGAACACCTGAGCGTGAACACCATGGTGGAACGGCACATCGGTCTGTACCGGAAGCTGCTGCAACGCCGATCCGCCGGTTGAGTGCGGGCGACGGCCGGGCCAGCATCGCTGCGAGGGCGCGGCCAAAACGGCCGCGCCCTCGTCGTCCCTGATGTGGTCGGCGCCGAGCGGTCCAGGCAGCCCCGATACGGGTTTTGCAGGCCGCCCAGTTCGTGAGGTCGGTCAGACCACCGCTGTCGCGTCGCGAGCCGCGGGGGCGGGCCCAGCGGTGCCCCGGTCGGCGAGCGAGGCGAAAACGTACTCGTTGCAGCCCAAGCCCCCTCCGCACGTCTTGAGATGACGCAGTTCGAGCCCGTGGCGCCGACCCACGCGGAACACCTCTTCCGGAGCGGCGACTTCGAAGGGATAGCCACCGACCCAGTCGATGAGGTCGTAACGGGCGGACATGCCGCGAGCACGTCGGTCCTGGCCGGCAGGACGCTTACCGGTCTTGGCCAGCTTCAACAAGGCGATCGCGCGCGAGGGAGCAGTCAGATAGACCCTGCTGCCGGCGACCAGCAGGCCCCGCGCCACCGGGCCGGAGGAGTTGTAGGTGCGCTTGACTCGCCTCCACATGCGGCTGCGTCGCCCCTGGTCGTTGTAGATCGACACATACAGCAACCCGCCGGGGGCAACCAGCTGGCAGGCGGTGTCCAGCGCTTCCCACAACGCGCCCGTGTGGTGCAGCACTCCCCAGGAGTAGACGATGTCGAACTGTCCGAGGCGGGAGATCAGGGAGGAATCCAGCACCGACCCCTGCTCCACGCGCCAGTCGCTGTCGGGCGCGTACCGGTCGCGCAGTCGCCCGGTGGTCGCCACCGCGTCGGGATCGTAGTCGAAGGAATGCACCTTCGCGCCCAGTTGGAGCGCCGCCAGCGAGAACAGCCCGCTGCCGCAGCCGATGTCCAAGAATGTGCGCCCTTCAAGGTCGCTCGTTCCCAAGGCCACCACGAGGGACTCCCGAGCCGCAGCGATACGACCATCGTCGACCAACCGGCTGAATTCCTGCCAGTTGCGGCCGAAGGCGAAACGTCTGCCTTGTTCTACCTCACTGGTGCAGTCGATCACCTCATGGCCTCCTTCCTCCTGAGAGCATTCACTGCGGACGCCCGCAGCACCTCGTGCTCAACGCCACATGAACATGCGTACTGACGCGGTATATCAGACGCCGGCCGAGAAGGGCGTCGACTCTGCGGTATGGGATACGAAAATCGACCGAATACCGGCCCTCGGCGATCCTTCCCGGCCTCTTGAGGGTTTTTCCGAGCTTGCTGGCCAAATCAGCGGAAGCATACTTCGAGCCCTTGACAGATACTGGGGAGCGCTCCGCTTAATATTTGGCACATGTCGACCACCACGCACCGAACCGCGAGTTCCGGCATTCTTCGCCTGCGCGTGATGAGGGTCATCACGAGAATGAATATCGGTGGTCCGGCTGTCCAGATCTCGGCGCTCATGCGGGGGCTGGACACCGAGCGATTCGACCATCGCCTGATCACCGGATGTGTGGGACCCGGTGAAGCGGACTATCTGCATCAGCGGGCACCAGACCTGCCGGTTCATCGGCTCAACTGGCTGGGGCGGGCCGTGCGGCCCTCGGACGATGTGCGCTGCGTTTTCGAACTGGCGGCAGCCATACGTCGATTCCGGCCCCACATCGTCCACACGCACACGGCGAAGGCGGGCGCACTCGGGCGGGCGGCGGCCGTACTGGCGCGTGTTCCGTCAAAGGTGCACACCTTTCACGGCCATCTCCTGCACGGGTATTTCTCCCCGGCAAAGGCCCGAGTCGTGGTGCAGACCGAGCGCAGGCTGGCGGCCGTCACCGATCGGCTGGTGGCCGTGGGCAGCCAAGTGCGGGACGACCTCGTCGCCGCAGGCGTCGGAAAGGCCGCGCAGTACGCCGTCGTACCGCCCGGCACCAGGCTCGCGGCGGCGCCCGAGCGCTCGGAAGCCCGGCGCTCGCTCGGACTTCCGCCGGACTGCCCCGTGGTGGCCTATGTAGGTCGCGTTACCCAAATCAAGCGGCCCGACCGCTTTCTCGCCGTGGCCCGCGAGGCGCGCCGTGCCGTACCTGCGGCACATTTCGTGGTGTGCGGGGAGGGCGACCTGCGGCCGGATCCGGAGGCGGTCACCGACCTCGGTGACTCGCTCCATCTGTTGGGCTGGCGCGCGGACGTGGAGACCGTGTACGCGGCGGCCGACATAGTGCTGCTGACCTCCGACAACGAAGGCATGCCGGTCAGCCTGATCGAGGCAGGAATGGCGGGGCTGCCGGTGGTGGCCGCCAACGTGGGCAGCGTCTCCGAGGTCGTGAGCGACGGAAAGACGGGACTCCTGGCGGGAGCTTCGTCCGCGGAACTCGCTCGGCACACGGTGCGCCTGCTCTGTGACGAGCGCCTGCGCCAGGAGATGGGCGCACGGGCCCGTACGTGGACCGCCCTGCGCTTCGGCGAGGAACGTCTGACGGCTGACACGGAAGCGCTGTACACCTCCATCGCCGTCGCCCGGGGCTGGTGGCCCGCATCCCTATCCGAAAGGTGAGCACTGTTGAACGTTCTTGTGACCGGAGGCGCCGGGTTCATCGGGGCCAACCTGTGCCGGGAGTTCGCCTCGCGTCCGTCCGTGGGAAAGGTCATCGCGCTGGACGATCTGAGCACGGGGTCCGCGGCCAACCTGGCGGGAGTCGACGCCGAACTGGTCGAGGGCAGCATCCTCGACCCCGATCTTCTCGACAGCCTGGTGACCGGGGTGGACGCCGTCGTCCACCTCGCGGCCCGCCCGTCCGTGCCACGCTCGCTGGCTGACCCTGTCGCCACTCATCACGTCAACGCGACCGGGACGGTGAACGTCCTGGAGGCATGTCGGCGCGCACACCTCCCGGTGGTCGCCGCCTCGTCATCCTCGGTCTATGGAGCCATCCCCGCGCTTCCGAAACACGAGGATCTGCCGACCCGACCGCTGAGCCCGTACGCCGCGAGCAAGCTCGCCACCGAGGCCTATGTCCTTTCCTACGGTGCCTCGTTCGACCTCCCGGTTCTGGCGTTCCGGTTCTTCAATGTCTACGGACCGTTGCAGTCGGCCGGCCACGTCTATGCCGCCGTGATCCCGGCCTTCATCGATGCCATGCTGCTAGGCGCGCCCGTGAGGATCCACGGCGACGGACTGCAGACGAGGGACTTCACGTATGTCGGAACGGTCGTCAAGGTGCTGGCCGACGCGGTCCTGCGCAAGGTCACCTGTCCTGGCCCGGTGAACCTGGCCTTCGGTACGCGGGTGCCCGTCATCGACCTCGCCCGGCAGCTCGCGGACATCGTCGGATCACCGGCCGACATCCGGCACGAGGGGGCGAGGGCGGGAGACGTTCGCCACTCGCAGGCCGCGGACGGTCTTGTGCGCGGTCTGTTCCCCGACGTCATCCAAGTGCCGCTGGCGCGCGGACTGGCCGAGACGGTGCGCTGGTTCCGCACCATGCCCGAGTACGCAGCGCTGCCGTCGGCCGGGTCCCTCCCGGTGGAAGTGGGCTGACGAGAAGCCCGAGGGGAGCCACAGTGCGGTCACTGTGGCTCCCCTCAGCTCTGTCCGTCCCCTCCTACGCTGTACACAGGGACTCTCAGGAGCAGGACCCAGGCCACAGCGGTCACCGTGACAACCGTGACCAGCACGGTGTCCTGCGGGAAGACCTTGAGCATGACGAGCACTGCTGTCAGGCACGTCATGGCTGCGAAGGACCCAATGGCAACGGTCACCTGGCGGACAGTCAGTCCGAGGCGCTGGAGCCGGTGGGCGATGTGGTCCCTGCCGCCCTGCAGCACGGGTCTGCCCTGTCTGCGTCGCGCGACCATGACCAGGACGGTGTCCGCGGTGACGACCAAGGTGATGAGCAGCAGACTGGTGTACCCGGAAAGGCCGATGTTGTCCCGGTGCAGAGTCACAGTGACGGACGACACCAGAAAGCCCACGAAGAGTGAGCCCGCGTCACCGAGAAAGATCCGCGCCGGATGCCAGTTGTGGAAGAGGAAGCCCGCGCAGGCCCCGGCCAGAGCGGCCATGACCGCGGCGGTGCCGACCAGACCGACGGAGAGAGCGGCGCAGCAGAGGAATCCTGCGGTGACCGCGGTCACGGTGGACACCACTCCGTCCATGTTGTCCAGCAAATTGAACGCGTTGGTGGTGAAGAGGATCCACGCGACCGCGAGAACCACGTCGAGCCATGTGCCGAAGAGACTGGGATGGCCACACCACAGAACCACCACCAGGGCCGCCGCCGCCTCGACGCAGAGCCGGCAACGAATGCTGAGCGGACGCACGTCGTCGGCAAGGCCGAGGACGGCGATGAGCGCGGCGCTTGTGAGCATGACGCCGACCGTTGCGTCGGTCTTTTTCGCGGCGAGTGTGAGCACACTCGCGGAGGCCAGAGTGGCGAACGCGACCGCCATACCGCCGAGATACGGCGTGGGACGTTCATGGGCTTTGCGCGCGCTCGGCTGGTCGGTGTATCCGCCACGCAGGGCCAGTCGCCGCAGTGGCTCGGTCAGCAGGGCGGCGATGAAGAGAGCACCCAGTCCCGCGAATGCCGACACCAGCCAGGGACTCAGACCGAACATGGACCCGCCAGCACGGTCTGAACGGCTGGGTTGCCCGCCTCCCCGTTGGCTGGTCCTTCCACGACAAGCCCACCCACCTGCTGCCTCATCTCGCTCCGGGCATCCGCGACCGCGTCCGCCAGCACATCGTCGAGATTCCGTTGCGGCTGCCAGGCTGTGAAGGCCCTCAGTTTCGTGGTGTCGGGGACCCGACGCTCCATGTCTTCGAACTCGGGTCCGTAGGCTTCGCTGTACGAGAGACGGCGCACGGACGACGTGCTCTCGGCGCAGGCGATGGTCCGCTCCGCCAGATCCAGAATGCTGATCTCCTCGTCGCTTCCGATGTTGAAGGTCTCACCCACGGCATCCGGAAGGTCAATCAGCGACAGGAGTGCCTCGACCGCGTCCGCGACATGGAGGAAGCAGCGGCTCTGTCGCCCGGTGCCGTAGACGGTGAGCGGTTCTCCTCGGACTGCCTGACGGGCGAATCTCGGGATGACCATGCCGTAGGCGGGGCTCTGCCGTGGACCGACCGTGTTGAAGAACCGCACGACGGTGGAGCGCAGTCCGTGCTCCCGGCGGTACAGCTCGGCGAGGATCTCGTCCACCGCCTTCGCTGTGCTGTACGACCACCGGGGCACGGAGGGACTGCCCAGAACTCGGTCGGACGTTTCCTTCAGTGGTCCGGAGGAGTTCTTGCCGTAGATCTCCGACGTGCTGGCAATCATGATTCTGCTGCCGTAACGGTGAGCAGACTCGATGACGGTTTCGGTGCCTTTGGTGTTGATGATGAAGGAACTCAGCGGCTCTTCGACAATGAGTTTCACACCAACGGCCGCGGCCAGGTGCACTACACCACCACATTCACTCACCAACGTGTCCACGAGTGACGCATCCAGCACCGAGCCGTGGACGAACTGGAAGTGACGTTGCTCGCGCGCCGTCGCAAGGTTCTCCAGGCGTCCGGTGCTGAGGTCATCGAGTACGACGACCGGCTCGCCACGTGCCAGCAGTGCATCGACGAGGTGGGAACCGATGAAGCCGGCTCCTCCGGTGACCAGGTACTTCTGACGTTCCATCACACCGACACTCCATGTTTGGCAGGTGGGGCTCGCCGGGCGCATGCACGCCGGCAACGCATGGCAACGATAGCCGGGGCTCACACAAATAGAATGAATTGAATGCCGGATTAGTCCATTTCACTCCCCGGGTGGCCTGGCCGCCAACATGGCCCATTTGGCTGATGGAGGTCACTCAAGAGACGGATGGGAAGCCGCGCCGAACGAGTACCAGGCGTATTCCTCGGAGACATTCTGCTGGGTAGGCAGAGAGGATCGCGGTCGTGTCGATGGGAAAAACGAAGGTCGCGGTGGTCGGCCAGGGGTACGTGGGCCTTCCACTCGCCGTTCGTGTGGTGGAAGCCGGGCACAACGTCGTGGGTCTCGACGTGGACGAGATCCGCATCAAGCGTCTGGCCTCCGGCGAGTCACTCGTCGAGGATGTGACATCCATTCGGCTAGCGGCAGCCCTCAACTCGGGCCGTTATCTTCTGAGCACCGATTACGCGGATGCCGCGGGCTTCGACGTCTGCGTCATTACAGTGCCCACTCCGCTGAAAGACGGCACCCCCGACCTCAGTTTCGTGGAGAACGCCGCAGAGTCGATCGCCGGGCATCTCCGGCCGAACGCAACGGTGATCCTGGAGTCGACCACATACCCGTGTACGACCGAGCACGTGGTCCGCCCGATCCTGGAGTCGGGCAGCGGGCTCCTTGCCGGCGAGGACTTCTTCCTGGGATACAGCCCGGAACGAATCGACCCGGGAAACCCGACCTGGCGACTGGAGAACACCCCTAAGGTGATCTCCGGTGTGAACGACGCCTCCCTGCGACATGTCGAGAAGTTCTACAACGGCATCGTGGAGCAGACCGTCGCCGTCAGCTCACCCCGGACGGCCGAACTGACCAAGCTCCTGGAGAACACTTTCCGCCACGTCAACATCGCTCTCGTCAACGAACTCGCGATGTTCTGCAAGCCACTAGGCATCGACATCTGGGAAGTGATCGACGCGGCGGCGACCAAGCCCTTCGGCTTCATGCGCTTTCTGCCCGGGCCCGGCGTCGGAGGACACTGTCTGCCCATTGATCCTTCCTACCTGTCGTGGCAGGTCAAGCAGATGCTTCGGCACGACTTCCGCTTCGTGGCGCTGGCCAACGACATCAACACCCATATGCCCGATCATGTGGTAATGCGTGTTGCCAGAGGTCTCAATGCCAACCGCAAGCCCGTCAACGGCAGCCAGGTCCTGATCCTCGGGCTCGCGTACAAGAGGAATACGGGCGACCTTCGGGAGTCCCCTGCCGTCGCAGTGGCTCTCGGACTCCAGCAACTGGGCGCGCGCGTCCTCGCGGTGGAACCGCATGTCGACCCGCTGCGACTGCCTGAGGACATCCTCTGCGTGGAACTCACGGAGGAACAGGTCGCGGCAGCCGATGCCGTGGTCATCGTCACTGACCACGACGTCTTCGACTACGCAATGGTGGAGCGCGTCTCCGACTACGTGTTCGACGCCTGTAATCGCTGCCACGCGGATAGCGTCGAGCGTCTCTGAAAAAAACCCACGCACTGCGTTGGGGTACGAAAGGGCGAGCGTAGAGGCCATGCGCCCTTAACACGCAGTGCGGTCCTAGGGTGACTGTCCCACCTACTCGCTCCGATCGGGGAAGACCTTGGATTTGCGCGATTACCTACGAGTCCTTTCCCGTCGATGGCGTGTCATCGCCCTTGTGACTTTGCTGGCAACGGTGGCGGGCGTCCTGGCAAGCGTTATTGCCACCCCTGAGTACCGGGCAACGGCAACGCTGTTCGCTTCACTCCGGGGCGGCGACGACACATCCCAGCTCAATCAGGGGAACGCCTTCACCCAGGCGAGAGTCCAGTCCTACGCAGACGTAGCGACCAGCGCGAAGGTGACCGGGCCTGTCGTAGAGCGCCTCCGGCTCGATATGACGCCGACCCAGCTTGCTGAGCGGATCTCGGCTGAGGCGCCTCTCAACACGGTGCTGATCCGTCTGACCGTCACCGACACCCGAGCGGCACGAGCAGCCCGGATCAGTAACGTGGTCGCTGATCGTTTCGCCTACGTGATCAGAGAGCTGGAACGTACTGAGGGCGAGCAGTCCACGTCTCCCGTGCGACTCACCGTCACCCAACCCGCCGCCGTGCCAACCGCGGCCGCGTCCCCGAACATGCCTCTCAACGTTGCTCTCGGTCTGACGATGGGTCTGCTTCTGGGTCTGGGGCTGGGTGTCGCACTGGAGGCAGTGGACACCTCGGTGCGTAACACCAAAGCACTCGCCGAGTGCCTGGCGGGGGCAGGAGGGCCTCCGATCCTGTCCAGCATCGTGCAGGACCCACGCGCCGTACGACATCCGGTGTCCTTGCACGACGACGTGCACTGTCCTCGTGCGGAGGGCTTCCGGAAGCTCCGCGTCAATCTCCAGTTCGCGGAAGTGGACCAGCGGCCGAAGGTGATCGCCGTCACAAGCCCGCTGCCCCGTGAGGGCAAGAGCAGCGTGTCGGTCAACCTGGCGGCCACCCTGGCCGAAGAGGGGGCCAAGGTATGCCTGATCGACTGCGACCTGCGTCGCCCCTCGGTTGCTCGAGCCCTCGGCCTTGTCAGGGACGCCGGGCTCACCACGGCTCTGGTTGGCCAGGCCAGGCTGGATCAGGTGCTGCAGTCGGCAGGGTCCTTCTCCGTGCTCACCAGCGGGATGATTCCTCCCAATCCGACCCAGCTCCTCGGAAGCACCCAGTTCAGCACTCTACTGCGCACTCTCGCCGAGCAGTTCGACCATGTCGTGGTGGATACTGCTCCGCTGCTGCCCTTCGCCGACACCGCAGCGATGGGGCCCGCCATTGACGGCTACATTCTCGTGGCGCGTGCCGGGCGGACCAGCCGAAGCCAGGTCGTCGACGCCTTGCGCGTCCTCCAACGCGTCAACGTCCCTGTGTTGGGTGCCGTGCTGAATGCCGCGCCGGCACGAGGTGACGGTGAGGCATACAGCTACGCGTACAAGTACCGGCCGAAGCAGAAATCGACAGCGCGGCTCACCGCGCTTGTGTCGTCGCGCAGGGCGGTAGTCCCCAGCCGACGGTCGCATGCAACCGTCGGTGAAGGAACGGCGGTCGCTGGCGCCGGTCGAGACGCGGCCGTAGAGGTAGGTCACACCGGCGAGTCTTCATGAATTGACGGTCCCCGTTTGGTTGAACATCGTCACACTCGGCCCTCGCTCGGTTTCGGCCCGTTCGATCCTGGAAACTACGCCCTGGGAGCGAACGTCTGCGAGTGGTCCGGGTGGGCAAAGTCACCTTTTTTGGGCAGCCCCTCTCGGCGCGGGTCCGCAGGAGATGCAGGAATGCCTTGTGCGGATCGAGGAGTTGGTGGAGCAGATCGCCGCAGCCGTACGGATCCGGGTGAGGCCCGTCTCGGTCAGCCGCGGCATTGCAATGCACGTATTGACGTTTTTGAGCTTGTACGCTCTATTTTGTCTTCTCGGACTACCGCATTTCCAACTGACTTCCTCAACTGGGACGGATATCTTGGATCTGCCCGACTACCTTGGCGTCCTCGCCCGCCGCTGGCGCGCCGTCTTGGTGCTGGGGCTGCTGGGCACGGTGATCGGAGCGCTCGCCGCTACTCCGCAGTACCGGGTCACTTCCACCTTCTTCGTGTCGCTGAAGGTGACGCCCTCTCAACTCACCTTTGCCGACGCCGTTCGCACCCTGCAGCGAGTTGGTGCCACCATGCTCGGCGGCGTCCTCAACATGGCCTCCACGAAGGGCGACAAGGAGCACTACTCGTACGTACTCCTACCGCCCAGCGAACGCCTCACGACGTTGGGGCCGGTTCTGGGGCCGCTGTCGGCCCGCGCCGATCGGTGGCTTGCCCGAACCGCCCAAGCTGGCAGTACCGCCTGTCCCTGTCCATGTGCGTCCGTTCACCGTGGCCAGCACGTCCAGTGGCCGGACCGGTCCGGTGACACTCGAAGACGAACCCCCACGATCAGGGTGTAGGGCATGCGACTCAGGCTCGTGATCTCTATTGCGACCGTCTTGCTGATCGGCGGTGTGCTGGCCCACCTCTGGCAGGCGAGAAGTGGGGCCGTGCCCCCCGTCGTGGACGGGCGCCGACAGGCTGCGGGAGGACCCGAGCGGTTGCGGGCACAGGTCCTCGAAACCCTCCCTCATGACCCCAAAGCCTTCACCCAGGGCCTGGAGACTGCTGACGGCATGCTCTACGAAGGCACAGGCCTGCCGGGGCAGTCGTCCCTCCGTGCCGGGCCGCTCGGCAAGGCCCCTGCCGTCCGGGTCGAGTTGCCGGCTCCGTTGTTCGGGGAGGGCGTCACCGTCCTGGGCCGGACGCTGTGGCAGCTCACGTGGCGGAACGGCATCGCGATCGAACGTGATGCCCGGACGCTGGCTGAGGTGCGCCGCGTCCGCTACGAAGGCGAGGGCTGGGGGGTGTGCCACCAGCGGGACCGTGGGCGGCTGGTGACGAGCGATGGTTCCTCCCGGCTCGCCTTCCGGGATCCGAAGACGCTGACGAAAACGGGTGAGGTGGCCGTCACCTCCCGCGGGCGTGCCGTGCCACGGCTGAACGAGTTGGAGTGCGTCGGCGACGCCGTGTACGCGAATGTGTGGCCGTCCCACCAGATCGTACGCATCGACGCCGACACCGGCAGGGTGACCGGCGAGATCTCGGTGCCGCCCCTGCTCAGTGCGGAGGAGGAGCGTCACGCAGACGTGCTCAACGGCATCGCCGCCGTGTCCGGCACCGACGAGTTCCTGCTCACCGGCAAGTGGTGGCCCAAGATGTTCCGCGTCGTATTCGTCGTTGGATGACATTCGTCGCCGGATGACAGAGGACGATGCTCGGGTAGTCGTTGGCGCCGTTGGCGCAAGTGGTGATGGTCGGTGTGGCGGTGGGCGTGATCCTGACCGCGATGTGGACCACGGCACAGTCCGATGAGTCGAGGGCTGACCCGGAGGCCGCTCGACGCTGCGGACGGTGCCTTGGACGAGAGATGAGGGCCAGTCGAGCCAGGGCCGGGGCGGATACGGGGTCCGGCAGTTGCCGTACAACACCGTCTTGCCTGCGGTTGACAGCGACTGCGCTGGCGGGGCCGAAGGCAGCCCGCGCCCTCAAGTGTCAGCTGTCGGACGTCATCTGTCGGAGCCTGCAACGTGATGCCCGAGCGTCACGTGAGCAGTTGGTCCCCAGGCGGAGCTGTCGGTCTCGCGGAGGTCGCAGGCGGACGCGGGCGAGGAGTTCGTCGAAGCTGAAGGGCTTCGTCATGTAGTCGTCGGCGCCGCCCTCCAGGCCGTACACCGTGTCGGCGACGGCGTCCCGGGCCGTGAGGATGATGACCGGGAGGGCACTGGACGCCGTGCGGAGGCGGGTGACGACGGTGAAGCCGTCCTCGCCGGGCAGGCCGATTTCCAGGACCATCAGGTCGTATATGCCCGACATGGCTGCGCGGCGGGCCGCCTCCCCGTCGGTCACGACGGTGGTGCGGAAGCCGTGGGCTGTGAAGCGTTCCGAGAGGTCGGAGGCGATGTGGGACTCGTCCTCGGCGATGAGGAGGTGGTGGGTCTGTCTGCTGCGGCTCATGGTTTGTGAGAGGCGCCGTTCAGGGCGTGCGTGACGTAGGGGATGCGCAGGGTGAAGGTCGCCCCTCGGCCCGGGGCACTGTCCACCCGGATCTCGCCGTGGTGCGCCTCGGCTATGGCCTTGACGATGGCGAGTCCGAGGCCCGCTCCGGTCCTGCCGCGGCTTGCCTCCGCCCTCGTGAACCTCTCGAAGAGGTGTTGCTGGTCGGTGAGCCGAATGCCGGGGCCGGTGTCCTTGACCCACAGTTTGACCATGTCGGCTCCGGCCCGGCCGCCGATCCAGATACGGCCGTGTTCCTCGGTGTGCTGAGCGGCGTTCTGGGCCAGTTGGATCACGGCCTGGGTGGGGAGCTGGCGGTCGGCGTGGAGGGTGTCGCGGTGCCGGTCCTCCGCGAAGTCGAGGAGCCGGCGGCGCTCGGCCAGCGCGGCGGCCTTCACGTACACCTCCTCTATCAGTTCGGAGAGGCTGAGGTCCTCGGGGCGCAGGGCGTCCGGGCGGCGGGCCTTGGCCAGCGCCAAGCAAGTTGGTCGCCACAGGTCAGCGCGTAGCAGATGACTGACTTCACTGTCCAAGGGCAGCGTCCACAACGGCGGCCCGGTGCGCGTCCGGCAGGCCGGGCAGGGAAGAATGAGGGCCGTACTCAACGGTCGACCCTTGCGGAGGAGCGGGAAATGCAGAACGCGCGAGCGGGGCAGGTCGCCGGGCCCGAGGACCTCATCGATGTGGCCCGCCTGGTCACGGCGTACTACGCGCTGCACCCCGACCCGGCCGAGCCAGGGCAGCGGGTGGCCTTCGGCACTTCGGGACACCGCGGCTCGTCCCTCGCGGCGGCGTTCAACGAGGACCACATCGCGGCCACCAGCCAGGCCATCTGCGAGTACCGCGCCGCCCAGGGCACCGACGGCCCCCTCTTCCTCGGCGCCGACACCCACGCCCTGTCGGAGCCCGCCCGGATCACTGCACTGGAGGTGTTCGCGGCCAACGACGTGACCGTCCTCATCGACGAGGCCGACGGCTACACGCCCACCCCTGCGGTCTCGCACGCCATCCTCACCCATAACCGGAACCGCACGTCCCACCTCGCCGACGGCGTGGTGGTCACCCCGTCGCACAACCCGCCCGCCGACGGAGGCTTCAAGTACAACCCGCCGAGCGGCGGCCCCGCCGGTTCCGAGGCGACCTCCTGGATCCAGGACCGTGCCAACGAGATCATCACCGCCGGCCTGAAGGACGTACGGCGCATCCCCTGCACTCGCGCCCTGGCCGCACCCGGCACCAGCCGCTACGACTTCCTCGGCACCTATGTGGCCGACCTGCCCAACGTGCTGGACCTGGCGGCGATCCGGTCCGCCGGAGTGCGCATCGGCGCCGATCCGCTGGGCGGCGCCTCGGTCGCCTACTGGGGCCGCATCGCCGAACAGCACGCGCTCGACCTGACGGTGGTCAATCCGCTCACCGACCCCACCTGGCGCTTCATGACGCTGGACTGGGACGGCAAGATCCGCATGGACTGCTCCTCGCCGTTCGCCATGGCCTCGCTCATCGAGCAGCGGGACCGCTTCGACATCGCCACCGGCAACGACGCCGACGCCGACCGGCACGGCATCGTCACGCCGGACGCGGGTCTGATGAACCCCAACCACTATCTGGCCGTGGCCATTTCGTATCTGTTCTCGCACCGGGAGCGGTGGCCCGAGGGCGCCGGGATCGGCAAGACCCTGGTGTCGTCCAGCATGATCGACCGGGTCGCGGCGGACGTAGGCCGGCCACTGGTCGAAGTCCCCGTCGGATTCAAGTGGTTCGTGGAAGGCCTGTCCGACGGCACCCTCGGCTTCGGCGGCGAGGAGTCGGCGGGCGCCTCCTTCCTGCGCCGCGACGGCTCGGTGTGGACCACCGACAAGGACGGCATCATCCTGGCCCTGCTCGCCTCCGAGATCACGGCCGTCACGGGCAAGACCCCCTCGCAGCACTACGCTCAGCTCACCGACCGCTTCGGCGCCCCCGCATACGCCCGCGTCGACGCCCCGGCGACCCGCGAGGAGAAGGCACTGCTCGCCAAGCTCTCACCGCGCCAGGTCACCGCCGACACCCTCGCCGGCGAGCCGGTCACCACGGTGCTCACCGAGGCCCCCGGCAACGGCGCCGCCCTCGGCGGCATCAAGGTCGCCACCGCCAACGCCTGGTTCGCGGCCCGCCCTTCGGGCACCGAGGACGTCTACAAGATCTACGGGGAGTCCTTCCTCGGCCCGGACCATCTGCGCCAGGTCCAGGAGGAGGCCAGGTCCGTGGTGCTCGCGGCGCTGGACGCCTGACGCGGTCGTCACCGGTGATGCGGATCCTTCCGCGTCCGTCCCACGAACTACGCCGGGGCTATGCCGGGGCTGCGGGGGCGGTTGCCGTGAAGGCGTCCGCGTGCTCCGCAGCCCACTGGGCGAAAGTGCGGGCCCGCCGGCCGGTGACCTTCTCGACGGTGTCGACGACCGTACGACCCACCTCCGGGGTGTTCCCGTACGCCTCGATCAGGAAGCCGATTACCTCCTCCGGGTGGCCCGCCGCCCGCCACTGGGCGACGGCCTGCTCCTCGGTCAGTTCGACCAGGGCGATTTCCCGGCCACAGGCTGCGGCAAGCTTCGCCACCTTGTCGCCGACGGTCAGCAGCTCGGGGCCTGTGATCACGTACTCCTGGCCCTCATGGCCCTCTTCAGTGAGCGCGACCGCGGCGACGGCGCCGATGTCGCCCTCGTGGACCATGGCGCTGAGCCGGGAGACGAACGGCTCACGGACTTCGCCCGAGGCCACGATCTGGTCCGCCCACTCCAGAGCGTTGGCCATGAACTCGACCGGCATGAGCACGGCCCAGTCCACACCGTCGTCGGCCCGCACGGCGTCCTCCAGCAGGGACGGCCCGCCGCCATGCAGCACGGTGATCCGGCGTACGCCGGCCGCGCGGGCCAGCTCCAGGATCCGCGGACCGCTCTCCAGCGGGGCGAAGTAGGGCCCGCCGAAGGTGATCAGATGGAGGCCGGTGACGCCCTCCAGGGCCGGGATCAGGCTGTCGGGTTCGGTCAGGTCGCCCTGGACGACCTCGACGCCGACCGGGAGGGAGGCCGTCGTCGCATCCCGGGTGAGGGCGCGGACCGCGTGGCCGCGGGCGAGCAGTTCGGCGACGACCTGACGGCCGACGGTTCCGGTGGCGCCGGTCACAAGAATCTTCTGCGTCTGTGTCATGACACGACCGTAGGGAGCATCTAGGTCAAATCCTGTCCGCAATGCTCGATCCAGAAGCGGCAGCTCTCGGCGTACTCCGGTCTACGGAGTACGCCGAGAGCACTGCCGGAAGGCGACGCTTTATCCCGCCGGCTGATCTCAGGCCGCGAATTCCTTCGTGATGCGGTCCAGCATGAACGCCGAGGAGTCGCGGGCCCGTTCCTCCCAGGCGAAGACGCAGGACGTGGCGACGCCGTCGAAGTTCAGTTCGCGCAGGGTGCCGAAGAACGTGTCCCAGTCGACCTCGCCCTGGCCGATGTCCAGGTGCTGGTGGATACGGGCCGGGGTGCCGGGCGGGTTGAGGATGTAGCGCAGGCCGCTGGAGCCCTTGTGGTTGAAGGAGTCCGCGATGTGCACGTGCTGGAGCTTGTCGCCGGCGTAGCGCATCATCGCCGCGATGTCCGCTGTCGGGTCCGCCCCCGAGAGGTGGAAGGTGTGCGGGGCGCAGTAAAGGTAGTTCACCCAGGGCTTGTTGATCGCGCGGACCAGGTTGACCGCGGGGGTGTTCTCCTCGCAGAAGTCGTCCGGGTGGGCCTCCAGGTTCAGAGCGATGCCTTCGCGCTCGAACACCGGCAGCAGTTCCTCCAGCGAGCGCCAGAAGGCGGCCTCGCTCTCGGCGGCGCGCTCCGGGCGGCCGTTGAACTCCGAGTTCATCAGCGGACATTCGAGGTCCGCGGTGATCTCGATCATCCGCTTCCAGTAGCGTACGGCGGTCTGCCGCTCGGTCTCGTCGGGCGAGGACCACTTGTACAGCGGCAGCACCGAGGACAGTTGAACGCCGTGCGTGCGCAGGGACTTCTTGAACGCCGCGACGCGCTCGTCGTCCGCCCGCGGGTGCAGGAAGAACGGCATGAAGTCGTCGCGCGGGGACAACTCGATGTACTCGTAGCCGAGTTCGGCGACCGTGCGCACCATGTCGTCGAGCGGCAGGGCGCGGAACATATAGGGGTCGAGGGCGATTTTCACCATGTTCCTTTCAGTAGGCCCGGCTGTCTCGCCGGCCGGAATGGATCTCGAACAAGCGGCGCGTGGCGCCGCAGCGTCTCCGGTACGATGCTCTGGTCGTTCTGTGAGCCCTTGAAGGCACGAACCGGCCTGGCCGGGGAGACGGTTGTACGTGGTGTCGACCGGATCGACGTCGCCAGGACTTTCCTGGCGTGGGGCCTTGTCACCGGTCCCGCACCGCATGGCGTTCCGGCCGTCACGTGGTGGATGCGACCCGTGACCGCCCCGTCGTAGGGGGCAGTCGGGAGCGCGACGAGGTGTGGACGGCGGGCGCCATAGCGCGGTCGCTTCACGGCTGAGAAGGTGAAGCGGCACCTCCGTAGAACGCGGGGCGGGGCTTCATGTCGGCGGAGACGACGGTGCCGTCGGATTCCAGGGAGCGGACGGCGGCGTCGGTGATGACGGTGGCGGCGTAGCCGTCCCAGGCGGACGGGCCGGTGGGCTCGGCACCCGCGGCGACCGAGGCGATCCACTCGCGGAACTCGGTGTCGAAGGCCTCGGCGAAGCGGACCTTCCAGTCCTGCATGACGGCCGTGCTGTGCCGGGCCGCGGTACGGACGCTCGCGGCGGCCGGGTCGGGCAGCCGGACCAGGCCGTCCTCGCCTACGACCTCGCACTGGATGTCGTAGCCGTACTGGCAGTTGACGAAGACCTCAAGGTCGATACGCACCCCGCTCACGGTCTCGAAGATCATGATCTGCGGGTCCTTGAGGTGCTCGAACCGCTTGCTCGTGGCACGGGGCGTGACCACCTGGGCGGAGACGATCTCGTCGTCGAGGAGCCAGCGCAGTACGTCGATCTCGTGGACCGCCGTGTCCTGTGCCGCCATCGCGGAGTGGTACGCGTCGGGCACTGTCGGGTTGCGGTGGGCGCAGTGCACGATCAGCGGGGCGCCGAGGGTACCGGCGGCGAGGACCTCCTTCATCTGGCGGTAGCCGGGGTCGAAGCGGCGCATGAAGCCGACCTGGACCAGACGGCTGCCATGGGCGCGCTCGGCCTCGACGATGCGCAGACAGTCCTCGGCGGTCGTCGCGAGGGGCTTCTCGCAAAACACGGGCTTGCCGGCCGCGATGGCGCTCAGGACGTGCTCGGCGTGGGTGGGACCCCAGGAGGTGACGAGGACGGCGTCCACGTCGGGAGAGTTGATCAGCTCGGCGCCGCTGGGCAGCACGGTGGCGCCGACGGTGGCGGCGGCCTCGGCGGCGCGGGCGCCGTCGAGGTCGGTCACCGCGGTGACGGCGGCCCCGGTGACCACCTCGGTGAGGCGTCGGATGTGGTCCTGGCCGATCATTCCGGCGCCGATGACACCTACACGTACGGTCATGGCCGTATCCCTTCGAAGGGCTTGCGGGGCCGGCGTCCAAAACCCGGCCCACGGGGGAGGAGGTCAGGAGAAGCGGGCCTTGAGTTCCGCTTCCAGCGTCTCGAGCGTGCGGCCCTTTGTCTCGGGGACGTAGCGCTTCACAAAGGCGAGCGAGAACAGGCCCGCCAGCACAAAGAGGAAGAAGGTGTTGGAGATCCCGATCCCGTCGACCAGTGACGGGAAGACCAGACCGATCACGAAGTTGGTCAGCCACAGCACCACGGCCGCGACACCCATCCCGAAGCCGCGCATCCGCATCGGGAAGATCTCCGACAGCATCAGCCAGGTCACCGGCGAGATCGCGCCCTGCTGGAAGGCCAGGAAGGTGACGGTCATGGCGAGCACGGCGTACGCCCGGCCGTCACCGGAGGGCAGTGCCAGGGAGAAGATGCCGATCAGCAGCAGAGCGGAGGTCGTGCCCATCTGGCCGGCCATGAGCATCGGGCGGCGCGCCACCCGGCCCAGCAGCCAGATGCCGACGAAGGTCGCCAGCACCGAGATCACGCCGTTGGCGATGTTCGCCGTGAGCGCGCTGTCCGCGGCGAAGCCGGCGTCGGTGAGGATCTGCGTGCCGTAGTACATGATCGTGTTCACGCCGGTGATCTGCTGCACGATCGCGATGCCGAAGCCGACGAACATCAGCTTGCGCACCCACGGCGTGCTCTTCATGTCCTGCCAGCCGCCGAGCTTCTCCTGCTCGTCCTTCACGGCCAGCGAGGACACCTCCGCGAGCTCGGCCTCGGCCCGCTGCTGGGAGCGCACCTGCTTGAGGACCTCCAGGGCCTCGCCGAAGCGGCTCTGGGAGGCCAGCCAGCGCGGGCTCTCGGGCATCACCAGCATGCCGAACCACAGCACGACGGCAGGGATGGTCGCGATGACGAGCATCCAGCGCCAGACGCCGCCCGACTCATCGCCCACCCGGGCGATGATCGCGTTCGACGTGAAGGCGAGCAACTGCCCACTGACGATCATGAGTTCGTTACGGGTGACCAACGCGCCGCGCCGCTCGGCGGGCGAGACCTCCGCGAGATAGACCGGCACGGTCACCGACGCGCCACCGACCGCCAGACCGAGCACGAACCGGGCCACGACCATGATCGCCGTGTTCGGGGCGAGCGTGCAGCCGAGCGCGCCGATGAAGAACAGCACGGCGAGAACGAGGATGGTGCGGCGCCGTCCGCGCCCGTCCGACAGCCGGCCGCCGGTGACGGCGCCGAGCGCGGCACCGAGGAGGAGGGAGCTGGTGACCATTCCCTCGGTGAACGGGGTCAGGCCGAGGTCCTCGGTCATGTACGGCAGGGCGCCGTTGATGACGCCGGTGTCGTAACCGAAGAGCAGTCCGCCGAAGGTGGCGATGAGCGTGATGACCCGCAGCCGTCGCTTGACCGTGGGCGAGGCGTCGTCCGGGACGGCGGTGGCGGGAGTGGGGGCCTGAGCCGTGTCCTTGCTGACGTCCATGGTCACCTCCTACTTGTCGTCGAGGGCGGGGCGCCGGGTACCTGCCAGTCCGCAGCCGGCCAGGTAGTCCCGCGTACTGACCGCGATGGGCAGCGGCACCTCGGGAGCGCAGGGGTACAGGTCCTGCTCGACGATGACGAACAACTCCGCGTCCAGCTCCGCGAGTTCGGCGACCACGTCGTCCGGCTTTGGCACACCCGCCGGAGGCGACACGCACACACCGCGCTTGACGGCCTCGCCGAAGGAGAGGTTCTCGGCGGCCACCTGGGCGAGGATCTCCGGGTCCATCTGCTTGATGTGGACGTAGCCGACGCGCTCCCCGAACCGGCGGATCAGGTCGAGGTTGTCCCCGCCGCCGTAGGCCACGTGCCCGGTGTCCAGGCACAGGTTGGTGTAGCGGGAGTCGGACTCGTTCAGCAGCCGCTCGATCTCCGGCTGCGTCTGGATGTGGCTGTCCGCGTGCGGGTGGATGACGAGGCGTATGTCGTACTCGTCGAGGAGCAACTTGCCCAGCCGGTCGGCGGCACGCCCGAAGCCCGCCCACTGCTCGGCGGTCAGCTCGGGGGACTCGGTGAAGCCGCCGGTCTTCTCGTCCCGGTACATGGGCGGGATGAAGACGAGATGGTGGGCACCCGCGGCGGCGGTCAGCGCGGCCACCTGCCGGACATGGGCGAGCATGTCGTCCCAGGCCTCCGGACGGTGCAGCGCGCCGAACGCGGTGCCGCCGGAGACCTGGAGCCCCCGGGCGTCGAGCTCCGCTTTCAGCCGCTGCGGGTCCGTGGGGAGGTAGCCGTACGGGCCCAGCTCCAGCCACCGGTAACCGGCCGCGGCCAGTTCGTCGAGGAAGCGGGTGTACGGGACCTGGTGCTCATCCTCGGGGAACCAGACGCCCCACGAGTCGGGGGCCGAGCCGAGACACAGGTTGCCCACGACGGTGCGGAGGGGGGACGGCGTCGTTGCCATGGTGCACGTCCTTCGAAGAGGGAACGGGTGGGGGTGGGGAGGAAGCTCCGGGGAGTTGCCAGCAGGACGAAGACAGGAAGAACAGTTGAATGACGCGCGCTACTAGCGCGCGCTAGTCCGAGTACGATGACTCCTGTCCAAATGTCATGTCAATAGCCTGTTGCTGGGAGATTTCAGAGCTGCCCGTAGGGTGGGCGCGTCGAAGGGTGGTTCACAGGTGAGTGCGTCGGGCAAACAGCGGCCCACGATGGTGGACGTCGCCGCGAAGGCGGGCGTGTCCAGGGCGCTCGTCTCCATCATTTTCCGCGACCAGCCGGGGGCGAGCCAGGAGACCCGCGAGCGCGTACTGCGCGTCGCCGACGAGATCGGCTACCGCCCCGACAACGCGGCGCGGCTGCTGGCCCGCGGCCGCAGCCGCACCCTCGGCGTGATGTTCACCGTCCACCAGACCTTCCACGCCGACCTCGTCGAGGGCATCTATTCCGAGGCGGAGCGGCTCGGCTACGAGGTGCTGCTCTCCGCCACCGGCCGGGGGAGGGGCGAGGCGAAGGCCGTCGAGGCCTTGTTGAGTCACCGCTGCGAGGCGGTGATCCTGCTGGGTCCGGACACGGTGGCTGCGGACCTCGACGCCCTCGGGCGCCGCACGGTCGCCGTCTCCGTCGGACGCCGGGTGCCGCAGACCCGCGTCGACAGCGTGCACACCGCCGAGGGCAAGGGCGTACGGCAGGCCATGGACCACCTCTACGAGCTGGGGCACCGCCGGATCGTGCACATCGACGGCGGCCGGGGTCCTGGTTCGGCCGAGCGGCGGCGGGCGTACCGGGCCGCGATGCGCCGTCACGGTCTGGATTCCGAGGTGCGGGTGATCCCCGGGGATCACACTGAGGAGTCCGGCATCGAGACCGGCCGCCTGCTGCTGGCGGAACGCGAGCGCGGGGAGCCGCTGCCGACGGCGGTCCTCGCCGGGAACGACCGGTGCGCGATGGGCCTGTTGATGGCTCTGACACGGGCCGGCGTCGAGGTCCCGCGGGACCTGTCCGTCGTCGGCTACGACGACAGCCACCTGTCGCACCTGATGCCGATCGGCCTGACCACCGTCCGCCAGGACTCGCTCCTGATGGCGGAGTACGCGGTCCGGTTCGCCGTGGAACGCCTGGAGGACGGGGAGTTGGAGCCGCGGGAGGCGGTCCTGGACCCGAAACTGGTGGTGCGGGGAACGAGCGGGCCGGCCCCGGAGCAGGGGCCGGCCTGAAGGCTCGGTGAGGTCGAGTCAGTGCGACTGCCTGGTCGTTACCGGGTGCCCTTCTCGGCGAACTTGGCGATTTCGTCGACGTTCTCCTCGGTGACGAAGGCTGGACCGGTCAGGACCGGTGCGGTGCCGCCGCCGCTGAAGTTTCCGTTGTTCTTGTAGAGCCAGAGGCCGTCCACGGCGAGGTAACCCTGCAGGTAGGGCTGCTGGTCGACAGCGAACTGGACGTTGCCCTCCTTGACGGCGTTCACCAGGTCCTTGTTGAGGTCGAAGGTGGCGACCTTGGCCTTGCTGCCCGCGTCGGCCACGGACGAGACGGCGGTCAGTGCGAACGGGGCGCCGAGCGTGACGACCTCGTCGATGGACGAGTCCTGCTTGAGCTTGGCGGTGATCGTCGACTTCACGGACGGCATGTCGGCGCCATTGACGTAGAGGTTCTCGGTCTTGCCCTCGAACGCCTTCTTCAAGCCCGCGCAGCGTGCTTCCAGGGCGACGTGCCCCTGCTCCTGCACCACGCAGACCGCGTTCTTCGCGCCGATCTCGTTCAGGCGCTCACCGAAGGCCTGGCCTGCGATGTTCTCGTCCTGGCCGAAGTACTCGAGCATGCCGAGGTCTTTCCAGTTGTCCAGGCCGGAGTTGAAGCCGACGACCGGGATACCGGCCGCCTTGGCCTTGGCCACGACGTCCTTCATGGCGTCCGGCTTGGCCGCGGTGAGCGCGATGCCGTCGACCTTCTGGTCGATCGCGTTCTGCACCAGGTTGGCCTGGTCGGCGGCGTTGGGACTGCTGGAGTAGACGAGCTTGACGTTGTCCTTGGAGGCGGCGGCCTGCGCGCCCTTGCGGATCAGGTCCCAGAAGGTGTCGCCGGGGGCCGCGTGGGTGATCATGGCCACGGTCATCTTCGGGGTGCTCGCCTTGCCCGCCGCGGCTTCCGCGCCGCCTTCCTCCGACTCCTTGCCACCGGAGCTGCTGGAGCAGCCGGCTGCGAGCAGGGTGCCGGCGAGGACGGTGGCGGCGAGAGCCGCGGTTCGGTGGTGTCTGTGCATGTCCCTTGCACCTCACTGTGCGGTCGGGGGGTGGATATGGGGAGGGAGGGGCCTGGCTCGAAGTTCTTCAGGAACCCAGGAGTGGAGGTCGCCCGGCCCAGGAGGCGGGTGTGCCGTGGGAGGGGGCTCGGGAGGCGGCGGGACCGTTGTCGCTTGTCCGCGGCAGTCTCATGGGTAGGACCACCTCGCCTTCCGTGACTAGAGCGCATCATTAGCGCGCTCTAGTGCTAGGTAACTATGGGGCTGACCTCTGGTGCTGTCAACAGGTTTGTCCGGATGTCCCGACAGAGGTCGAGGGGGAGGAATTCCCGCCGCGGGTGGGGGCGGACTGTCACGCTCTAGACATAGGACTTGAAGTTTCAACGATCTTCCGGAAGGCTCTGCTTTTAAGTTGAAACATTCCTTTCGGACCTCTTCCCGCAGTCCCCACCCTGGAGTTGCCATGTCTGTTACCTCTGAGGCAGTCGCCGCCCGCCGTGGGCCGCTCGTCGTGGCGGGAGGTGTGCTTGCCGCGATCGTGGTGGGCTCTCTGGCCGACGCGGTGCTTGCCCTCCTCGCCCTGGCCGTGGGTGCGCCCGACGACTTCCAGCCGCTCATGCCGGGCTCGTACATCTTCCTGACAACGGTCGGAGTGGTGGCCGGGGCCATCGGCTGGGCCATCATCCGCAAGGTGTCGAAGGGCCCCGAAGCGCTGCTGCGATGGCTGGTGCCGACCGTCGTCGCGGTTTCCTTCGTGCCCGACTTCCTGCTCTTCGGTGAAGGCGGAGCGGCCGGCGTCGTGGCGTTGCTGCTGATGCATGTCGTGGTCGCGGTGGTCGCGGTGGTCGCCTACCGCAAGGTGATGCCCTTGTCGTGACCTGACCGCCTCGCGGTCCACCCCCGGCGACGCGGCCAGTTCGCTCTTCGAGCGACCAACATCCGCGCACGCGCGCGGGAGTTGTGGCGACGCGGGGCCCAGTCAACGGCCCCTGACCCACCCCGGACACCTCGGAGTGGGTCTGGACGCAAACGACGCATCACCGCCAGTGATGCCCGTTGTGCAAGCCCAGCGCTTTAGCGCTGGGTAGTTGACGTGTCCTGACGCAGGGCCTCCGAGATCGACTTGGCGCCGCCGTGCGCGGTGAGGCCGCCGTCGACGGGGATCTCGGCGCCGGTGATGAAGGCGGAGTCGTCGGAGAGGAGGAAGGCGACGAGCGGGGTGATGTCGTCGACGGTCCCGGTGCGGCCGAGCGGCGTCTCGCTCAGGTTCGCCTCGCGGAACGCGGGCGCGGCGGAGGCGGTCATCGCGGTCTCGATGAAGCCGGGGTGGACGGTGTTGACGCGGATGCCGCGGGGCCCCAGTTCCATGGCGGCGGTCTTCGACAGGCCGCGCAGCGCCCATTTGCTGGAGGTGTACGCGACCGGGTAGTGGGCGGTCAGCGCCGCAGAGGAACCGACGTTCACGATCGACGCGCCCGCGCGCATCAGCGGTACCAGGTTCTGGATGCCCAGGAGCGGGCCGGTGACGTTGACCGCGTGGACCCGGGCCATGTCCTCGGGGCGTACCTCGTCGATCCGGGCGCGCCAGGTGACGCCCGCGTTGTTGACCAGGCCGTGCACCTGCCCGTACGACTCCTTGAGCTCGGCGGCGAGATCCGCCCAGTCCTTCTCGCTGGTGACGTCGAGGACACGACAGCCGGGCGCCTCCGTCGTGTCGGTGGCGATCACCCGGGCGCCCTCGAGGGCCAGTGCCTCGGCCTCCGCGGCGCCCTGCCCGCCGGCCGCGCCCGTGACCACGACGACCTTGCCGAGGAGCCGCAGGGAACGGAAGCCGGAGGTCACGGCCGCTCCCGGGGACGGCGCCGGGCGACCGGAACGGGCACCGGCTCCGGGCCGGTCACCACGGTGTTGGAGACGGAGCCGATGCCCTCGACGGTGAGTGTGACCGTGTCGCCCGGCTTCAGCGGCGGCGGTTCCTGCCTGCCGCGTACGCCCCACAGCTCGGCGAGGCAGCCGCCGTTGCCGCAGGTGCCCGAACCGAGGACGTCACCAGGACGCACCCAGGTCCCGCGCGAGGCGTAGGCCACCATCTCCTCGAAGGTCCAGCTCATGTTGGACAGCAGGTCCTTGCCGACGACCTCGCCGTTGACCTCGGCGGTCAGCGCCAGGCGCAGGAAGCCGTCCGCGTCGCGGTACTTCTCCAGCTCGTCGGCGGTGACCAGGTAGGGACCCAGCGTGGTGGCGGTGTCCTTGCCCTTGCAGGGGCCGAGGCCGACCCTCATCTCGGCGGACTGCAGATCGCGGGCCGTCCAGTCGTTGAAGACGGTGTAGCCGACGATGTGGTCACGGGCCTGCTCGGGGGTGAGGTCGCGGCCCTCCTTGCCGATCACGGCGGCGACCTCCAGCTCGAAGTCGAGCACGTTCGATCCCGGGGGCACGGGGATGTCGTCGTGCGGGCCGTACACCGCGTAGGGGTTGGTGAAGTAGAACGTCGGCGCCGCGTACCACCGCTCCGGTACCCCCGCGGCCCCGTCCACGGACCGCCGTACGCCCTCGACGTGCTCCTCGAAGGTGACGAAGTCCCGCACGGTGGGCGGCTGGAGCGGCGGCAGCAGACGCACCTCGGAGACATGGGGACCGGCCAGGGCGTCGAGCGTCCTGGTGCCCATCTCGAGCAGTTGTGGCAGGCCGCCCCCCTCGGTGAGCAGTCCGGTCAGGGAGTGGATACCGGGCAGGGGGCGGAGCGTGCCGTCCTCGTCGACGACGGCCACATGGTGTTGGTCGTGGTGTTCGTACGTGGCGAAGCGCATGGGAGGGTCCTGTCGGCATGGGCGCTGGCGTGGGGTGGGAGGGAACGGGGAGCCCGGGGCACGGGGAGCCCGGGGCACGGCGGGCAGTCAGGGCTGACAGGGGATCGCCGCGCCCCGGTGACGTGGGGACCTTGCCGGTCGGACGGTCAGAAGTCGCGGGTCGGTCGGACGGTCAGAAGTCGCCGGTCGGTTGGACGGTCAGAAGTCGCCGGACGGTTGGACGGTCAGAAGTCGCCGGACGGTCGGACGCCGGACGGTCAGACCGGCGGGGCGACGAACACGCCGCGGTCGACGTCGTTGAACGACTCCTTGACGATGAGTTCGTTCATCGGGTTCGCGGTGCCCCACTGGTCGGTGACCTCGGGCTCCGAGAAGTCGTAGACGTGGGGGTGCCAGGTGTCCTCGTCCAGCTCCTCCAGCTCGGTGGTGTACTCGACGGTGTTGCCGTGCGGGTCCAGGAAGTACGTGAAGGTGTTGTCGCCCGCCAGGTGCCGGCCCGGGCCCCAGAGCTTGCGGAACCCGGCCCGCATCACGCGGCCGGAGCCGCGCATGTACTCGTCCAGGCCGCGCATCTCGAAGGAGACGTGGTGCAGCGAGGTGTGCGGGCCCTTGGCGATGGCCATCGAGTGGTGCTGGTTGCTGATCCGCATGAAGTGCATGACCTCGCCCATGTGCGGCGAGCCCAGCGTGTCGGAGAGACGGAAGCCGAGGTGGCGCTCGTACCACTCACGGGTCCTGTTCAGGTCCGGGGAGTTGAGCACCACGTGCGACAGGCGGACCGGGATCGACTCCTTCTCCTCGACGCGGCGGTGCTGCCGCGCCTCCACGTCGGCGGAGACCTCGATGGTGCGGCCGTCGACGTCGAAGAAACGGAAGCCGTACCCGCCACCCGGGGTGTCGAGCTTCTCCGGCTGGGAGATCAACTGCACGCCCTGGGAGAGGAGTTGTCCGGCCAGGGTGTCGACGTCGGCCGGGCTGCCCGCCCCGTACGAGACCAGGTCGAGGCGCTTCTCGTCGGCCTCGCGCAGCCGTACGACGTACTGCTCGGGGCTGCCCTCGGCGGCGAGGAAGGAGATCCCGGAGTCCTCGGCCACCTTGGTCAGGCCCCAGACGCCCGCGTAGAAGTCGAGCTGCTTGTCGTAGTCGGGCACGGCGAGGTCGACGTGCCGCAGATGGGTGAGCAGGCGGTTGCTCATGGGGGTTCCTCCTCAGGCGAGGTTGAGCAGGACGGCGGCGTTTCCGCCGCGGATGGCGTGGAAGTCGGCGTCGGGCAGGTCCGCGGCGCGCAGCGTGTCCAGCGGGTCCTCGGTGCCCATGTCGAAGGGGTAGTCGGAGCCGAGCAGGACCCGGTCCGGCCCGGCGGCGCGGACCAGCTCCCGCAGTACGTGCGGGTCGTGGACGAGGGAGTCGAAGTAGAGCTGCTTCAGGTAGCCGCTCGGCTCACGGGCGCAGTCCCGGGCGTCGGGGCGGGCCCTCCAGGCGTGGTCGGAGCGGCCGATGTGGGTGGGGAGGTAGCCGCCGCCGTGCGCCGCGATCAGCTTCAGGCCCGGATGGCGGTCCAGGACACCGGAGAAGATCAGGTGGGAGAGGGCGACGGCGTTCTCGGTGGGCTGGCCGACCGTGTTGGACAGGTACCACTGGTCCAGGCGCTCGTCGAGCGTGCAGCCGAACGGGTGCAGGAAGACCAGGGCGCCGGTCTCCTCCGCGCGCGCCCAGAAGGGCGCGAGCCGCGGGTCGGAGAGTTCCACCGCCCGTGTCCCGCCCGGCCCCGGCGCGTGCGAGGAGATCTCCACGCCCTTCAGTCCCTGGTCCAGGGCGTGATCGAGCAGAGTGACCGCGAGGTGGGGGTGCTGGAGCGGGATCAGCCCGAGGCCGTGCAGCCGGTCGGGGGCCTTGGCGCAGTGCGCGGCGGTGCCCTCGTTGGCCAGCCGGCACACCCGCTCGGCCAGTCGGGGCTCGGCCCAGTAGTGGTAGTGGGACGGCGAGGGGCTCACCAGCTGCACGTCCACGCCGGCCGCGTCCATGGCCGCCAGGCGCGCGGCCACGTCCGTCAGCCTCCGCACTCGCGCGCCCACCATGGGACCGCTCACGGCGAGGGCCGCCGGCCCGTTGCGGCGGGCGTCGAGATCGCGGGCCTCGGCGAGGCCGGTGTGACCGGCGACGGCCTCCTCGACCTCCGGGAGCATCAGGTGGGCGTGGACGTCGATCGTCGGAGTCAACGAGGGCCGGATCACGGGAGTTCCTTCAGCGCGCTCAGGGTGCGGTGCATCAGCCCGGGCACGTCCGCGTCGCGCACCCCGTCGAGCAGCCACTGGGCGAGCTGGACGGAGGCGTCGACGACCATACGTACACGGGGCATCCGTCTGGCGTGGTAGTCGGTGAGGAGCTTCTCGTCCCAGGAGTCCCGGCCGGCCAGCAGGTCGGCGAGGACCTGGGCATCCTCCAGGGACATCGCGGCGCCCTGGGCGAAGGTGGGCGGGCAGGCGTGGGCGGCGTCCCCGATGAGCACGACCCGGCCGCGGTGCCACGGGCCCTCCACCAGATGCCGGTCGAACCACGTGTAGTTGACGGCCTTCGGGTCGGTGAACGCGGCGCGGAGCTCCTCCCACACGCCGCCGTAGCCCTCGCTGAGCGCCCGCATCTCGTCGGCGTACGCGTCCGGGTCCAGCGAGGCCCGGTCGCGGGCCGGTTCGACGAGGTACGTGTAGACCGTGTCCTCGCTGGTCGGGCAGTACCCGGCGATGAAACAGCGGCCGCCGTAGACCATCTCAGTGCGGCGGACACCGTCCGGGCGGGGCGCGGGGGCACGCCAGATGCCCATGCCGGTGGGCTGGGGCTCGTCGGTGATGCCGATCATGGAGCGGGTGGCGGAGTGCAGCCCGTCGGCGCCGACCACCAGGTCGTACCGCCGGCTCGTGCCGTCAGAGAAGGTCACGTCCACGCCCTCGCCGTCCTGCTGGAAGGCGGTGGCCGTGGTGCCCAGGCGGACATCGGCGCCCGAGGCGCGCACCTGGTCGATGAGGAGCTGCTGGAGCCTGGGGCGCTGCATACCGATGTGAGAGGGCAGGTCGTCACCGCCGGTGCGGAGTTCCTCGTGGGCGTGCAGCACGGTGCCGTCGGGGGCGAGGACCGCGAGGCCGTCGGCGGCGTATCCGTCCTTCTCGATCCCTTCGAGGACTCCGACCTCGCGCAGCACGCGCAGCGCGTTGCCCTGAAGGGTGATTCCGGAGCCGGCGGAGGCCTTCCAGTCGGGGCTCGCCTCGACGAGGTCGACAGCGATCCCGGCCCGGCGCAGCAGGACGGTCAGGGCGTTTCCGGATGTGCCTCCGCCGATGACCAGGACGATGGGGGCACCCCCAGCCGGAGGCGGGGGGAGGGTGAAGCTGTCAGCCATGTCGTGGATACCTCCCGGGGTTGGGCCGCGCGGCTTCGGGCGGCCGGGGGTGGGGCTGTCGCCCGCCGAGCGCTCCGCTGAGAGTGCGGTACGAAAGCTGCGGGCTGTCTGTGGCTGGTCGCGCAGTTCCCCGCGCCCCTTCGGGGCGCCGGGTACCGCGCCGGACTTCGGCGGGTCCGCTCGGTGCGAGCCCGGCGACTGCGCGGGCTATTTCACCGCCATGGGATTGACCGGGGAGCCGACGGCGCCGGTGATGGGGAGGGGAGCGGCGGTGAGCCAGAACTCGTACACGCCGTCATCGGCGCAGTCCGCGGCGAGGGCGTCGAGGTCCCACATCTCGCCGATCAGCAGGCCCATGTTGGGGATGACGACCTGGTGCAGCGGCTGGAAGGCGTTGTCGAACTCGTTCGGCCGTACCTCGAA
Organism: Streptomyces vastus; assembly: GCF_039532825.1. NCBI lineage: Bacteria > Bacillati > Actinomycetota > Actinomycetes > Kitasatosporales > Streptomycetaceae > Streptomyces > Streptomyces vastus. Next base: position 60,497 of record NZ_BAAASJ010000022.1, read on the forward strand.
ACCCCAGGTGTCGGTGGCGATCGCGGCGATCTCGGTACGGTGCAGCCAGCCGGCGGTGGTGAACGACAGGCCGGGCGCGGGGCCGCCCGCGTAGTCGCCCCAGCCGTCACGCCGGGCGCGGGCGAGGCGCCCGGTGCGGACGAGCACGATGTCGCCGCGGCCGACGCTCACGCCGTGGGCCTCGGCGGTCGCGGTCAGGTGCTCCTCGATGATCGCGAAACCGTCGGGCAGCTCCGGTTCGCCGTCGTCGTCGCCGATGGCCCGGGCCACGTCCAGCAGGACGCCGCGACCGGCCACGTACGGGGCCATGTGCTCGATCCCGGTGACCAGGTCGCCGGCGGAGGTGACGACCTTCTCGGCGTCGCGTCCGTTCCACGCCTTGCCGTGGTCGAAGATGTGCCCGAGGCCGTCCCACTGGGTGGAGCACTGCAGCGGCATCGCGATCACGTCGTCCGCGCCGCCGATACCGTGCGGGAAGCCCTGGTTGCCGAGGGCGGCGTCGGTGCCGGTGTCGAGCATGGTGTGCACAGGGTTGGTCCGCCGGCGCCAGCCCTTCTGCGGGCCGTTCATGTCGAACCGCTGCGAGAGGGAGAAGCTCACGCCCCGGCGCACCAGCGCCGCGCCTTCGCGCCGCTTGGCCTCGTCGAGGAAGTTCAGCGTGCCGAGCACGTCGTCCTCACCCCATCGCCCCCAGTTGGAGTAGGCCTTGGCGGCCTCGGCGATCGCGCCCTCCGGGTCGTGGCGGTCCAGGCTCATGGCGTCTCCTCCACACAGCGGGTGCGCTGCATGCCCAGCCCGGTGATGGAACCCTCCATGACGTCGCCGTCGCGCAGCAGCCGCCCCCAGTGGATGCCGTTGCCGGCCGGACTGCCGGTCAGCACCAGGTCGCCGGGCAGGAGCCGGGAGGTCTGGGAGATGTACGACACCAGGCGCGCCACGCCGAAGAGCATGTCCTTGGTGGACTCGTCCTGCATGGTCTCGCCGTTCAGCTTCAGCGTGACCCGCAGGTCACCCGGGTCGGCGATGGACTCCGCGGGGACGATCCAGGGCCCGAGCGGGGTGAAGCCGGGGGCGTTCTTGCAGCGCAGCCAGTCCGTGCCGATGGCCTTCATGTCGCGGCGGAAGACGGTGGCGCGGTCGGTGAGGTCGTTGGCGATCGTGTACCCGGCGACGTACTCCAAGGCCTCCTCGACGGACACCCGGAGGGCGGGCCTGGCGATGACGGCCGCCAACTCCAGCTCCCAGTCCGGCTTTTCGGCCCGCGAGGGGAGGACGACATCGTCGTACGGACCGGTGATCGCGCTCGGCAGACCGATGAAGACGTACGGCAGGTCCTCGGCCGCCCGGCGGTCCATGACCGCGGCGATCTCCGCACGCGCCTCTTCGACCGTGCGGGGGTCGTCGGGGGAGCGGTGGGCGACCTCCAGGTCGATCACGTGCTGGCGGTAGTTGGCGCCGGACTGGAAGATCTGGCGGGGCTCAAGCGGGGCGTGCACGTACAGGCCGTCCAGCGGCAGCCAGTCGAGCGTGTCGTCGTCGGCCAGGGAGCGCAGGACCGGGAGGGTCTCCTCCCACCGTTCCAGTAGGGCACGCACGTCGGACGGTGCCCAGTCCAGGGCTTTGCCCAGGTCGAGCACCCGCTCCTCGGCCAGGAGACCAGGGAACGGCTCCCCTTCCGGAACCGAGACCGTGCCGAGCGCAAACGGGCCGGCAGGTTGCGCGAGCGTTGCCATGAGATTTCCTCCTGCTGGGTTGCGGTCTACTGTGGCCTCGATCGGCGGATCACGGAAATCGCTCCTATGGATGCGTCGAATCCATGACGTGGATGGCTCTTGCTCGCATAGGTGGTGCCCGGTGAACCTGTCCCGACTCGACCTCAATCTGGTCCTCGCCCTGCGCGCCCTGCTGGAAGAGCGCAATGTGACCCGGGCCGGCGAGCGCGTCGGGCTGAGCCAGCCCGCCATGAGCGCGGCGCTGTCCCGGCTGCGCCGCCATTTCGACGACGAATTGCTCGCCCGCACCGGCAACAGCTACGAACTGACACCGCTCGGTGTCTCCCTGCGCGACCGCAGCGCCACCGCGTGCGACCTGCTGGAACGCGTCTTCTCCAGCCAGGCCGACTTCGACCCGGCTGCCGAGAACCGTGAGTTCACCCTCCTCGCCGCCGACTACGGCGCGGCAGTCTTCGGCGCCGCGCTCGCCCGCGTCCTGCACCAGGAGGCACCCGGGATCCGGCTCACCTTCCGGCACCCGACGCCCGACGTCACGGAGAACACCGCCGCCCTGCTGAGCACCGTCGACGGACTGCTGATGCCGCACGGAGTCATCGACGGCTTCCCCGCCGTCGACCTCCACCAGGACCGCTGGCTGTGCATGATCGCCGACGACCACCCCGAGATCGGCCACGCACTCACCCTCGACCAGCTGGCCCGCCTGCCCTGGGCCGTCTACCAGCGCCCCTACGACGCCCCGGCCGCTCGCCAGCTCAGCATGCTCGGCATCAGCCCCCACGTGGAGGTCTCCGTCCAGACCTTCCAACTGCTGCCCTACATGATCGAGGGCACCCGCCGGGTCGCGATGATCCAGGAGCGCCTGGCCCGCAGAGCGGTCCGTTCCGCCGCCGTGCGCGTCCTGCCCTGCCCCTTCGAGGCGGTACCGGTGCAGGAGGCGATGTGGTGGCACCCGGTGCACACCCAGGACGCGGCCCACATCTGGCTGCGGCAGAAGGCGGCGGAGGTGGGCGCGACGCTGAAGGGCCACGACGCGGACGAGGCCGTATCCGTCGTACGGGGCGCGGGGCCGACGCCGGGCCTGCTCTGATCCCGGACCGGAAACCCGCCAGGTGTTCGGCACGTGTGGGCCTTGCCGCCGTCCGGTACGACGGCGAGGCCGGCACGCGATGCGGGACGGGGGGCGGGGCACCGTCGTCGGTGCCCCGCCCCGCCGGCTCCGCGGCCTCAGGTCAGCTGCTCCGGCTGCGGCCGGGGATGCGCGGCCCCCGCGCGGCGCAGGGCACCCCACAGCCCCGCCGCGACAACCGCGGCAGCGGCACCGAGCAGGCCCACCGCCCCCGCGAGACCGCCGGCCGCCGGCTCCAGGCCGAGCAGCACCAGCGGACAGACGAACGCACCGCCGAAGAAGGCCGACGTCCACAGCCCCGTACCGCGGCCGCGGTCCTCGAACGCCAGACGGGACATGGCACTGGTGAGGAGGGCGGGCAACAGCATGCCCGTGCCCAGACAGTTGACCACCGCCCCGACGACCAGCAGGGGGGCGCTGCCGGCGAGGAACATCACCCCGAAACCGGCGCCACAGACCGCGAAGACCGCGGGCAGCGTCACGTCCGGGGAGCGCTTCAGCCGGGCGAACAGGAGCGCTCCGGCCACGGTGGCGGCACTCGCGATCGCCGTGGCCAGACCGATGACGCCGGGGTCCTCCACACCGAGGTCGTCGAGCAGGTACGCCATCTCCACCGGGACCGTGTAGAAGACCATCGCTCCGAAGAAGGTGAGGGCGCAGATCCCCGCCAGCGGCCGCCAGGGGAACGGACGACCGGTCATGGCCACGGCCGGGGCCTCGTCGGTGGCCGCGCGGGCCGCCGGGTTGGGCAGAGCGGCGACCATCAGCGGGGCGATCACCAGGCTCACGGCGTAGATCCAGAAGGGCACGCGCCAGCCCGCCGCACCGACGGCGCCGCCGACCACGAAGAAGGCGGTGGCCGACGCGGAGGTGCACACGGCCTGCAGCGCCAGGTACTTCACCCGCTGCCGGCCGCTGTAGTAGTCGCCGATCAGTGTGGTGCAGCAGGTCATGATGGCGGCCTCGGCGACACCGACCAGGGCGCGGCTGGCGATGATCGCGCCGAGCGAGTCCAGCCAGAGCGGCGCCGTTCCGAACATGGCGTACAGGACGGTCGCCACGACCAGCAGGCGCTTGCGACCGAGCCGGTCCACGATCACCCCGGCGAACGGGGCCAGCAGTGCCAGCGACAGCGCCGGAACGGTCAGTGCGAGAGGCACCAGCGCCTTCGCCCCCGGCGTCGAGGCGAAGTGGTCCTGCATCCTCGGCAGCACCGGGGCGATCAGCACTGCCCCCAGGACCGGCAGACAGCTGCCCGCCATCAGCAGGGTCAGGCGCAGCAGATGAGCCGGGCCCGAGACGGCGAGGGCTGGCGGAGCGGGGTCGTCGACCGCGGTGGGAGACGGCGGCGGAACGGAACCGGGCATGGCGACTCCAGGGGACTGTGTACGGGAGCGGGCATGCCGTCACGGGCGCCGACGGCGGCGCACGGCATGCCGCGGAATACCGGGGAAGGCCACACACCGGGTGCTGGTTGCTGGTCCGGACAGCGGTGCGCGGGTGGCACGACTATGGGCTGTACGTCGCCCCGCCGCTATCCTCCGCACGATCCGAATCCCGTATCCGCGTCATCCACGCCATGAATGAGACCGCCATGGATGAGACCTGCGCCTCCCTCTCATGCCCACCAGGAACCCTCAGGAACGAAGCCGCCCCTTGCTCCGCATAGCGGCGCGGACCCGCTCCTCTGTCACCCCGCGCCCAGCGATGTGCGGCGTGGTACCGCGGCGCCCGGCTTCTTCGAGGACCGTGACGGCGTTGGTGCGCAGCCGCTTGGAGATCGTCTCGAAGATCGTGGGCGTCTCCGGCCGGAATCCGGAGTAGCGGGCGTCCATGGCGAAGGCGGCGGCCACGACGCCTCCGGCGTTGGCGATGAAGTCGGGCAGGACGGCGATTCCGCGTTCGGCGAGGACAGCCTGGGCCTGCTCGGAGGTGGGGAGGTTGGCGCCCTCCACCACCAGCCTGGCCTTGATCTGGTGGGCGGCCTTCTCGTCGATGACGTCCTGGACAGCGGCCGGTACGAGGATGTCGCAGTCGACGGTGAGTTCCTGGCCGGGCTGGATGACGACGCCCTGGGAGTGGCGGGTGACGAAGTCGTCGCCGTACGCGTCGTGGGCCGCCCGCAGCGCGGGAACGTCAAGGCCGGTGGGGTAGTGGAGGGCTCCCCGCGCGGTCGACACCGCGACGATGGTGGCGCCCAGCTCGGCGAACCGTACGGCCGCGGCACGACCCACCGCTCCGAACCCCTGGAGCGCCACGCGGGCGCCGCTCAGCGGCAGTTGGAGATGCTGAGCAGCGGAGTCCGCGGCTTCGGCGACTCCGTACCCGGTGACGCCGAGCTTGTCGTAGGCGACTCCGCCGAGGTGAGCCGGGGTGCCGACCGCCGCACCGCGGTCGCCGAGTTCGTCCTGGATGATGGCCGCGTCGTCCTCGGTCAGGCCCATGTCGAGGCCCATGACGTACTCGCGGGGCACCTCGTTGGCGAGCGCGCGGGCGAAGGCGCGCAGGATCGCCTCCTTGTCGGGGGAGGCGGGGTCCGCGACGATGCCGGCCTTGGCGCCGCCGTAGAACAGGTCGACTCCGGCCCACTTCCATGTCATGACACGGGCCAGCCGGGCGACCTCCCCCACGGAGACGTTCGGGCTCATCCGCGTGCCGCCCTTACCGACACCGCGGGCGGTGTTGTCGATGACCAGGACACCCTTCATTCCGGTACGTCGATGGGAGACGACGACGATCTTCTCGGGGCCCCAGTCGTCGACGAGGGAGAGTGCGTCAGTCACGGTGCGGGTTCCTTGTCCGGTGGGGACTGATGGGGACTGGTGGGGAGATGGCTGGAGTGCCCTAGGACTGCTCGCGCAGCGCACGGGCGATCAGCTCGGCGAGGTGAGTACCGCTACGTTCGGTCTGCTGGGCGATCTGCGTACGGCAGCTGAAGCCGTCGGCAAGGACGAGGGTGTCCGGGCCGGCCGCGCGTACCGCCGGCAGCAGGACTTGCTCACCGGCAGCCACGGAGACCTCGTAATGACCGCGCTCGAAGCCGAAGTTGCCCGCCAGCCCGCAACAGCCGGAGTTCAGCACGCTGTTGTCGACGCCCATGGCTTCCAGCAGTGTGCTGTCGGCACTGAAGCCGCTGGTGGCGTGCTGGTGACAGTGGGTCTGGCTGATCGAGTCGGCGTCGATCCGTGGCGGCTGCCAGCCCTCGGTGTGGTGGAGGAGGAGTTCGGCGAGGGTGAGCGTGGACTGGGAGAGGGCCCGCGCGTCGGGATCGCCGTCGAGGAGTTCGGGCAGATCGGTTCTGAGTGCCGCGGTACAGCTCGGCTCCAGGCCTACGACCGGGACGCCTTCGCGTGCCGCCGGTGCGAGCGCCGCGGCGGTGCGGCGGGCGATACGGCGTGCCATGCCCAGCTGGCCGGTGGTGATCCAGGTCAGCCCACAGCACTGGGTGCCGTCCGGGACCTGGACCCGGTATCCGGCGTGCTCAAGAACCGCCACGCCGGCCTTGAGGACTTCGGGCGTGAAGTGGTTGTTGAAGGAGTCCACCCAGAGCATGACCGGCCCGCGGTGTCCGTCGCCTTCAGGAGTGCGCGTACGGAACCAGGTCAGGAAGGTCCGTTCGGTGAAGCGGGGCACCTCGCGTTCGGCGGCGATACCGCCCAGCCGCTTGACGAGCGGCGCGAGGCGGGACGTGATGAGCCCGTTGACCAGCCGGGGCATACGAGCGGCCAGGCGGGACAGCAGGGGCAGCCAGCCCATGGAGTAGTGGGATGCGGGCCGCAGGCGCCGTCGGTAGTGATGATGCAGGAACTCGGACTTGTACGTGGCCATGTCGACCTCCACCGGGCAGTCGACGCTGCACCCCTTGCACGACAGACACAGGTCGAGCGCGTCGCGCACCTCGGCGGACCGCCAGCCGTCCGTGATGACCTCGCCCTGCGTCATCTCGTACAGCAGACGGGCCCGGCCCCGGGTGGAGTCCTTCTCGTCGAGGGTGACGCGGTAGCTGGGGCACATGACATCGCCGCGCGGGGTGGCGCTGCGGCACTTTCCGACACCCACGCAGCGGCGGGTGGCCTTGGCGAAGTCGCCGTCGTCGGCGGGGAAGGGGAAGACGGTGGCCAGGGGCAGCGGGGTGCGGTGCGGGCTGACCCGGAGGTTGCCGTCGAGGGGCAGCGGTTCGACGATCATTCCGGGGTTCAGGCCGTTGTCGGGATCCCAGACGCCCTTGAACTGCTCGAACAGGGCGATGACTTCGGGCCCGTACATCAACGGCAGCAGCTCGGAGCGCGCCTGACCGTCGCCGTGCTCGCCCGAGAGGGAGCCGCCGTGGGCGGCGACGAGTTCGGCGGCCTCGGTGACGAAGGCGCGGAAGACGGCGGTGCCGTGCTCGGTCGTGAAGTCGAAGTCGATGCGTACGTGGAGGCAGCCCTCGCCGAAGTGCCCGTACACGGGGCCCCGGAGTTCGTGGCGGCTGAGCAGTTCGGTGAACTGCCGTAGGTAGGAGCCGAGTTGGGCGGGTGGTACGGCAGCGTCCTCCCAGCCGGGCCAGGCTTCTGCACCGTCGGGGGTACGCGTGGCCAGACCTGCTCCGTCTTCCCGGATCCGCCACAGTTGCCGGGCCCGTACGGGATCGGTGACGACCTCGTAGCCGGTGAACCCCGCGGTCCGGCCAGCTGTCGTGGTGAACTCCTCGGTCAGCTTGGGGAGTTCGCCATCCTGCCCGCCGAACTCGGCGAACAGCCAGGCCTGTGCGCGGGGCAGGGTGTCGATCGTCCTACGGGTCTCGGCGCGGGTGACGATGTCGGTCAGGGCCTGGTCGAGTCCTTCCAGCGTCAGCAGTTGGTGCTTGAGGAGGGTCGGTACGGCGTCGGCCGCGGCGCAGGCGTCCTGGTAGCCGAGTACGACAAGGGCCCGTGCGGGAGGCGGAGTTACCAGGCGGACGGTGGCGGAGAGGACGACGGCCAGCGTGCCTTCGCTGCCGACCAGGGCGCGGGCGAGGTTGAACCGCCGCTCCGGCAGCAGGTGTTCGAGTGCGTAGCCGGAGACCTGCCGGGGGAAGCGGCCCAACTCCGTGCGCAGGGTTGCCAGGTTGCGTTCGGCCAGCCGGTGCAGGCCCCGGAGTCCTAGCCCGGACACCAGGGAACAAGTAACCCGCCGGTAGCCTTCAGGGCTTCGTGACTGCGGTCTTCTTCGGCTGGCGAGGCACGGTCCTGGTCTTGTCGAGGTGCCCGTACACCGTGGACCGCGGGACGCCGAACATGTCGGCGATCTGCTGGACGGTCTTCTCCCGCTCGTCGTAGAGCCGTTGGGCGAGCGCGGCCTGGTCCTCGGTGAGCTTCGGCCGGCGCCCGCCGACCCGCCCCCGGGCCCGCGCGGAGGCGAGCCCGTCGTTGGTGTTCGCCACGATCAGTTCGCGCTGGAGCTCTGCCAGTACGGACAGCATCCCAAACATCGCCCGCCCTTCCATGGTGGCGGTGTCGATGCCCTGCTCGATGACGTGCAGCCCGATGCCGCGCTCGCGCAGCTCGGCGCCGAGGGTCACCAGGTGCAGCACGGAGCGGGAGAGCCGGTCGAGCCGGGTCACCTTCAGCGTGTCGCCCTCGCGCAGCAGTTGCATGACGAGGTCGAGCTTCGGGCGGGATGCCTTCGCGCCGCTGGCGACGTCGAGGTGGATGTTGTCGCGGTCGACGCCGTGGCGGAGGAGCGCGTCGATCTGATGATCAGGGTTCTGGTCGGCCGTCGATGTGCGGCAGTAGCCGATGAGCATGGTCGGAAACTACCCCGAAGGACCCGTTCTCCGACGTTGATTTCCGACGCGAGTTGCCGACACTGCCCACCTGCGGGTTCGTGATCACGGCCCCGAGTGTCGGCAGACGTTCGTTTACCGACACTGCCGAGCTTGATTCACGTGCGCCTGGTGGGGCATCAGGGGTGATCGGGCCCGACAATATGAGCCAACGCGCGCAGACCAGCAACGATGTCGGCGCCGGTGGGAGCCTGGTCAGGGTCGGTGAGCCATTGCATCATCAGGCCGGAGAGCAGGGCCATCTGGACGGCACCCAGCGTGCGCGCCGCGTCGTCGCCGACCGCGTCCTCCTCGACTCCGCCGAGAACGGCCGCCAGGCCCCGCCGCCCCTGAGCCTGGCCCCCGGCGAGGTAGCGGCGCAGGTTCTCGGAGTGCTCGGCCTGGGTGAGCGCCTCGATCGAGGCGAGCCATAGGGCGCGGTGCATGGAAAGGGACTTGATGATCCGGTCCCACATCGCCTCGTAGCGCTCCGCGGGCGTGGCGCCCTCCGTGCCGAAGTCGGCCAGGGTGCGGCCGACGTGGGTGCCCCATTCGTCGATGGCGTCGATGAGCGCGGCGTTGAGCAGCGCCTCGCGGGAGCCGAAGTGGTAGCCGATGGCGGCCATGCTGACGCCGCCCGAGGCGGCGGTGATGTCGCGGACGGTGGTGCGTGCCCAGCCCTTCTCCTCCAGGCAGCGGCGGGCTCCGGCGAGCAGGTCTTCGCGATTTCCCATGGTCGGAGGCTACTCAACGGTGACGCGCCCGCACAAGACGAATGCCTTAGGCGAGCGCCTTAGGCATTCGTCTTGTGCGTTTGCCTAAATCTTCGCTACGGTCTTTCCATCGCCACCGACAAGGGGGATCCATCATGAACACCACTGCCGCGAACACCGCTGCGACACGCGCCGAACTCGTCATCGACGGCCGCCGGCTGTCCTACCTCGAGTTCGGCGGGACCGGCCGCCCGATCGTCGCGCTGCACGGACACCTGTCCGAGGGCGCATCCTTCGCCCACCTCGCCCAGGTGCTGGGCCCCGATTGGCGGTTGATAGCCCCGGACCAGCGCGGCCACGGGGAGTCCGACCGTGCCGCCGACTACTCGCGGGAGGGCTACCTCGCCGACATCGAGGCCCTCCTGGACGACCTGGGGCTGGACCGCGTCGTGCTGCTCGGCCACTCCCTCGGCGCCATCAACGCCTACCAGTTCGCTGCCCGCCACCCCGAGCGCGTCACCGCGCTGGTCAACGTCGAGGGCGCCGCGTCCCTCGGCCTGGAGGGGCCCAACCCCTTCGCCTTCCTGCTCAACCAGCCCTACCAGGCACCCACCCGTGAGGCGCTGCTCGCGGGCCTGGGCCCGGCCGCGCCCTACTTCGCCGACCGGCTGCGGGAGAACGCGGACGGCACCTGGCGGCTGCCCTTCCACCCCCAGGACATGTACCGGTCCGAAGACCTCGTTCACGGCGACCACTGGGAGGACTGGACGGCCACCCACTGCCCGGCCCTGCTGATCCACGGCACCAAGGGCATCATCCCGGCCGAGCAGATCCGGGCCATGGTCGAGCACCGCCCCGGCACCGCGCCGGTCGAACTCGATGCCGACCACCTCATCCCCACCACCGCCCCGGACGCGTTCGCCGCCGCGGTCAAGGCGTTCCTCGCCACGATCTAGGCAGCCCGCAGCCTCGCTCGTCTCTCCCGTCGCCTCCTCGGCCTAGCTGCCGAGGAGGCGACGCCCATCGAATGCGGGCGGGAGCAGGCGACTCGGTGTCGACTCGAGCGCCATCAGGCGCCGGAGCCCAAAGAAGCCACATCACCGGGTGCGGGACGGCGCTGGCTCGGTACGGAGGCGGCCGGTGCCAGGTCGAGCCGCTTGTCCATCTCCAGCCGGAAGGTGCCGTACGGGTTGACGTTGGACCAGAACAGCGCGGTCAGGCCCCGCCGGTCCTCGTCCGAGAGCTTCTTCGCCCAGGCCGGTTCGGCGAGGACCTGCTGAAGCAGCAGGGTGTTGACGTGAACGAGCGCGGACTGGAGCAGGTGCAGGGCGAGCATCGAGGTCTCGGCGCGTTCCTTGTCCGGGCCGGTCAGCGCGCCGTCCTTGCCGTAGTGGAGCACGGTGTTGGCCGAGTTCCAGGTCTCCACAACCTGGAGCCCGCCGTGGATCTCCCGGCGCAGGCCGGGGGCGGCGAGGTAGTCGCAGGCGAAGACCGTACCCTCCTTGCCCCGGACCTTTTTCAGCTCCGCGGTGAGCTGCCTCTCCACCCGCCGCTCGGCCCGCGCGTTGATCTTGTGGACTAGGGCAACCAGCAGCTCCACCAGGGAGTCAGTGATCTCCGCCTGACGAGAGGAGCACAAGGCCGCGAGCAGGGTGATCCGGGCGTCCTCAGCGGTGTCTCGGAAGTCCGAGGGGTACATCTTGATCGCCCTAGACCGCCATGCGGCCATCAGTTTCTCCGAGCAGTCCGCGAACAGCCCCTGGGGAAGCCCGAGTTTGCGTACATCGTTCAGCTTGGTGATTTCCGTCAGCAGCGAATCCAGCCCCACCGCGCCGGGATCACGCTTGAGCAAGGCCAGCAGGCCGGCGCCGTCCTCGTTGTCCTCCGCGACCAGTGCCAGCAGCCGGGCCACGCCGACGTCGCCCAGGCGCTCGATGGTCCGGGCGCAGAACACCTTCTCCCACCGGTTGCGTGCGGCGACCAGTACCTTCTCGATCCGGGTCCGGCCCGGCGGCTCGATCTTCCTCGCCCGGCACTCGACCAGCAGGGCCTCCCGCTGGCGATCCTCCACCAGCTCGACCGGGCATACCTCCACGGCCAGCCACGCGGTCAGCAGCTCCTCGTCGTCCAGCGTCGCAGGCCGAAACTTCAGGGCTTCCCGAATCTGCTTACGGTGCCGCTTCGCCCCCGCCAGGTCGTACTTCGCAAGCTCAGCCACAGGGACCTTTACCAGACCGGCGACGTACTCGACAGCGGGCTGCGGGAACTCCTCGATGAACTCCGGGAACCGGCCCTCCATCTCGAAGAACTTGAGCATCAGGCAAAAGCCGAGACGGGTCGGACCGGTCTTGTTCGCCACCAGGTCCCAGTCACCGTCCACCAGCGTCCAGCACGCCACCACGTCTTCCGGCGACCACTCCTGCCGCACACCCGCCCCATTTCGTCGCCCCACCCTGGGATTCGCTCGTTCAGCCCAACGAGGCGCACGACGACGAGAAACGGGAGATCTGACCCACTGAAAGCTACCGACGAGTTACTTGCTCCCTGGTGTCCGAGATAGGACTGCGGGGCCGTGCAGGGACGCGATGAGCTCGGCGCGGTCGTCGCCGGCGGCTACGGCTTCGTCGATCTCGGCCTGGGTCATCTCGCCGAGGCGCAGGACGGTCCCGCGGTAGGTGACCACCTCGAGTTCCAGTACGTTCTCCGCGGTGCGTCCCCAGGCGACGGAGTGCGAGCCGCACGCGTTGTTGCCGATCATGCCGCCGAGCGTGCAGCGGCTGTGGGTCGAGGGGTTCGCGCCGAAGAGCAACCCGTGTTCGCCGGCGGCCCGTTGCAGCTCGTCCAGAACGATGCCGGGCTGCACCGTCGCCGTACGCGCAACGGGATCCAGCGCGAGCAGACGATTGAAGTAGCGGGAGAAATCCAGGATCACGCCGGAGCCGACAGCCTGCCCCGAGGTACTGGTGCCCCCGCCACGCGAGGTGATCGGCACGCCCAGACGGCGGCACACGGCCAGCGCGTTCAGCACATGCCGCCGCTCGCGGGGGAAGACCACGACCAGCGGAATCCGGCGGTAGTTGGAGGCGTCGGCCGAGTACTGAGCCCGGCGCCCGGCATCACCCTGCACCTCGCCGCAGTCGCCCCGGGCGAGCGCCTCGGTCACGGCCGCCGCGCCGAGACGCTTCGGGCCCTGCACTGTCGCCGTCACCTGAAACCTCCGAGGATGCCTCGGCCTTCAGGCCAGGGGGGAGTCGGACTCCTGCGGAGCAGGGCACGGAACGGGGTTCCGCCTCCGGGGCGAAAGACCGCCCACGCGGCCGGGTGAGCTGACTGCCGTGCGTTGCGAGAACCAAGCGCGTACGCCGTGCTGATCGAGAACCAAGACAGCACATGCACCTCCAAGCCTTGCGGTACAAACCGGGCTGGTTTCAACCCGGCTGGTGTTGATCGTGGAAGACCTGTCGGGTCGCTGACCTGCGGGCTGCGTGAGCCAGGAACCCCCTGCTTCAGCTGGGGGAGGATTCAATGCGGTAGCTCCCTCATGCTCATACGGTCACGTTCGACCTCGTCCCCGTCACGATCTGCGTACACCTGCCTACTCCGCAAGACCCAGCAGCGCGAGAGTAATGACTCCGCAGGGCAAGTGATGCTTATGCTGCTCGCGAGTTGCCCCGGAGGCCGGCAGGAGGAATCCGTTGCTCAAGCCGCAGCATCTGCTCACCTTGCGAGCCGTCGTGCGCACCGGCTCGTTCGTCATCGCGGCCCGTGATCTCGGCTACACCGCCTCCGCGATCTCTCAGCAGATCTCGGCCCTGGAGAAGGAGACCGGGCTCGTCCTCTTCGAGCGGGAGGCGCACGGCATCCGGGCCACCGCGGCCGCCCACCGGCTGGTCGACCTCAGCGTCCCGGTGCTGGCCGCCATGGACGACCTCGGCCACCAGGTGCACGAACTCGCAACCGGTGCCACCGGCCGGCTGAGGCTGGGCAGCTTCCCCACGGCCAGTGTCAGGCTCGTACCGGCAGCCTTGTCGGCTCTGACCGCGACCCACCCGCGCGCACAGATCCGGCTCGAGGAGGGCGAGCCGGACGAACTCGTCGACGCGCTGAACGACGGCGATCTCGACGTGGCGCTGGTGTACGAGTACGGACTCAGCCCCCGCCAGTGGCCGGACGGAATGGCCCGCCATCACCTCGTACGCGAGGACCTCGTCCTGCTCAGGCCCCGTGGCAGCGGCCTGAGTTCACGCCTCGCCGGGCTGTCGCGAACCCGCTGGATCACCAGCAGCGAAGGAACGGCCGGAGCGCTCTCGCTCACCCGACTGTGCGCGGCAGCCGGAGTCGAAGCCGCGGTCGCCTTTCGCAGCAACAACTACGACGTCGTACGGGAGTTGGTGTCCGCCGGTCTCGGAGTGGCGATCGTGCCGGGTCTCGGCCACTCGCCCGGCGATTCGACCGGCGACGCGGTGGAGGCGACACGGCTCGCGCAGCGCTCGGCCTTCCGCCGGGTGATGGCCCTGCACCGCAGCGAGAACAGCAACCCGCTGCTCGGCACGATGATCCGCTCGCTGCGAAGTGCCGTACCGGCAGAGGACCCGTACGTGCACCCGGCGCAGGACGAACAGACGGCGTAGGGATCACGGCGGGGCCCAGCCCGGTGTCCCTGACCGGGCTGGGCCCCGCCACAGTGCGGCCGGCTGACTACTTCGCGGACACCTGAGCGACCGGCGGCTCGGGACGCGCACAGCGAGGCGGCTCCGGCGACCAGGAACGAGATCAGTACGGCGGGCCCGGCGGTCTCCCTGGCGACGGCCGCCGCCAGGCTGAAGATGCCGGCACCGATGATCGCGCCGACGCCGATCATCGTCAGCTGCGTCAGGCCGAGGGTACGCACCATGCGTTCGCCGGCGGGCTGTTCGGAGGGGAGTGTGCGCCGGAAGATCCCCTGGGGTCCTTTCCCCATCAGCGTGGAAAGCCCGGGTTTGGGGGCTTGGTTGAGGGACATCGCTCGCTCCATGGCAGGCAAGCGGCGGCGTGACGGGCCGCCGACGTAGTGTGGGTCACCACTGGCCTGAAACCATTGCCCAGGGGCGGTACGCCCGGAAGCCTCAGCAGCGCGACAACTTCCGCCTCTGAGACCAACAGAAACTGTTCCTGCCGCCACGGTGAGGAGCCACTTCCGCTTTGCTGCTTACGCCGGGACCGCGCCGCGGCTTAGGCCTTGGCCGCTCCGGGCGGCAGCCGGTCAGCCGAGGTGCGCAGGACATCGACGAGGGCGGCCACGGTCGGCCGATGCTCGGCGAAAGAACGGAACACCACCACGATGTGACGCTCCATCACCTCCTGCAGCTCCAGCACATCGATACGGGACGGGCGCAGCCGCAGCATCAGCTCCGTCACCACACTCACCCCGACACCGGCCTCGACCAGGGCGAGGGTGGCGGCCGTGTCCGTCACCTCGTGCAACACCTGCGGTTCGAAGCCGGCCCGACGGCAGGCGGTGAGCACGGCCCGTCCGTAGTAGCTGCCGACCGACGGCAGGATCCATCCCCGATCCCTGATGTCCGCGAGGGAGATCCTCCGCCGCCCCGGCATCGCCCCGGCGGGAACCGCGAGCGAGAAGCGCTCCCGGGACAGCTCCGTCACCCGCAGGGACGGATCGCGCGGAATGGGTACGTCGGGGTAGTCCAGCCCCAGCGCAAGATCCACAGCTCCGCCGGCGACCGCGTCGTACACCTCGTCCACGTCCATGTCCCGGCTGCGCACGGTCACACCCGGATGCTTCGCGCGTACCTGCTGCAGGGCGGGCGGCAGGATCTCGGCGGCGGCCGTCGCGAAGAGCCCGATCCGCAGCGTCCCGGAGACCTCGTTGCGAGTGCGCTCCAGCGCTTCGACGGCCTCGGCCTCCGTGGTGAGGATGCGCTCGGCGTGCAGGGCCAACGTCGCCCCCGCGTCGGTGAGTTCGACCCGGCGCCCCACCCGCCGCAGCAACTGCATACCGGTGGCCTTCTCCAGCGCGGCGATCTGCTGCGAGACTCCGCCCGGGGTGTAGCCCAGGGCCTCCGCGACCGCGGTGATGGTGCCGCGTCTGGTCAGCTCCACCAGGGAACGCAGCTGTGCACTCGTCCAGTCCATTCAGGGATCGTAAAAGATCAGAAGCATTAACCGTTGATAGACGTCAACGGTTGGGTTGCTGCACGATGACGCACAGCACAGATAACGGTCGTAACAGATAGCTGCTCGGCACCCACCCCGTACTGACAACCCCCGCCGCCCGCAGGACGGTCCGACCCGTCCGCGTCCGCCGGGCGGGCCCATGGATGGGAGCGTGGCCCGTTGTCCTCCTCCGCCTTCCGCACCGTTCCGACCTCCGCCGATGTGGTGATCATCGGGGGCGGCGTGATGGGTGCGAGCATCGCGTTCCACCTCGCCGAGGCCGGCGTGCACAACATCGTCGTCGTCGAACGCGACGATCTCGGCCGCGGCAGCTCGGGCAAGCCGATCGGCGGCATCCGCGCCCAGTTCTCCGACCCCCTCAACATCGAACTGGGCAACCGCAGCCTGCGCGCCTATCAGGAATTCCCCCGCCGCCCCGGCGCCGACATCAAGCTCGACACCGTCGGCTACCTGTTCCTGCTCACCAGCGAGCAGCAGGCCACCGCCTTCGAGACCAGCGTGGCCATCCAGAACGGCCTGGGCGTGCCGAGCCGCATGATCGAGCCCGACGAGGCGCAGAAGCTGTGTCCCTACATCAGCACCGAAGGCCTCGTGGCCGCCGCGTACTCGCCCGCCGACGGGCACTGCCGCCCCGGCCTGGTCGTCAACGGATACGCGGAGGCCGCCGCCCGCGCCGGCGTCACCATCGCCACGCACACCGCGGTCACCGGCATCGACACCGCCGAAGACCAGGTCGTCGGCGTACGCACCGACCAGGGCCGCATCGCCTGCGGCACCGTCATCTGCGCGGCAGGGGCCTGGTCGGGACGGATCGGCGCCATGGTCGGCGTCCACCTCCCGGTCCGGCCCGTACGGCGGCAGTTGGCGTTTACCGAACCGCTCACTCCGCCCGCGCCGCGCATCCCGTTCACCATCGACTTCTCGTCTTCGGCCTACTTCCACAACAGCGACGACGGGCTCCTGTTCGGCCTCGCCGACGCCGACGAGAAGGACGGCTTCGACACCACCTGGACCCCGGAATGGCTCGAGCTGTTCCGCACCGTCGCCCGCGAACGGGCCCCCGCACTGGCCGACATGAGAACTGTCGACGGCTGGGCAGGCCTGTACGAGATCACACCCGACCACAACGCACTGATCGGCCGCTCCGGCGAACGGTCCAACTTCCTTTACGCAGCCGGGTTTTCGGGCCACGGCTTCCTCCAGGCGCCCGCCGTCGGCGAGGTCGTACGCGACCTGTACCTGGAGCGCGAGCCGTTCACCGACATCTCCCCGCTCAGCGCCGACCGGTTCCGCCACGGCGCCGAGATCCGCCCCGAAGCCCACGTGGTGTGACCCGCGATCGAAAGGCCCGGACCATGTCAACGATCAATCAGTGGCAGCTGCGAGCCGCGTTCGCGGCGCGCCTTTCGCACATGTACGGCCAGGAGGTTCCCGCCTACACCACGCTCGTGGACGTCTCACGCGAGGTCAACGAGGACGTCCTGCGCGAGCAGGGGGCAGACGCCGAACGCTTCGGATCCATCAGCAGGGTGACCGCCGAGCGGCACGGCGCCATCAGGGTCGGAACGCCCCAGGAACTGCAGCAAGTCGCCCGTATCTTCGGCGCTTTGGGCATGCACCCCGTCGACTTCTACGATCTGCGCGAGGCCGCCGCCAGTGCCGTACCCGTCATCTCAACCGCCTTCCGCCCGGTAGACGGCGAGGAGTTGGCGCGTAACCCCTTCCGGGTGTTCACCTCCATGCTCACTCCGGCCGACCCCCGCTTCTTCGACGCCGACCTGCGCGCACGTCTGGAAGCCTTTCTCGCCCGCCGCGAACTGTTCCCGCCGGAGCTACTCGCCCTGGCCGACCACGCGGCGGCTGAGCGCGAACTGCCGGAGGACGAGGCCGAGCGCTTCCTCCAACTCGCCGTTCAGGCATTCGAGTTGTCACCCGAGCCGGTCGACAAGGCCTGGTACGAGACCCTGGAGCGGATCTCGGCAGTCGCCGCCGACATCGGCGGCGTACGCAGCACCCACATCAACCACCTCACCCCGCGCGTCCTCGACATCGACGACCTCTACCGCCGTATGACGGACCGCGGCATCGAGATGATCGACACGATTCAGGGGCCGCCCGCCTGGAAGGGTCCTGACGTCCTCTTGCGCCAGACGTCCTTCCGGGCTCTCGCCGAACCGCGCGCGATGCGCACCCCCGACGGCACCGTGATCAGCGGCGCCCTCCGCGTCCGCTTCGGCGAGGTAGAAGCCCGTGGCATCGCCCTCACCCGCGAGGGCCGCGCCCTCTACGACGAACTCCTCGGCCAGATCGACGAGCACGCGTCCGCGAAGCCGGGCGAAGCGCGCAGCGACATCGCCCGTGCATTGTGGGAGCGCCATATGCCCGGCACCGAACAGGAGTTGGCCGCCGACGGGTTGGCCTACTTCACCTATCGGCCAGCCGACGACCGCCCCCGGGACGGCAGCAAACCGCCTGCTGACATCGGCGAGTTGGTGCGGCAGGGCTGGTTGCACGCCGAGCCCATCGTCTACGAGGACTTCCTGCCCCGCTCCGCCGCCGGCATCTTCCAGTCCAACCTGAGCGGCGAGGGCACCCGCAACAACGACCAAGAGGGCACCGCCTACAACGCGGCCTGGCTCTCCGCCGCCATCGAACGCGACGTACTGGACCCATACGCCCTGTACGCCCAGCAGCAGAACACCTCCCTAGCGCAGGTCAGCGAGCAGCTAGGCCTCAACCCCTCTTCCCTCTGACAGGAGCGTCATGACCAGCACCACCCTGCCCACCACGGACGACCTGCGCGCCCGCGCCCGTACGGCCCTGGACCACATCGGGGTCGCCGTCCCCGAGGGCGGCGACTTCCAGGCCCGTACGCCCATCACCGGCGAGAACCTCTTCGCCCTGACGGCCGCCAGCGAAACCGACACCGAAGAGGCGATCGCAGCAAGCCATACGGCGTTCCTGACCTGGCGCACCACACCGGCCCCGCGTCGCGGTGAACTCGTCCGTCGCCTCGGCGAGTTGCTGCGCGAGCACAAGAGCGACCTGGCCGACCTCGTCACCATCGAAGCGGGCAAGATCCGCTCCGAGGCACTCGGCGAGATCCAGGAAATGATCGACATCTGCGACTTCGCGGTCGGCCTGTCCCGCCAACTGTACGGCCGCACGATCGCCTCCGAACGCCCCGGCCACCGCCTCGCCGAGACCTGGCACCCCCTAGGCGTGGTCGGCGTCATCTCCGCCTTCAACTTCCCCGCCGCCGTGTGGTCCTGGAACACCGCGGTAGCCCTGGTCTGCGGCGACGCCGTGATCTGGAAGCCCTCGGAACTCACCCCGTTGATCTCCCTGGCCTGCGACCGTCTCCTCGCCCGAGCCGCCGACGAGGTGGGCTCCCCCGGTGAAGTACACCGTCTGCTGCTCGGCGACCGCACCGTCGGCGAGAAGCTCGTGGACGACCCCCGGGTCGCGCTCGTCAGCGCCACCGGCTCCACCCGGATGGGCCGCGAGGTCGGCCCCCGGGTCGCGGCCCGTTTCGGCCGCAGCCTGCTCGAACTCGGCGGCAACAACGCCACGATCGTCGCCCCGTCCGCCGACCTGGACCTCGCCATCCAGGGCATCGTCTTCGCCGCGGCAGGCACCGCCGGTCAGCGCTGCACGACCCTGCGCCGCCTGATCGTCCACCGGGACATCGCCGACGCTGTCGTCGAGCGGCTGACTGCCGCGTACCAGAAGCTCCCGATCGGTGACCCGTTTGACGAGACGACGCTGGTTGGTCCGCTCATCACGACGACGGCGCTCGATGCCATGAACGATGCCCTGGCTCGCGTCCAGGCCCAGGGGGGCAAGGTCCTGGCGGGCGGCAATCGGCGCCTGACCGAGGCGGTGCCATCGGCCGCGTACACGGAGCCGGTTCTCGTGCGCGTCGACGAACAGACGGATGTCGTACGGGAGGAGACGTTCGCCCCGATCTTGTACGTGCTGACGTACGACACGCTCGACGAGGCGATCGCGCTTCACAACGACGTTCCCCAGGGGCTGTCCTCCAGCATCTTCACGCGCGATCAGCAGGAAGCGGAGATCTTCCTGTCCGCGGCAGGGTCCGACTGCGGCATCGCGAACGTCAATATCGGCACCTCGGGAGCGGAGATCGGGGGCGCCTTCGGGGGCGAGAAGGACACTGGCGGGGGGCGCGAGTCGGGATCCGATGCGTGGAAGTCGTACATGCGGTCGGCGACGAACACGATCAACTACTTCACTGAGCTGGCGCTTGCGCAGGAGGTCAGCTTTCTCTGAGGGGGGCCGGGGCTGGTGTTGGCGAGTCGCCGGTGGGCGGGACGCCCTCTCGCCCACCGGCGGCGGGAGAAGTGATAGAAGCAGGCATGACCAACTCGCATGTCCTTCGTCCCCGCCGCCGGAACGGTGTCCGATGACCGCCGGCATCGACACCCCCGACCGCCGCGGCCGCACTGGACTCGACCGAACCGGCCGCGACCTCACCGGCAATCCCCGCATCAGGGTCCGGGACGTGAAACTCCTGTCCAGCCACTGGTACGTAGAACGCACCACAACCTTCGACTTCCAGCACGCCAACGGCACTTGGACGACCCAGGAACGCGAAACGCACGACCGCGGCAACGGCGCCACGATGCTCCTGTACGACGCCGAACGCGAAACCGTCCTGCTCACCCGCCAGTTCCGCTTCCCGGTCTACGTCAACGGCCACCTCGACGGCATGCTGATCGAAACCCCGGGCGGTCTGCTCGACGACGATGACGAGCACCCCGAGATCGCCGTACGGCGCGAGGTGGTGGAGGAGACCGGGCACACCATCGGCGACGTCCAGCACGTCTTCGACGTCTACATGAGCCCCGGCTCGGTCACCGAACGCGTCAGCTTCTACGCCGCCGCCTACGGCCCCGCGACCCACACCCACGAAGGCGGCGGCCTGGACGAGGAGGGCGAGGACATCGAAATCCTCGAACTACCCTTCCGCCGGGCCCTGGAGATGATCCGCACCGGCGAAATCGCCGACGCGAAGACCATCATGCTGCTGCAGTGGGCGGCACTGGAGGGACCGTTCGCGAAGTAAGTGCGGGAGCAAGTGACTTGCGGGCGCACTTGACTTCAAGTGCGCTCCAAAGTGAAGACTCCTGCTCGAGCCGGACCCACCGGCCGAACGGGAGGAACCACCGTGAAGTACCGCACCATAGGCACTGACCTGGCCACCCGCCGCGACGTGAGCGTGCTTGCGCTCGGCGCGATGCTCTTCGGCTCGCGGACGGACGAGAAGACCTCCTTCGCCCTCCTCGACCGCTACGTCGAGGCCGGCGGCACTTTCATCGACACATCCGACAACTACGCCTTCTGGGAGGACGGAGGCCAGGGCGGTCAGAGCGAGGAACTGCTCGGCCGCTGGCGGCGCAGCCGCGGCATCGGCAACGAGATCGTCATCGCCACCAAACTCGGCGCCCGCCCTCTGGCCCCCGGCACCACCTACATCGACAACCCGGAGGGCCTGTCGGCGAAGGTGATCCGAGAGTCCGCCGAGCGCAGCCGCGAGCGGCTCGGCGTGGACAAGCTGGACCTGCTGTACGCCCACATCGACGACCCCACCGTGCCCCAGCAGGAGACCGTCGAGGGCTTCGCGGCCCTCGTCGCAGAGGGCGCGGTCGGCCTGCTCGGCGTGAGCAACCAGGCCACCTGGCGCGTGGACCGCGCCCGCACCCTGGCCGCCGCGGCCGGGCTGCCCGGCTACGAGGTGCTCCAGTACGCGCACAGCTACCTGCGGCCCCGGGCCGACCTGCCCAGCGGCCTGTTTCCCGACGGCACCCTCGGCGCGGTCGGCCCCGACATGCTCGGCTACCTGCGGGCCGAGCCGCACCTGACCCTGGTCGCCTACTCGCCCCTGCTGACGGGCGCCTACGTCCGCCCGGACAAGCTCCAGCCGGACTACGACCACCCGGGCACCCCCGCCCGGTTCACCGCCCTGCAAGAAGTCGCCCGCGAGACCGGCGCGACCGTCAACCAGGTGGTCCTCGCCTGGCTGCTGGGCGGCGAGCTCCCGGTTGTCCCGCTCGTCGGGGCCTCGTCGATGGCGCAACTTGAAGAGAACCTGGCCGCCGTCGATCTGGAGCTGACAGCGGAGCAGAGGGTGCGGCTGGACGGGGCGCACTGAATGCAGCGCGTACACCCACGGCCCGGGGTGTCCGCGATCAGGGACCGGCTGGCCTGCTACAACGAGGCGGTCAACATCGTCGTGGTTGGTGAGCGCTGGGCACGGCCTATCACGCCGTTCAGCGAGATGCTGCGCCCGAGACCCTGACGGTCTGGCGATCCGTTCCCGTGTGAAGCGCGCCCCAGGGGAGCCTTGACGGCCTAGTCACGCGCGAAGCGATCGAGGAGCGCGTCCAGCCCGGCCGCCAGGGCCTCCGGCCCACCCCGTTCGGCGAGCGCGGCGGCGGTTTCCCGGAGCCGGGGCAGTTCCTGCGACGGCATACGGTGCAGCCCGAGCCGGAACGCCGGCTCCTCCTCGTCCGGGTTGTCGACCATGGGCTGCAGCTCTACGGACACGTAACCCAGGAGCCAGGCCGTGAACGCCCGGAAGGCGGCCGAGGCCCGGGCTTCATCGAGTCCGGCCTCCCGCAGCAGCGCGAGCACTCTCTCGTGGTCCCGCAGCACGGCAAGCGGCCGCCGGGCGAGCGGGACGGCCAGCATGCGGGTGGCGAGCAGCGGAACGGCCTGGGGGTGGGCGAGGCAGATGTCGTACATCGCCCGGGCGATCCGGTGGAGCTCGGCGTGCCAGGCGGGCGCGCCAGGCTCTAGGCCGGGGCCGGGGCCGGGCTCGGCGCCCAGGCGTTCCTCGAGTTCGAGATACAGAGCTTCGACCAGGCCGTCCAGGAGGGCGTCCTTGCTCGCGGCGTACCGATAGAGCGCCATTGCCTCTACGCCGAGCTCGGCGCCGAGGCGGCGCATGCTCAGTGCCGAGAGGCCGTCGCGATCCACCAGTTCCAGGGCGGCGGCCAGGACACGTTCCCGACTGAGCCTGCCGTAACGCCCGCGGTCGCTGGCCCGACGTCTTGGGTCGGCCCCTGAGCCATTCTCCATCCGTGTCTCCTTAACTCCGCGACCGCGCGACCTCATGGAGGTAACATCCTATGTATACGATGTAAACACAAGTGGAAGGGAACTGGAAGTCAGGCGCGCGGTCCAGGAGCGGCGCCTCGCTGGGTCACGTCTTCGCTGCGGGCTGCCCCTCGCCTCTCACTGAGCCTTTTCAGCGTTGGTGCTCCAGGGTGAGGACGGCGGCGGCGATTGACGACATTCGATTCGGGCTGCTCCTAGACCTGCGGAAGATCCGCCACGACTTGAGCCGTGTGACGCCGCGCTCGACCGGCGACCGGGTCGGCGACAGCCGGGCCATGTAGGCGCGGTCGGCGAATACCGGGATGCACTGGCACTCGCAGATCCGGAGGGGTCCGGTGGGTGCGGGCCGCGGTCCGGTCGTGGGCACGGCCCGGCAGGGCGGGCGAGATCCACAGCAGTTTCCGGCAGGGTCGGTCACCACCTGGACGTTCACCCCGTGTCGGCGGTGCTTGTGGGAGAAGTCGGCCCGGCTGTCGCCGACCCGGTCGCACTCCGCGAGGGTGCCGTCCAGCAGGACGTAGTCGGGGTCGGCTTCGCGCAGGGCCCGCAGAAGTCCGGGGGCGCGGTCGGCAAGCAGGCCGATCACCGCGGCCGCGTCGGCGTGAGCAGTGCCGACGGAGATACCGAAGCCGGCCGCGAGCTGGGCGGGGGTGTCGTGCCGGCACAGGTACACCAGGCCGACCAGGGCACGCTGGTGCGGCGGGAGCTTGCAGCGCCGGTCACCCTCCCGGCTGACGATGAGCATGGTGACCCACTCGACCAGGGCGTGAGGCAGGTCGAGTGCGGCAGGATAGGAAACCAACAAGGCTCCTGTGCCAATGAGTTGAGAGGTCGAACACCCCCCTCAACGGCACGGGAGCCTTGTGCTTTGCGGACACCGATCCCGTCCCCCGATCAGTGGCCCCGCTGAAAGAGCTCAGTGCTGCCAGACCCGCACATAGTCGGTCATCATGTCGGCGTTGGCCATTGCCGGGCCACCGTGCTGATCGCTGATCCCATTGTTGAGAATCAGATACATCGGCGCCGAGGTGATTCCGGTCGAAATCTGACCCACCAGCTTTCCGTCGTAGTAGTACGTGACCGAACCCGGCTTCCATTCGGCACCGTATGTGTGCCATCCGGTGAAGTCGCCGGGTGCGCAGCCGCCTGGCCCGCCCGCAGGGGAGTGGAAGTGGTAACAGGCGGAGCCGCCCAGTCCTTCCATGACGTCCATTTCACCGTCGGTCGGCCAGTTCTGTCCGTCGGTCCAGAAGGCGGGCCAGTTGGAGATCTTGCCGCCGGATCCTGGCGTGTAGATCCTGGCCTCGAAGGCGCCATAGGTGAACTCGGCCTTGCCGTTGCTCTCGACGAGGCCGGAGCGGTACGGGTAGGTCTTGCCGTCGACCGTGGTCTGCTGCTGAACGAGCTTGAGGTGAAGGGAGCCGCCGCTGACGCTCACCTGGGAGGGTGCGTAGGCGGTTGTCTCGGCCGAATTGACCGGCTTGGTGGTGCACGTGGGGCAGCCCAGCCAGTTCGGGTTCCACTTCGACGTGTCGAGGCTGGTGCCGTCGAACTCGTCACTGAACACTCTCCGCCATGTGCCGGGAATGCCCAGGGGAACGTTCTCGCTGCTGCTCGGGGCGGGGGAGGCCGACGCGGATGTGCTGGGGCTCGGAGTAGGGGACGCGGACTGGCTCGGCGTCGTGGTGGTGCTCGGGCTCGTGCTCGGAGCCGGGGATGTGGCCGCGGAATCGGGAGAGAAAGTCTTCACCGGGGAAAGATTGTGCCACGTACCGTTGAGCTGGTACGCCACAAAGTAGGTGTACGTGCCGGTGGGGAACGTGCGACTGTCCGAGGTGAAGGTCGAGCCGGAGCGTCTCAGGACAGCCGCGGTGGCGCCGGGGAAGTCATAGTTCACCCCGTTGCTTGAGCGCACTGCAACCGTCAGTTTCTGCACCTTCATTCGGCGGTCGGCATGCATTCTCGCAGTGGCGGTGAATCGTCCGTCGGCTGCCGATGATACCGACAGGGAATCGACGTGCACGGCGTCCGACGATGAGGACGATGGGGTCGCCCATGCGGTGGTGCCGACGGCAAGAACGACGGGAGCGAGTGCGAGCGTGGCCAGCCTGTGCCGCATGGTGAATCGGGGACGGCGTCTCTTTTGGGGTATACGCATGTGGAAATTGACCTTTCCCCACGTGTCGGGCAGTGGGTTACGCGCGGGCAACCCGAACGGACTGGACTTTGCGTTAGTCAATTCCCGTCTGCAACCGTTGTTCCTGCCGCGGGGGAAGGTCGGTGACTCTTTTTTACCCTCAAAGCGTTGCTCTCGAGGGATAGTTGGGAGCGGCGAGTTGCTCCTGGTGATGTCGGTCATAGCGAATTCCCTTTCGTGTCCCATGTGGACGAAAGGGAGCAAAAATGGATTGTTCGCCCTATTAGTTCGAAACCGCCGCGGTTCTAATTCGTTGATCATCGCGTGGGTGAACGGTGGGGACGCACGGCACTTGTCGCATTGACGTGTCGGTCCGGGGTCATCGGGCAGGCAGGCGGAGCCAGCGGCGGCGGCCAGTGTGCACGAGCTGTGCGGCGGCGGAGAACAGACGAAAGCGGGGGCGCTTTGCCGGACGGCACCCCTCGTGAAAGCCCGAGGTTATTGATCCGAAACGGTAGGTGTTCTGGGTCGTTGATCCCTGCGTGAGTGAACTGGTGGGGGACGCACGACAGTTGCCGCCGTCGGCGCAGGAGGCCCTTCGGCTGCGGGCGGTGGCCGCGTTGGTGGCGGGCCGGACTCGCGAGGATGTCGCGGTGGTGTTCCAGGTCTCGCTCAAGGCGGTGGACAACTGGTGGGCGAAGTGGCTGGCCGGCGGGCGCGAAGCGCTCGTAGCCCAGCCACGAGGGAGGCGGGTCGGCGAACATCAGGTTCTCGATGAGGTCGAGCAGTAGGCGATCCGGCAGGCCGTACTGGATCACCGGCCCTGTGACCTGGGGCTGGCGGGGCAGCTGTGGACGCGGGCTGGTGTGGGGGACCTGATCGCGAGGCTGTACCGGGTGCGGCCGACCGGGCAGGTAGTGGGCAAATATCTGCGCCGGTGGGGCCTGTCGTTCCAGCGCCCGAACAAGCGGGCCGTCGAGCAGGATCCCGAGGCCGTGCGGGTCTGGCGCGAGGAGACGTGGCCGGCGATCCGCGCGAAGGCGAAGGCCGAGGGCGGTGAGGTGCTCTTCGCCGACCAGGTCGGCATCCGCTCCGACCACATCACCGGCCGCACCTGGGGCGCTAAGGGGTGCACCCCGGTCGTGCGCCGGTCGGGCAACCGGTTCTCGGTGAACGCGATGTCCGCGATCAGCACCAAGGGCCGGATGCACTTCATGGTGTTCACCGAGACCTTCGACGCCGACGTGATGTGCCGCTTGCTGGACCGGCTCATCGGCCACTTCGCTCGCAAGGTGCACCTCGTCGTGGACGGCCACTCCGCCCACCGCTCACGCAAGGTCCGCGCCTGGCTCGCCGACCATCCTGACCGGATCGAGCTGCATTTCCTGCCGTCCTACTCGCCCGAGCTGAACCCCGACGAGCTGGTCAACGCCGACCTCAAATGGAGCCTGCCGATGGACAGTCGCGCGCGTGACCAGGCCCAGCTCGCCGCCGAGACCCGCCGGTTCTTCCACCGCCGCCAACGCCAGCCACACATCGTCCGCGGCTACTTCGGCGGCCCGCACGTCCGCTACACCCTCGAATAGAACCCTTTGAGTTTCGGATCAATAGTAAGTAACGCCCACTTCGCCGAAGTCAACGCCTGCATAGCCGAGTTACTGAGCGCTTTGCGGAAGATCCGCCACGTGCGCGGTTGACGGTTCGCTGGGTTGGTGTGAGGTCGCGGCCGGGCGAGCGTCTGAGGGGTGTCGTTACCCACGGGCCGGCTTCCATGTAGGAGCTGTCGGCGAGGACCGGGACGCCTTGGCGTTCGCGGGGTAGCGGCTTGTCGAAGACCTTCTTCCCGGCCGGGTCAGTCCGTGCCCGTGGTGGCT
This sequence comes from Streptomyces vastus, assembly GCF_039532825.1. Lineage (NCBI taxonomy): Bacteria > Bacillati > Actinomycetota > Actinomycetes > Kitasatosporales > Streptomycetaceae > Streptomyces > Streptomyces vastus. Next base: position 87,182 of record NZ_BAAASJ010000022.1, read on the forward strand.
AGTCTTGCCGGCATCCCGGCCGAGGAGCACGCCCACATCTTCGGTTTCGAACATCGCGCCCTTCCGGGCAAGTTGAACGTGCAGGCGGTCGGTGTCGTACGCGCAACGAGGAAGCGGCGAGGAGGCGGAGTGGCCGTGGCAGTCCCCTCCACGCTGCACAATCTGCGCCCCATCCTCAGCGGACCCGGCGCGCCCGCACTGCCCCGCCCGGCATCCGTCGCAACACGTACAGCGTTTCTGACCGGACAGATCATTACAAGGAACAGGACGGACGGTCTCGCTGAGACGTCACACCCTTATTACGGCAAAGAGCGCCCGGTCCGTCGGGAAACCGGCGGCGTCGAAGGCGCGATGGCGGCCGAGGTGCTCGATTCGCCCCCCGGCGCAGTTCTTCTGCAGGTAATCCCTGAGCCAGACGTCCGGCGTCGGCTCCATACGAGGAAGACCGAACGACTCGGGCATTTCGTCCTCGCCGCTGTCGAAGAACATCACCTTGTCGGTCCGGGCCCAGAGCTCCCGAAGCAGGTGTGTGGCAGTGTCGAGGCCGTGGGCTCGTACCAGGTGATGCCAGAGGGACAGCAGGAGGGTGCAGTCGGTTACCGGCAGCAGGTCGAGTGTGTCGGGTCGAAACTCGAGTTCCATCACCGCCACATTGCCCAGCTGGTTTCGTCGCACGGCTGTCGTCGCTGTCCGGACGCTTTTCGGATCCGACTCGAGTGCGACCGCGGGAATCCCGCGGGTGGCGAGTTTGATCGGAAAATAGCCGATATTTGCGCCGACATCCATCGCGCTCTTCACGCTCAGACGATCGATGACCGGCTCCATCGCCGCCCATCGGGACTCGGTGCCGACCGCTCGCTTCGCCCTCCGCACTGGTAGGCCCGGGACCGGCTGGTAGATGCCGTCGGGCAGGGCATCAAGCCTTAGGCGGACCAGATCGATCGCGTCGTCGAGCGCGCGACGTGCACGCCGCATAAAGGGAAGCGACGGGATCCTCTGGTGGAGGCGCACCCCGCGCGTGGAAGCTTGAGTTCCGCCCAATTGGTCCACCCTCCATCGGCCTGCAGGGTCCACAAACCCCTAGTATGTCATATTTTATCATAATGTGATGTTGCGATGGATGTCGGAGGAGGGGGTGAAGGCTCACGTTCGTCCGGGGAGGCCGGGGCGCGCCTCCTCGACCCTCGCGGTTTACGTCGTTCGAGCGCCCTCAGTGCCGGTCACGCCAGAACCAGCTCACGGCCAACGAGAATCCGAGCCATAAACCGCGAAGAGCCCCGAAAGGGAAACCGCCCCGGGTCTCTCACGAATGCCGCGGGATTATGCTGCCCATGTGATGCGCGCCCGTGCTCGGCGTGGTCGATGAAGATGGCTCCACGCCGAACGGATCCCTATTGTCGAGATCGTCCGGCAAGCGGATCGGTGAAGCCGTGGGTGAGTGCAAGTTGGTTCTCCTCGTCGTTCCTGCTGCTCTGGTGCTGCAAGGCGGACTGAAGGGCTTGATACGCGGAGGGTGATGCCCCTACAAAACCGCGCGCAGCTGTAGTCCGGCCTCGCCCCGGTGTGTCTCGGCCCCGGATTCCCCTGGCGGGCGGCTCTTCAGGCATCCTCGCCAGGGGAATCCAGCAACTGATGTATCCCCTGCCCCTCTGTGCCGACGAAACGGTCGAGCAGGGCGTCCAGTCCGGCGGTCAGGCCCTCCGCACCGCCCCGTTCGGCCAGGGTGGCGGTTGTCTCGCGGAGTCTGGGCAGTTCCTGGGACGGCATGCGGTGCAGCCCGAGGCGGAACGCGGGATCCGGTTCGTCGGGGTTGTCCACCATGGCCCGCAGTTCCACGGACACATAGCCGAGCACCCAGGCAGTGAAGGCGCGGAAGGCGGTGGTGGCCCCTGCCTCGTCGAACCCGGCCTGTCGGAGTAGGGCGAGCACCCGCTCGTGATCCCTCAGGACCGCTAGGGGGCGCCGGGCCAATGGGACCGCCATCATGCGGGTGGCCAGGAGCGGCACCACCTGGGGGTGGGTGAGGCAGACCCGGTAGGTGGTCAGGGCGATGCGGTGCAGCTCGCCGCGCCACTCGCGTCCAGCGGCCGGAGACTTCTCGGAGTCGGATCCCTCGGCGAGATTTTCCTCCAGCTCGAGGTAGACGGCTTCGACCAGGCCGTCCAGGAGCGCATCCTTGCTGGCCGCATACCGATAGAGCGTCATTGCCTCCACGCCCAGCTCGGAACCCAGCCGGCGCATACTCAGCGCGGACAGCCCCTCACTGTCCACCAGCTCCAGGGCGCTCGCGAGCATACGGCCCCGGTTCAGCCGGCCGTGGCGTCCCCGGTCGCCGCGCAGCGCCATGCCCGCCTCTGAGTGACTGGCCATGTGCTGCCTCCTCTGTTGTGCAGCAAAAGCGTGACTCATTTACGATGTAAATATACACTCTCGATATGGATGTCGGAAGCCAGGGTCGCCCGCTCGCCCGTCGGACAAGCACCGGTGATGATGAGGTAGTGCCAGCTCTTCTGGGAGGTATCTGGCTGAGAGGAGGGCGGGATGACCTTGGCAGCGGGGCTGCGCGGGTTCCTGCCGCTGCGCCCCATCGGTCCGCTGACTCGGCCCGCCGACCTGCTGGCCGCCCGTCGGTTGGCGGCCTCCCTCCGTGTGGGTGGCGGCTACGGCGCCCTGAGGGGGGCGCGGCGGACGTTCTCCGATCTCCTGGTGTTCCGCCTTGACGGCGGCAGCGCGCCAGCCGTGGTGGTCAAGCACCCACGAAGCCGTCGCGCCGCCGCATCGCTGGCGCACGAATGCGAAGTCGTACGCCGGCTGGAACGGGATGAGCGTCTCGGCCTGTGGCGGCGTTTTCTGCCCACGGTGCAGCAGTGCGAGCTGGACGGGGGGCTGCCCTTGGTGATCGAGCACTGCCTGCCCGGGCAGGAAGGTGACATGCTGCTGCGGCGTTTCCCGCAGCTCGCCCAACAGGTGACGGTGTCCGCGCTCCGCATGATCTGCGAGTTGCACCGGGCCACCGGGCGGATGGAGGAAGTGACGGCCCGAGTGGGGCACTGGGTCGACCCTCAACTGGCCGTCCTGGCCGAGGAGATCCAGTGGTGCCGTCACGGCCGTGGTGCGGACGCGACGGCGGTGCTGAGGGAGCATCTGGTCCGTGCTCTGACCGGCCGACGCATGCTGGTGGCGTGGACGCACGGCGACTTCCACCCCGGGAATGTACTGCTGGGGCGGCAGTACGGGGCGCCGCTCGGGGTGATCGACTGGGCAGGGGCCGTCCCTGACGGCCCGTCCGTCATCGACTGCCACACCTTCGTGCTGACTTTGCGGCACCAGCGCGAAGGAAGGCAGTTCGGCCGGGTCGTGGCCGATGTGGTGCGACGTGATTCTCTGCTGCTCGAGGATCGGCATCTGCTCGCAGAGGCGGGGGTGCTCACAGCCGACGACCGGGGAGAGACCGCGCTCACGCTCCTGACCTGGCTGTGGCACGTGGCCAACAACGTGGCGAAATCTGCCCGGTACGGGCGCAGTCACCGGTGGGTCGCCGAAAACGTCGTTCCCGTACTCCGCGAGGTGGCTGCACGCCAAATCGCGTGATGCGGGCACCGCACATCACCTTTGGGCTCGGTTGGGCCAGTCGCCGCCCGAAATGCCCGCTACGCCCGCCCCGACTACGATCAGTACGTGTAAGCACGTGGGCTCAGTTCCGCGAGCCTTGGTTGATGGGAGCCCACAAGCCCGGCAGGAGAAGGCCGTGAACGCACCCGCTGTACTCCTGATCAACACCCCGGCCGGTCCCGCGCACGTCACCGCTCCGGCACCACGGGCGACTTGGTGGGAGCTGGCAGGCCAGGATCCCGACACTCATGTCAGCCAGACCCCGGCATGGCTCGACTGCCTCTGCGCCACAGCGCCGTACCGGGATGCCAGTCGCCTCTACGAGTTCGAGGACGGCAGGCGGCTCGTACTTCCCCTCGTTCGCGGCAGACACCGTCCGGAGCGGCTGGACATGGAGGAGTCCTGGCCGGCCGACTGGGGGATCGGGGGGCCAGTGTCTCCAGGGGGCGTCAGCTCGAGGGAGGCGCGAGTGGTATTCGACGACCTGATGCGGCGGCCGGCGTTCCAGGTAGGTGTGCGGTTCCGGCCGGGGGGCGACGACATCTGGGCCGACGCCGCACCCGCTGACTTCCGGTCAGAACCCCACATGACACAGGTACTGAGCCTCGACGGCGGGTTCAGCACCATCTGGGAGCGCCGCTTCCACTCGGGTGTGCGGCGCCAAGTCCGCCGGGCCGAGCGCTCGGAGGTCGAGGTGGAGGTCGACCGTGCGGGCCGACTCACACCGGCCTTCTATCACCTGTACGAGGAGTCGATCGTGCGCTGGGCCAGGCAGCAGCACGAGCCGCTCCCGCTGGCCCGGTGGCGCAGGACGAGAGGCTTCCCCAGGCGACGGCTGGAGGCGGTGGCTGCCCGGTTCGGTGAATCGTGCGCGATCTGGATGGCCTGGAGCGCCGGGGAGCCCGCCGCGGCGATCGTCGTACTGCGTTACGGCAACCACGCCAAGCTGTGGCGCGGGGCAATGAACCGGGACTTGGCCCATCCGGTCCGTGCCGTACCACTGTTGCACCGGCTGGCGATCGAGGATGCGTGTGAGTCGGGCTGCAGGCAGTACGACATGGGGGAGTCCCGCCCCGGTTCTTCGCTCGCCTCGTTCAAGGCCGGCTTCGGAGCGGACAGCTTCTCGTCCCCTCGCTACTACCGGGAGCGGCTTCCTGTCTCCGCGGCCGAGCGCAGGCTGCGGGCGGCTGTCAAACGCCTGATCCGCTTCCGGGATGCTTGACATCCATGCGCCGAGGGCACGCCGTCGCGGTGTGGCCCCGTGACGGACCGCCAGACTGCCACTCCCAGCAAACGGAAGTAACGTAGCGTTCAACGCTAATGCTGCATATCTGCTGATATCGGCCGATGGGGTGCAGCGACGAACGGGGATCTGGCGTGTTCCGACGAAACGAAGTGCCGTCAAGCGGGATCGCGGGTCGGCCGCTCGACGGGGTTGTACGTCCGGGCGCGCCACGTCCGGGAGGTTCTCCGCAGCGCTGTGTGATCGTCATAGCGGGGAAGGCGCCGAGGCACGGCCATGGTCGCTGCTGTGTGACCACCGTCCTCGCACCCTCTCCGCAGGAGGCATCTCCATGGACAAGCGCCCGACGCTGATGAGCGGCCGTATAACGTCGCGCACCAGCACCGAGTCGCGGCGGCCCGACGCGTCCGTTTGGGCCCGGAGCCGTAGGCGGAGAACTGCGGCACGCCAGTGGGTGGCCCGAGCCGCACTGCCCATCGCGCTCACCCTGTGGCTGGTGTCCCTGCGCGATGTGGAACTGCGCGAGATGGGCGACCTCGGCCTGCTGCAGGTGCTGCCGGTGCTCTTCTGGGTTGCTCTTGGGTTGCTGGCCCTCGGCTTCTGTGTGGCACTGTCCGATCGACGGACTGGGAGCGGCTGGTTCGCGGGCTATGTCCTGGGGCTGATCGCGGTCCTCCACGCCACACCCACGCTGCTCTACCCCACGCTGCGCTACGGCTGGGCATGGAAACACGTTGCGGTCGTCGATGCGATGATCCGGAACGGTGGCGACGTCCCGAACGCAGACAAGCTCTCCATCTACAACCAATGGCCGGGCTTCTTCCACATAAACGCGCTCTTCTTGCAGGCGACCGGTCTCGAGTCGTCACTCGGCTACGCGGCCTGGACCCCCCCGGTGTACAACGCCTTGCTGCTCGTCCCTCTGTTGGTGCTGTACCGGGCGGTGACGCGTGATCGCCGACTGATCTGGGGAGCCGCGTGGATCTTCTACTCGTGCTCGTGGGTGGGGCAGGACTACTTCGCACCACAGGCGTTTGCGTTCCTGCTCTGTGTGACTCTGATCGCCTTGGTCCTGCGTCAGCTGCCTTCCTCGGCACCGCCTCGTCCGAGCTCACCGGGAGGAGGTGTCGGTTCCACGACATGGTCAGCCGGGAGGCTGGCGATGGTCGTGCTGATCATTGGTGTGATCGCCTGCTCGCACCCACTGACACCGTTGATGCTGATCAGTGCACTGGTGGCGCTATCGCTTCCGCGTGGCAATCGACGCGTAACGCTGCCGGTCCTTGCCTGCGCGGTGCTGCTGACAGGGGCCTGGGATGCCACCATCGCGCGGCCCTACGTCTCGGAGAACCTGGAGGATTTCCTGGGCGCGCTGGTGCATCCCGACGCGAACGTCGTCTCGGGGCTGGCCGCGCTGGGTACCGCGGCCCCCGGGCAGGTGCAGGTGTCCTGGATCGACCGGGGCCTGTCGGCCGCCGTCTTCCTGCTGGCTGTCCTCGCCTTCCTGGCTCGCCCCTGGGTCCGCCGTACCGGCTTTCCGCTGCTCGTTGTGGCTCCGCTGCCGGTTCTGACCGCGAACGCCTACGGCGGCGAGATGATCTTCCGCGCCTATCTGTTCGCGCTGCCAGCAGCTGTTTTCCTGATCGCCGCCCTGCTCTTCCCATGGGGGAGACGGCCACTCCTTCGTGCCCTCGTCGTCTATCCATTGCTGCTGGCGATGATCGGTGGACTCGTCTTCGGCTACTACGGCAAGGAAGCGGCGAGCTACTTCACAAAGGACGAGGTCGCGGCCAGCAACTTCGTCACAGCCACAGCTCCTCCCGGGTCCTTGATCGTCTCCCTCACGTCGGACGTTTCCAGTCTGCACATGTACTACGACAAGCACCCCCGGGTGCAACTGGACGAGCAGGAGCTGGAGGACCGGAAACGGCTGGTGAGAGACCCGCTGGCTGGCTTGGAGCCGTTCATTGAGGAAGCCACCGCACGTGAGCCCGCCTACATCGTCCTGAGCCGTGCACAGGCCGCCGCTCTTTACCTCTACGGGACGCTTCCCGCTGACACCATGCAGCGCCTGGAGTCCGCCATGTCGAAGGAACAGGGCTTCACTCGCATCTACGACAACAAGGACGCCGTGGTCTACCGGTACCAGAACCCCGACGAGGAGGAACAATGATCCAGATCCGCTGGGCACTTCCGCTCCGCTGGGGACTCGCGCTGTCTGGCTGGCTGGCTGTGGCGGTCACCCTGCTGCCGGACGCCGGTGCCCTGCGGGTGGTGGTCACGACGGTGTTCATGCTCGTCTGCCCGGGGCTGGCAGCCGCACGGTGGGCCTGGCCGGCAGCGTCGCGTGGTGCGGGGTGGACGGTTGCTCTGGAGGCGGCCGCGCTGGCCGTGGTGCTGAGCATGTCGCTGTCGTTGATCGCGGTGGAGCCGTTCTATTTGAGCGGCACGTTCACGACCACACGTGTACTGATCGCACTCGCGGTCGTCACATCGGGCCTTGCGCTGTTTCCCAGGACCGGCGAAGCCCGTCCTTGGCGGCCGAGAGCCGCCCCGGACGGCGGTCTGCCGACAGACACCCACAGACCCCGGCCTTCTTCCCAGGAGGGGGGAGGCGGCACCGTCGCCCGCGGGCTCCTCGGCCTCGCGCTCCTGCAGGCGGTCCACTTCTTCGGCGGCGGGGGCTTCGCCTCTCGTCGGCTGACCGCCGCGCCAGCGGCCAGGAACCGGCGGTCACAGTGCGGCTGAGGCGCGTACTAGGGGCACTGGCGGCGCTCACACTGGTGCTGGTGGCGGCTTGCGGCAGTGAGACGTCAGTGCTGGAGCCGACTGTTCCAGGAGATTGGAAGCTCGTGTTCCACGACGAGTTCGACGGCTCGAAACTCGACACCGACCGCTGGGCCACCTGCTACGACTGGAATCGGAACGGGTGCACCAACAGTGGCAACGATGAGGAACAGTGGTACCGGCCCGGTCAGGTCTCGTTGGGGGAAGGCGCACTGACCCTGCGTGCCGACCGCCGGGCCACCCGGGGCAGCGACGGCGAGACCTACCCATGGGCTTCCGGCATGATCTCCACCGGTCGTGACCACTGGGACGCCCGTCCCAGGCGGACCTTCACCTACGGGCTCTTCGAGGCGGCCATCCGGATCCCTCCGCAGGCCGGCATGTTTCCGGCCTTCTGGATGATGCCCGCTTCGCGGTACACGCCCCCCGAGCTGGACATCATGGAGTTCCTCGGATCCACAAAGCGGGTCCTCATGTATACGCACTGGCGGGAGCAGGACAGCGAGCGCAAGGTGCGTGGCACCTACGGTCCCGTGAACTTCCCCGCGAAATATCATGTGTTCGCCCTGCGCTGGACCAGCGATGAGCTGACCTGGTACGTGGACGCCGTCCCCCGGTTCCGGGTGACCGAGCCGGAGCGGATCCCCCATGTCCCCATGGAGATCTTGGTCAATCTGGCAGTCGGGGTTCCGCGATCGCCGCCCACGACGGTGGACTCGGCGGAGATGAAGATGGACTGGGTGCGTGTCTGGCAGCAGTGAGAGGTTCAGGTGCCGGACTGCCGGGGCAGCGCCGCATACGGCCGGTAGAGGTCCGCACGCAGACGCCGGTAGGCGCGCCAGGCTGTCGTGCGCATCCCCTCCGCAAACGGTGCGACCGGAGCGCCGGAATCCCGGGTCCAGGACCGGAACTGCTCCCGGTCGGTGTCGGCCCGCACCATCAGCCTGGCGATGCGCAGAGGCTCGTCCGCGGCGGAGCTGAAGCCGAAGCGGACGGCGGCGGCCGATGACCAGCCCGCCTCCCGCACGAGGCGGCGCACCAAACCGCTTGAATATCCGTGCGGATAGGCGAAGGAGTGGACGGGATGCCCGAGCGCGTCCTCGAGTGCTGCTTTGCACCCCCCGATTTCCTCTTGTGCGCGACGCCGCGGCAGTGTGTCCAGCTGCGGATGCGTCCTGGTGTGCCCGCCGATCTCGACACCGAGCGCGTCCAGCTCTTCGATTTGGCGCCAGGTCAGCATCCGGGCGGGCGGGAACAGGCTTCCCCGGACCGGGGAGCCGGGCCCTCCCATGGCGTCCGTGGTGACGTACAGGGTGGCGGGCAGCCCGCGTGCGACGAGCAGTGGGGCCACCGTCGAGTGGAAGTCGGCGAATCCGTCGTCGAACGTCAGCACCGCCGACCGGGGCGGCAGTGGCGGACCGCCGTACAGTGCTGCGACCAGTCGCTGAAGCGGAACCACCACGCGGCCGCTGTCGGCGAGAAGGTCGAGTTGCTCGGCGAAGGCGCGGGGGCCAACGGTGAAGGGTGCGATCCAAGTGGGCGGGGCCACCGACACCGAGTGGTACAGGAAGACGGGTACGGGCGTCTCGTTCATGGTTGGCCCCTCACATGTTCACGTGCCTGACGAGTCTGTGCAGCACCGGTCGGCCGGGCGTCGGCCGGGCGTCGGCGCGGCGTGGTGCGGAGGGGCGGCGGACCGCCAGGAGCGGATCCGGCCCACGACGTAGCCCGCGACCGTGGCGCCGACCCCGGCGGACAGCGCTGCAAAAGTACGCGGGCCGGGAGGTCGGCCCGGCCGCAGGGAGCGGGCGAAGGCCCGCGGCATGGCAGACCGAAGGTAGGTTCGTTCGCTGGCCAGGGCTGCTCTGCCCTTGCTGTGCTGCACGACGAGCGCCTTGGAGAGGCCCTCTGCATAGCAGCGCTGTCTGAAGTACGCCCAGCACGCGCGCGTCTCGGGAACCCGGTGGTGCACAGCTGCCGAAGGCTCGTAGAGAAGTACCGCGCCCGGGCGACGGGCCGCTATCCGCAGGCAGAGTTCCGTCTCTTCGCAGCCCAAAGGTCGGGTTCCCACGCGTCCGAGGTCGGTGCGGAAGCCGCCGGCCGCCACCAGCTCGTCACGGCGGAAGGACATATTGGCGCCAATGAAGTTGCGTACCCGCCCCGAGTGTTCGGGCAGTCCCCGGTACGAGCAGCCGACCACCCAGTCGAACTCCGGCGGAAACCAGGCCGGCCGGCTGGTGTGCCACCGCGGAACGACCAGCCCTCCCACACCCACGACGTTGGGTTCCTCGTACTTCGCCAGCAGGCGCTCGGTCCAGGAAGGGATGGCTGTCGCATCGTCGTCGAGGAAGGCCACCACATTCCCGAGAGCCGCTTCCACCCCCGTGTTACGGGCTCCGGACAGGCCCTTGCGCTGCAGATTGGGCATCACGCGCACACCGGGCAGGGAGCGGCGGGCCAGCCGGTACAGTTCCGGGCAGTGATCGACGACCAGCACGATGTCGTCCGCCGGCCGGTGCTGGGACTGAACCGAGGCGATGGCCGCCTGGAGGTCGTCCCAGCGATCGAGGGTGTAGGCGCACACGACGACGGAGAGGCTTGGTTCGCTGTTCATGAGGTGCTCCTGGGGGGCTCATAACGTGGTCCTGGGGGTTCATGTCGTGGTCCTGCGGGCCGGGATCAGCCAGCGGGACCGCCAGATGAGCAGGGGAACGGCAAGCAAACACTCCGCGAAGAGCCAGGCGACCCCCGCTCCGGTGATGCCGAGCACCGGCAGAAGTACGGCGGCCAGTCCCAGTACCAGGGCGCACAGGGCAATCTGCAGGCCGACCACCAGACGCATGCGCCTGCGTGCCCGCAGCACATCCACGGCCACGCTGAAGACCAGGTTGGGAAGGGCGGACAGGGCCAGCAGGCGGAGCAGGGTGGTGCCCTCTTCGGAGTACTCGGCTCCGAAAAGGCGGAGTATCTGGGGCGCCCCCGCCACGATCACGGCGACACCGGCCGTCAGCAGGAGCCCCGAGTGTCGCAGTACCCGCCGTCCGTGCTCGACAAGCCGCTCAGGACGGCTGACCGCCTCGACCACCAGCGAGCTGCCCATGTTGCGTGCCACCAGAAAGAGCACATAGCCGATGATCCAGGCCAGGGAGAAGAAGGCACTCTGCTCGGCGCCCAGGGTGCTCAGCACCAGCAGCGGCATGATGGTGTACGCGGCCATGCGGAACAGCGAGCCGAAATAGTCGGCCGCCGCGTACCCGACCAGGCGGGGAGGGCGCGCCGCTTGCGGAGCCTCCTTCTCGTGCTGCGGCACGGCCCGCCGCAGCAGCAGGTAGTTGGCCACGAGGAGGGAGACCACGAGCGCTCCTGCCCATGAGGCCAGAATGCCGGACTCCAGTGCCAGGGCGGCTCCCCCCGCCAGAAGCAGGATCTTCACACAGGCGAACACCATGTTCTCCGCGACCACCCAGCCGGGGCGACGCACTGCTGTCAGTGCACCGTCCTGCAGGACGAAGACGGCGTATCCGGCGGTGGCCGCCACGAACCAGACACCGACCGCGGGGTTGCGCAGGTAGCCCAGACCGGAGGCAAGCATGGGCACCAGAGCCAGGAACGCGACGGTGGCCAGGGCGCTCCAGGAGGCGCTGACGGTGTAACAGGTGAGGATCAGTTTGCGGGTATGCCGTCCGGAGCACGGTACGAAACGGATCAGGAAGTCATTGAGGTTGAGCTGGCCGATATTGGCGAGCAGCAGCGAGGCGGAAAGCGCGGAGTAGCTCAGGCCCACGATCTCGTCGTCGTACCAGTGTGTGGCGAACAACCAGAAGAGGGCACCTACACCGGCGTTGACCAGCGAACTGATCGCGAGCACATGCCCGTTGCGAAGCAGTGGCTCGCTGGGCAGCAAGCGGGCGAACCCTGTTAGTACCACAGCGGTCAGTGGCCGCTCCTTGCCGACTGTGTGCGAGGTGTCCGGCATCTCGGCCGTTCTGGAAGCGCTGAGTTCTCGGGAGGCGTACACGGTCTCTCCTCAATCCCCGCCGCTGCCGGCGTGGTTCATGAGGCGTCTGCTGCGCAGATAGCCGAACGGTCCGTACAACAGCCCGCGCAGCTCCAGCAGCGCTAGCCGCCGGGACCACCCGGTGGCCGTTCCCCTCCGGCCGTGCGCCCGGGTCACGGCGTAACCGATACCCCTGGGGAGCCGGCGCAGCAGGGCCGGGACCATGCGAGGCTCGTGCAGGAGGGCGCCGGTGAGGTACGCACCGAGTCCGGCGCCGTAGCCGAACGCCTGGCTGTCCAGGGCGTCCGGGGTGCGGCGATGGCGGTGCCAGACGATCGCGTCCGGCTGGTAGGCCAGGGTCCGGCCCGCCGCCAGGACCCGGAAGAAGGCGAGCAGGTCGTCGCCGCCGTGGGCCGGGGTGCCGGTGCCGGTGGCGGGATCGAATCCGCCGAGGGCCCGCAGGTGGTCGATGCGGAAGGCCATGTTGGTGCCGGAGCCGAAGCGCCCGGCGGTGAAAGGGAACAGGGGGTCTTCGGAGGGCGCTCGCAGGGACCAGGTGCGAAGGGCGTACCCCTTGGCGAATCCGGCATGTTGCTCCAGTGCCGCCTGAGTCGCGGTCCCCAGTTCGGCCGGGACGATCAGGCCGGTGACGCAGCTGATGTCGCCGTCCTGGGCGAATGTCGCGGCGAGTGCCGAGAGCCACCCAGGATCGACCAGAGTGTCGTCATCGGTGAAGGCGGCGACGTGGCCGGCGGCAACGGCCAGACCACGGTTGTGTGCGTGGGCCAGGCCGGCCACTGGCTCTCGAACGTAACGGACATGTCGACCGTACTCATTCCGGACCAGCCTCTCGGTGGAGTCGTCATCGGGAGCGTTGTCCACGACGATCACCTCGAACTTCGGGTACTGGACCCGCAAGAGGGATCGCAGGCACTGCCGCAGCAGTTCGGGCCGGTTGTGAGTAGCGACGATCACGCTGATCGGCGGAGCGGCCGCGAGCGTGCGGAGACGAGCGGCCCTGCAGGGAAGGCGCGCCGTGGCCAGATCCTCGGGACGTCGGCCCGTGCCGTGGCGCAGGCCGCCGGACCGTGGCGCCGATCTGGTTGCGGGAAAGTCCACGGGAGGGTGACCGGGTGAGGTGTCGGCCGTCAGATGCCGAGCGAGGGGGGTGGCGAGCCGGTGACAAGCTGTACGGGCGAGGGACCACCACAACTCGCCGGGATCGCTTCCACCCCTCAGGGACCGGTCGTCGGACGACGGGATCAGACCCAGAGGATGACCGTGCAGTCGGACCAGGGCCACAACCGGTTCTTCAGGGCGGACCAGCTCGCCACCACCGGGCGGACCGAACTCGTTGGGCCGGGCCAGATCGATGTCTACGACCCCTACGGGCGTGTACGAGGCGTCGGTGGGCAGTGTGTCCGCCTTCGGGCGGGCGCTGGTCAGAAGTCGTTGGGCGGTGTTCACTGCGGGCTCCGTCCAGCCCGTGCGCTCGGCCGCTCGGAGAGCAGCGTGTGCAGCACCCGGCTGCCGTCGGATATGGCGTGCAGGTTGGAGCGGCCGCTGCGGCGCGGGAGTTCGAGGCTGGGTACCTCGGCGATGCGCAGACCGGAACAAAGGGCGTGCGCGATCATCTCTGTCTCGATCTCGAATCCGGAGGAGTGCAGGTCGAGATCGTCCAGGAAGCTGCGGCGGAAGGCGCAGTATCCGTAGCACAGATCTGTCAGTGATGTGTGGTACATGCGGTTCACCGCGGCCAGCAGGATGCTGTTGCCGAGGCGCCGGAAGCGCGTGAGGTCAAGTGAGCCGCCGCCGGCGATGAACCGCGACCCCTTCACGAAGTCGTAGCCATGGTCCAGGAAGTGGAGGAAGTGCGGGATCTCTCCGGGCGTCATGCTGCCGTCGGCGTCGATCATCACGATGTAGTCGCCGGTCGCGGCGAGGAAGCCGGTACGCAGGGCGTTTCCCTTGCCCGGGCCGCTCTGCGGGACGTGGCGAACTGTGGGCAGGCAGTGCCGGGCCATGTGCACCGTGGCGTCGATGGAATCGCCGTCGACCAGGAGGACCTCGTCGATGCAGTCGGGAATCTGCTCGAAGACCCAGGGGATGTTGCGTGCCTCGTTGAGGGCCGGCACGACGAGGCTCACGGTGGCTCGGCGCGGGGGCCGGTCCTCTGCCCGCCGCATCGGATGGGCGGGCGGATCCGTTGCCCGACGGTTCGGGAGTGCGGCCGAGCTGTTGATCTCCGGCTGCGCGGTGGAGGCGAGGAGGTCGGAGCTGGGGAGCTGGTTGTTCATGGTGCTGGTGCCTTCCGGAGAGTCAGAGGGCGGAGTGTGTCGGGTGAGCGGTGCGTGGCCTGTTCCGTGCTGCGTGAGCCGAGCGGCTCAGTTGTGCGCGGTGGCGACGCCCGTCGACGGGGCGTACACCTGCGGGGATCGGTCGGGGGTGCCGAGTGCGCCCGCAGATGAGCCATATACTTACGTCGTATACGTACATGTTTACCCCATTTGTTAGCACGGTCAAGGGCAGGTCCAAAATGACGCGCTCAGGGCGTATGGAGCCGCTCCATGCCTGGTTGGCCGAGGGTGAGGCGAGCGTGCTCACCGTTCGCGGCCGCCGTCGCCTGTCGTGGCGTCGAGCGCAGCTCGGGCATCGGCCCGACGATCGCATCGGCGCGCGCTACGCGGACGGTGAAGAAGTGTTCCCTGTCGACGGGGCGCCCTTCGGTCGTTTGACCGTGCCACGCCACCAGGACAAAGTGGTACATATGGCGCAATGGTTTCGAGGTCGCGAACGCCCCTTCCAGCGCATCGGTCAGCGCAGGCCATGGAGGCGACGACCGCCACCCTCCGGCGGAAGGCCGACCACGGCCACGACACGCGCGGGCGAGCCCGCCACAGCAGCCGCGCCGGAGTCGGCCACAACGCCCGCCCCCGAGGCAGCCGCAGCACCCGCACCAAAGTCGCCCGACGCACGCGCGGCGGAGTCGTCCGCAGTACCCGCACTGGGGTTGCGGCTGGACAAAGCAAGCGCGCCGGAATCAGCCGCAGCACGCGCACGGGAGCCGACACCCACGACACGCACCCCGGAGCCTCCGACAGCCCGCGGGCCCCAGCTCCGTCTGATGATCCTGTACGTCCTCTGCGTCATTCCCCCCACCGTCGTCTACCTCACCGTCCCCTCCCGCCACACCACAAGCTGGGCCCTCATCGGCCTCGGCTCAGTAGCCGCAATCCTCGTCGGCGTCCATCGCAACCGCCCCACCCACCGCTGGCCCTGGCTCCTCCTCGCCGCAGCCAACCTCGCCTTCACCGGCGGAGACACCACCTACAACATCCTCGAAGCCGCCTTCAACGAGGAGAACCCCTTCCCCTCCCTGGCAGACGTCTTCTACCTCTCCACCTATCCGCTGTTCGCCGCCGGGATCTTCGGCATCATCCACTTCCGCTTCCCGGCCCGCGACCGCGCCGGCCTGCTGGACGCGCTGATCCTCACCTCAGGCCTCGCGCTCCTCTCCTGGGTGCACCTGATCAACCCGATCGCACAAGCAGAGGGCCAGACCTGGCTCCAACGCGCAATCTCGGTGGCGTACCCGCTGGGCGATGTGCTGATCCTGGCCATGCTCGTCGGACTGCTCACCCTCGGCGGCATCCGCGAACGCTCGGTGCAGCTGTTGGCGGTGGGGACGATCGGCATCCTCGTGTCCGACGTGCTGTACGGAGTACTCCAGTTGCAGGGCACCTGGCAGGTCGGTACGCCCATGGACCTGGGCTGGGTGGTCTTCTTCACCGCTTGGGGGCTGGCGGCCCTGCATCCGTCCATGGTGCGGCTGACCGAGCCGATGGCCCAGCCCCGGCCCGGTATCGCGAAGTGGCGGCTTGCCGCTCTCGCCTGTGCCTCGCTGATCGCGCCCGCCATGCTGTTGGCCCAGTCTCTGCGCGGGCATGCCCGTGACGTGCCGGTCACCGCGGTGTTCTCCGGCGTGATGTTCCTGTTCGTGCTGGCCCGGCTGTGGGGTCTGGTCGACGAACACCGCAAGGCCGTCGCACGCGAACGGAGTCTGCGCGTGGCGGCGGTGTCACTGGTCGCGGCCGTCAGCCCGGAGGAAGTGGCCGGCGCCGTCAGGGCTGCGGCAGCCACCCTCTTCGGACACGGACAGGAGGCTGCCCACGCGGCGGTGCTGCTGGTCCTCGACCAGGACCGGTCCTCGCTGCTTCCGGTGGGCTCTCCGGAACCCCGCTCCACCTGGTCCTTCGACGGCGGCCGTCCCGCGGAGAGTCCTGCGGAGTTGCTGTCCCAGGGCACCCGTCTGATCGACGACGTCGGCGATCTCGGGCCCGAGGTCGCCGATGCCCTCGCACCGTCCTCCGCCGCGCTCCTGTGCCCACTGCGACTCGAGGCTTCCAGCGCGCAGGAGCCGTTGATCGGCGCGCTGCTCCTGGCGGGCCCCGTGAAGCGGCTCCAGGAGCTGTCGGGCCCGGCGGAGTCGCTGGCCGCGCAGGCCGCGCTGGCGCTGGCCCGGGTCGGGCTCAACGAGGAGATCAACCGCCGTAAGAGCGAGGCGTACTTCCGCACCCTCGTGCACAACACCTCCGACGTCATCCTGATCGTCGACGACGACAACACCGTCCGGTACGCAAGCCCCTCGGCGTACGAGATGTTCGGGCGTGACCTGTACGTGAACACCCCGCTGGCCCAGCTGGTGGCGCCGCGGGACCACGAGCGCGCCCTGCACACGCTGAGGCGCGTCCGGGGCGGGGACGGCCTGGACAGCGGACAAGACAGCGGCCAGGACATTCGCGACGACTGGCAGGTCGTACGCGGCGGGGACGGACGCCTCGACGTCGAGGTCCGGTGCCGGAACCTGCGGCACGAGCAGACCGTGCACGGGGTCGTCCTCACGCTGCGGGACGTGACCGAGCAGCGCCAGCTCGAACGCGAGCTCGTCCACCGGGCCTTCCATGACTCGCTGACCGGACTGCCCAACCGGGTCCTGCTGCTGGAGCGCATCGAGCGTGCTCTGCTGCGCGGCCGCCGGGACGCCGGCCTTACCGGTGTGCTCTTCGTCGACCTGGACGACTTCAAGGTCGTCAACGACATGATGGGCCACTCGGTCGGCGACGAACTGCTGGTCGCCGTGGCGCAGCGGCTGACCGCCGCGTTGCGGCTGAGCGACACCGCGGCCCGGCTGGGGGGCGATGAGTTCGCCATCCTCATGGAGGGTGCCAGGGATCCGGCCGATGCCGAGACGCTCGCCGAGCAGATCGTAGGGGCCCTGGGGCGCCCGTTCCGGCTCGTCAGCGGGTCCACCAGCGTCTCCGCCTGCGTCGGTGTGGCGATCGCACGACCCGGCGACGAGGCCGAGGATCTCCTCGGTCACGCCGACCTCGCCCTGTACGCGGCGAAGACCGCGGGCAAGCGGCAGTGGCAGCGCTACCGTCCCGACCTGCACACCGGTATGGCCGAACGCCACGAACTGCGGGCCTCTCTGGCCGGCGCGATCACCAAGCACTCCTTTGCGCTGCGCTACCAGCCGGTCGTGGAGATCGTCACCGGGAACGTCGTCGGTTTCGAGGCGCTGATCCGCTGGCCGCACAGCAGTCGCGGACTCGTGCCGCCGGACGAGTTCATCAACCTGGCCGAGGAGACCGGTCACATCATGCCGCTCGGCGCCTGGGTGCTGGAGCGCGCCGCCACCGACCTCGCCCGCTGGCAAAGGCTGCGTCCGAGGCCCGAACCTCTGCGGCTCAACGTCAATGTGTCGGCCCGCCAGTTCCGGGATGACGGGTTCGTGGACGACGTCCGCCGCGTCCTCGACCGCTCGGGTCTGGCCCCGGGCTCCCTGGTTCTGGAACTCACCGAGTCGGTGCTCGTACGGCGCGACGAACAAATCCGGTCCGCCATGAGCACTCTGAAGGAACTCGGGGTCTCCCTCGCCATCGACGACTTCGGGACGGGATTCTCCTCGCTCAGCTATCTGCGCGAGTTTCCCATCGACGTACTCAAGGTGGACAAGTCCTTCATCGACGACATCGTCACCGACGGCCAGCAGGTTGCCCTGGTCGAGGGCATCGTCCGTATCGCCGACGTCCTCGGTCTCCAGGTGATCGCCGAGGGCATCGAGAACGACGGGCAGCGTGATCTGCTCGGGGCCATGGGCTGCCGCTACGGGCAGGGCTATCTGTTCGCCCGGCCGATGGCGGCGCCGGAGGCACAGCAGTTCCTTCTGGTGAACCAGGAACGGCCGTTCACCGGACGGCAGTCCTCGTCCGGGCCGCGCGGCCGACGCCCTTCCCGGCCCAAGGCCGCGGCGGCCCGCCGGGCGCAGCACTGGGACGATCTCGAGCGGCTGCGCAGGGACAGCCGGATGTGCGACGCGGTGATCGACGAGGTACGCGGGCGGCGCATCCGCAGCGGCGATCACTGGCTGACCGACTTCGCCTCCTGCAACTACCTGGGTTTCGACCTCGACCCCGAGATCATGGACGCCATCGAGCCGCACGTCCGCCGCTGGGGCACTCACCCCAGCTGGTCGCGGCTGATCGGCAACCCCCGCCTGTATCCGCAGATCGAGGCACGGCTGGCCGATCTGCTGGGCGCCCCCGATGTGCTTCTCCTCCCGACGATCACTCTGATCCACGCGTCGGTGATCCCGGTGCTCGCGGCCGGCCGGAGCGGCGGCGGCCAGGTCTTCGTCGAGGCGCGAGCCCACCGCACCATGTACGACGGCTGCATGGTGGCCCAGGAACAGGGAGCGACGGTACGCCGCTTCCACGCGGACGCTCCCGACGAACTGACGCGGCTGCTGCGCACGGCCCCCGTCGGCGCCGCCAGACTGGTCTGTGTCGACGGCGTCAACAGCATGACCGGCAACCTCCCCGATCTGCCGGAGCTGCTCCGCATCTGCCGCCGCGAGGGCGCGCTGCTGTACGTCGACGACGCCCACGGCTTCGGAGTGATCGGGGAACGCGACGTCGCCGAGACGTCCCCGTACGGCATGCGCGGCAACAGCGTCGTACGGCACTTCGGGGAGTCGTACGACGACATCGTCCTGGTCGGTGGCTTCTCCAAGGCGTATTCGTCCCTGCTGGCCTTCGTCACCGCGCCGCCCGCCCTGAAGGCGCATCTGAAGGTCGCCGCCGGCCCCTACCTCTACTCCGGGCCCTCCCCGACCGCCTCCCTCGCCACCGCGCTCGCGGGCCTGGACGTCAACGAGCGCCGGGGCGACGCGATCCGGGCCGATCTGCACCGCAAGACCGCCCGGGTCCTGGATCACACACGCGGCCTTGACGTGGCCACCCCGAACACCGACGGACTGCCCATCATCGAGATCCCGCTCGCCGAGGACGCCGACCTCACGGCCGTCGGTGAGTATCTGTGGGACAACAGCGTCTACGTCACGCTCGCCGCCTATCCGCTGGTGCCGCGCGACCAGGTCGGCTTCCGGGTCCAGATCACCGCGCGGAACACCGATGAGGAGATCGACCGCCTCAACGACGTACTGACCTCGGTGGCCGAGCGGTTCCCCGTGAAGCGGACCGCCGCGGCAGGGGGACGGCCATGAGCGTGAGGGCCCACGGGCGCGGCGCACCCGGCACAGCCACGCACCGGCGCAACGCGGACGCCGACTGGGACCGCTGGCCCGTGGACGCCTACCTCGACGAGAACTACCGCAGGATTCACCCGTCCGACGCGGCGGTCATCCGGCACCACGCCGGCCTGTACCGGACTCTGGCGCCGGGAAGTCTCGCCCGTTCCCTGGAGTGCGGTGCCGGCCCCAACCTCTACCCCCTCATGCAGGCTGCCGCGGCCAGCCACCGTATCGACGCCGTCGAGCCCGGAGCGAGCAACATCGCCTATCTCACCCGGCAGTTCCGCGACGGCCCGGACCCGCACTGGGCGGCCTTCTACGCCCTGTGCCGGGAGCTCGACCCCGCCCTGCCCGCCCGGCTCTCCGACGCCCTGGCACGGGTACGGATCGTGCCGGGCAGCGCCCGCACCCTGCCGGACGGCCTGTACGACCTGGCGTCGATGAACTTCGTGGCCGAAAGCGTCACCGAGGACCTGGGCGAATTCGCCTCCCTGTGCCGTGCGTTCATCCGCTCCGTCCGCCCGGGCGGACTGCTCGTCGCCGCCTTCATGGAGAACATGCCCAGCTATCGCATCGCCTCCGGGACGCGCTGGCCGGCCTGCCCGGTGAGTGCGGGCAACGTGCACGACGTCTTCGCCCCGTACACGGAGGACCTGCGGATCAGGCGCGTACGCAAGGACCCCACGCTGCCCGACTACGGGGACACCGGCATGGTGCTGCTGCGGGCGGTACGGCGTGAGGCCGTCTAAGCGCTCCGTTGGCAGCGCGACGAACGCTGGCAGCGCGATGCCGTCGGCTGGGCGAGGCGGCGGGCGGGCAAGGTCGCGGTGGGTATCGGGAGGGTCTCGTGCGCGGTGCGGCGGAGATGCCGTACGTACTGCTCTCGGGGCATGAGAACGCAGCCCAGGTCGCGGACGTGCGGGCTGTCCCGCTGCGCGTCGAGCAGTTCGCCGCCGGCCTGTGCGAAGCGCGCCGCGAGGTCGGTCACCGCGACCTTGGAGGCACCGGGACGGTGGAAGAACATCGAGTCCATGCTGAAGACCGATCCGATCTGGATGCCGAAGACGCCGCCGATGAGATCGCCGTCCTCCCACACCTCGACGCTGTGCGCAGGACCCAGTTCGTGCAGGCGGACCAGGCTCGCGATCAGTTCGTCGGTGAGCCACAGGGGGACGCGGTCGGCCCGGCATTCGCGGACCACCGCCTCGAACCGCCGGTCCAGGCTGGTCGACCACGACAGCCGGTTGCGCAGCCGCCGGGCGAGGCTACGACTGAGGTGGGGGGCCGAGACGGGCAGCACCGGCCTGGGGTCGGGCGACCACCAGGAGACGGCGTAGGGATCGGCCGATTCCTCGCCCACGAGCGGGATGCGGCCCTCCTGGACCTGATCGTCGAAGACCACCTCGTTGACGGCGCGGGCGTACTCGTCGGATGCCGGGAACGGATAGACCCCGGCGCGGTACGCCGCCAGGAGGCCGGCCGGACTGAGGTCGGCGCCGAAGGCCACCGGACCGTCGGGCGCCGCTTTCAGCACGTCCAGCGCCTCCCAGCAAGGGCATCGGCTCACCACCGTGCCGCTCCCTGCTCTTGGCTCTTCACCGGCCCGACGTCGTCGGCCTGTTGGAGGAAGTCGATGTAGCGGTCCATCATCTCCGCGTCCACCGGCGGAATGTCGATCCCGGCGTCCACCAGCGTCCGTTCCGCGTTGTCGCGGGTGAACTCCGGGAAAACGCCTTGGAAGTACATCTCGCTCACGGTGATGTCGGCGCGGGCGCACCGGTCGACGAAGAGCGGGACGAACGGGGTGATCGCGTCGGTGGGGTGACCGGCCGCGTACTTCACCAGAGCGGCGATCCATTCGGCGTACGGGATTTCCTGGACCGGGTGACCTCGTCGGCGCAGCCGCTCGGCGAGCGAGTTCAGCAGTGTGGGACGGGGGTTGGTGAGGTGGTAGACCTCGCCGCGAGCGGGATGGCGAGTGGAGATGTGTCCGATGGCGCGGGCGAGGTGGTCGGCCGGCAGGAAGTCCAGGGGGAGCGGGACGTCGGGGCACAGTCCGGTCCGCGCGATGAAGTCGAAGAGGGCAGCCAGCTCGCTGCTGGTGTTCATCACGCCGGTTCCGCTGCGGCCCGTGATGTCCATCAAGCGGTAGACGGCGACCGGCAGGCCCGCGTCGGACGCCTTCTTCAGGAGCGCCTCGGCGACCCATTTGGTCTCCACGTAGCCCACCGACAGATAGTCGGGGAAACGCAGCGGCGTGCTCTCCGTCACCTCGCGCACCCCGGCCGGCCCGAATCCGGCGAGCACCGCCATGCTGGAGGTGAAGTGGACGGGGACGGCCCGGCCGGCGGCGAGGCGGATGATCTCGTATGTTCCGTCGACGTTGGCCGCGCGCAACTCGTGGTACGGGTAGATGAAGTTGACCTGGCCGCCGAAGTGGTAGACGGCGTCGATGGTCGATCCCAGCTCCTCGAACCGGCTTGGGGACAGCCCCAGTCCGGGCTTGCGCAGGTCGCCGACGACCGGCTGGACACGCTCGCCGGACAGATCGCTGAGGACGTGTCTCTGATGGCTCGCGCGGATTCGCTCCATGCCGTGCTGCTCGTCCGGGGCCCTGACCAGGCAGAGGATCCGTCCCGTCGTCCTGCGCAGCAGTTCGTCGATCATGTACGCGCCGCAGAACCCCGTCGCCCCGGTGAGGAGGACGTCGCCGGGGCGCCGGGGGTCCGGAGCCGGGGCGTCATGGCCCACTGCCGGAACACGCCGATCCGTCTCGGCGGCGAAGTCGACTCTCCCGCCGTCCGGATGGGCCAGTGTGCCGGCCCGTGCCTGGCGCACGGACTCGGCGAACGCGGCGAGCGTCGGATATCGCAGCAGTGAACGGGTCAGGTCGCGGATCTGTGTGACGCCGATGCCGAACACGACGCGGGTCCGGGCGAGCATCTCCATGGCCAGCAGCGAGTTGCCGCCGAGCTCGAAGAAGTCGTCGTGCGGACGGACGTAGTCCACATCCAGTATCTGGCGCCACAACTGGGCCATCCCCTGCGGCACCGGACGGTCGTCGGCGCCGGTCGTCGGCGCCGCGGTCCCGGGTTCCGGCACGGCCCTGCGGTCGAGCTTTCCGCCGGGCGTGACGGGCAGCCGCTCCACCGCGTGGAACGCTGCCGGGATCATGTAGCCCGGCAGGACCTCGGCGAGTGCCGACCGCAGCCGTGCGCCCAGCACCGCCTCGCCCCCGGCCGGCGGCGAGGTCGGCGTGAAGTACGCGACGAGGTCCCGGTCGCCGCTCGCGCGGGTCCGGGACACCACCATCGCCTGGCCGATCTGCGGGTGGGAGGCGAGCGCGGCCTCGACCTCGGCGGGGTCGACCCGGAACCCGCGGATCTTCATCTGATCGTCGACCCGGCCCAGGATTTCCAGGTTGCCGTCGTAGCGCCGGCGGCCCAGATCTCCGGTGCGATACATCCGGTCCCCCGGCGCCAAGCCGTGCGGGTCGGGCAGGAACTGCTGTGCGGTCAGGGCAGGTTGCCGCCAGATACCGCGCGCCAGCCCCGGGCCGCTGATATAGATTTCGCCGCGCTCCCCCTGCGGCACCTGGCGCATTTCGGCATCGAGCACGTGGACGCGATTCCCCTCCAGGGGCCTGCCGATCGGGGCGACGGCGGTGTCCGGCGCGGCGAGCACTTCCTCGTTCAGGTCGCAGAGGGTGGAGGTGATGGTGGTCTCGGTGAGCCCGTATGCGTTGACGAGCCGCGCGCCGGGGATCCGGTGCAGAATGGCGCGGCAGTCCTTCGCGGTGATGATCTCGCCGCCGACGATGACGAGCCTCAGCGATGCGAGGCTCTCGTCGCGGGCCGGGACGGAGACGATCCGATGCCAGTAGGCGGGGGTCAGGTCGGCGACGGTGATCCCGTGCTCCGGGAGGCGGTGCAGCAGGTCGGTGGGCGCCCACGTATGGGTTCCCGCGAGGACGAGTGTCGCGCCGCTGATCAGCGTGGCGAAGATCTGCTCCAGCGAGGTGTCGAAGCCGAGTGCCGCGGCGTGCAGCACCTGGTCGCCGGGCGTCAGTTCGTATGCCCGGGCCACCGTGGTGAGGGAGTGTGCCAGTGACCGGTGGCTGATCATCACCCCCTTGGGAGGTCCGGTGGATCCGGAGGTGTAGATCACGTAGGCGAGGTCGTCCGGCCGGGGGCCGGGTGCCGGCCGTGCCGACTGGGGGTCCTGCGGCGGCGCCTGCGGGGCCGGTTGCCCGGCGTGGACGATCCGTGCCTCGCACTCGGCGAACCTCGGGGCGTGCTCGCGGCTCGAGACGATGAGGCGTGAACCTGTCTCCGCGACCAGTCCGGCTATCCGTTGCCGTGGAGCCGCCGGGTCGAGAGGCAGGAACGCGCCACCGGAACTCAGTACCGCCAGCAGCGCGACGACCAGCTCGGGCACGCGGTCGAGGCACACGGTGACGACGGACTCCGCGCCGACGCCCGACTCCCGCAGCTCGTGGGCAAGCCGGTCGGCGCGGCCGGTCAGCTCGGCGTAGCTGAGCCGGCCCTCGTCCGAGATCACCGCGAGAGCGGACGGCTCACGCCGTGCCCGCTCCCGGACCAGCTCGGGCACGGTGCTCGGCCCGGTTCCCGGGGGCCGCCGCCCGGCGCGGGCGCTCGCGGGCCGCATGTCGGTCCACAGGCGGTCGACCAGGCTCCCGCACGACGCGGCGGACTCCGGTCCGCCGATCCGATGCCACCCGGCCGGAATCCGGCGATCGGCAGGCCAGATCGCGTACTGCTCCTCGTCGTTGCGCAGCACGACGCACAGCGCGGCCGACTCTGCCGGCGGGTGGTCACGTTCCGTCACCTTCGGTCTCCTGCCTCGCGCGGCGTCCTGCGGAGCATGACTTGCGCGGTTCGCGGGAGAGGGGCCGCCGCCATCACCCATTCCCTTCCGCAGGCGCCGCGGGCATTCCGGCCAGGCGGCCGAGCGGCGGCGCGAGGACGAGGTGCTGCGCCTCCTCTGCGCTGACCGGCTCGGCGAAGAGATAACCCTGCCCGAGTCGGCAGCCCATGGAGATCAGCGATTCCTGTTGCCGCACGTCCTCCACTCCTTCGGCGATCACGGTGAGGCCGAGTGTGTCGGCGAGATGCGTGATGCCCTCGACCAGGGCGTACTGCTCGGGCGAGCGCCCGAGTTGGTCGATGAACGACTTGTCGATCTTGAGTATCGAGATCGGGAACTCGCGCAGATAGCTCAGCGACGAGTAACCCGTTCCGAAATCGTCAATCGCGAAGCGGACCCCGAGGTCGGTGAGCGAACTCATCTCGGCCAGGATGCGCTCGTCGTTGTACATCAGCACACTCTCGGTCAGTTCCAGTACGAGAGACGACGGTTCGATGCCGGAGAGTTGCAGGGCGCGCCGGACCACGTTGGGGAAGTCTTCGTCCCGGAACTGACGCGGCGACACGTTCACGCTGACGTAAGGTGCGTTGCGGTCCGCCGTCCCGTGGTGCAGCACGGAGTCCTCCCACCGGACAGCTTCGGCCGCGGCCTGATCAAGCACCCAGGCTCCGAGCGGGACGATCTGTCCGCTCTCCTCGGCCAGCCTGATGAACTGCTCCGGCAGCACCATGCCGCGCGTGGAGTGGGGCCAGCGCACGAGCGCCTCGAAGCCGACGATCCGCCCGCTGGTCAGCTCCACGATGGGCTGGTAGAGCACCATGAACGACGTCTCGATCGACGAACTGTCCAGGCCCTCCTGCAACTTGGCCCGCTCGGCCATGCCGCTCTGCAGCTCCGGGTGGTAGTGGCGCCACTGGCGCTTGCCCGCCGTCTTCGCCGCGTACAGGGCGAGATCGGCGTGTGTCAGCAGTTCGACCGAGTCGATGCTGTCCTCCGTCGTCGCGACGCCGACACTGGCGTATGTGCTCACCGGCCCCACACTGAGCCGGAACGGCTCGGCGAACACGGTCATCACGTGTTCGGTGAACCGCTCCACGCCCGCCGTCGAGACGGAACCCTCCACCAGGAGGGCGAACTCGTCGCCGCCGATGCGCGCGGCGGTGTCGGAGGCACGGACGGTCGTCTGCAGCCGGAGTGACAACGCGACCAGGAGTTCGTCGCCCACACCGTGGCCGTGTATGTCGTTGACGACCTTGAAGTCGTCCACGTCGACGAAGAGCACGCCGACCACCGTGCCCTCGCGCTGAGCCTGCACCAGGGCGTGGTTGACGCGCTCCTGGAAGAGCAGGCGGTTGGCCAGGCCGGTGAGCGAGTCATGGAACGCCTGGTGGGTCAGTTCGCGTTCGAGCTTGCGCTGTTCGGTCACGTCCCGCAGGGTGAGCACCACCCCACCGACGGTGGCTTCCTCGCGCAGGTCGCTCCACCTCACCTCGACCTCGATGGTCGCCCGGTCGGTGCGGACCATACGCCAGTGTTCGCGACTGGTCTGGTACTCGCGGCTCCGTATCCGGCCGAGCGTCTCAACCACCTCTCGGCTGTCCTGCGGGGGCACCAGATCGATGAGTTGAGTGCCCTCCAGATTCGGAATGCCCAGCACCTGGTCGGCGGAGGGGCTGGCGTAACGGATCCGGTCGTCGTCGTCGAGGATCAGGATGACGTCCGAGGCGTTCTGCACCAGGGTGCGGAAGTACATCTCGCTGTTGCGCCGGTTGACTTCCTCGGCCAGGGCGACCCTCGCCACGGCAAGTGCCGCCTGTGCGGCGAGAGTCGCCAGTGTGTCGCGGAACACGAGCAGGTCGTGCTCGTCCCCGGCCACGATCAGTGCCCCGATCAGTGAATCGCCAGAGGGGTGATCCTGTGAGATGAGCGGGCAGACCAGCGCGTGGCCGGTGCGGGTCGGCTCCTCGTCCGGGCCCGTGAGGCGGGCGGCAAGATCGGGCCCCGTACCGTCGAGGGTCACCAGGCGGTTCTCGCCGGACGCGATCAGTTCCCGTACGGCTGCGGTCACCGGCGCGGGCAGCGGCCCGGATACGTCGCCGTGTGCCCCGTTCACCCAGAGCGTGTTGTCCGGCACGGTGAGCAGCGCCGAACGCGGTGGGCCGTGTGACATCAGCTGCGTGACCGCGGAGTGGACGGCGGCGGCCACATCCCGCAGATCGCCCGCTCCGCCCAGCGACGACACCGCGTTGCGCAGCACCTTCTCCCGGCTGACCGCCCGCCGGTGGGTCGCCACCACGCCCGCCAGGCGGTAGAGCACGAGGAGGAAGAGCACGGCGGAGAACACTCCGATGACGCCGACGTTGGACTCCACGCCGCGTACCGCCTCCGTCAGGAGGATGGTCGGCGCGATCAACGACGCCAGGGTGAGCAGGCTCAGGTGGCCCGTGCCGGTCTCTGCGCGCCACGCCACCGGCCGGGTCAGCGAGCCCATGGACGGATCGAGTGCGGCGGCCGCCCAGGCGCCGTACAGGACGGCCCAGCCGAGATCGACCACGGTACCCGTGCGCCAGGTCCCGTTCAGTTGAATGAGGCCGTAAGCCACGTCGGCGGTGAGCAGGCCGACGGTGCCCGCGGTGAGCAGCATGAGCGAGCGGCTCTTGCCACCACGGCCGACGAGCAGGCGCAGCAGCATCGCCAGTACGAGGATGTCGCCGAGCGGATAGGCGATGGAGAACGCCTTCTGCACCCAGGTGAGACCCTCGACGCGGGCGTACGGATCGATGAGGAACAGCCACGACAGCAGCGCCAGGCCGACCGTCAGCGTCAACGCGTCGACGAGGCTCGCGCGGTCGCGCCAACTCGTGCGCCAGTGCACGAAGCCCAGCAGCCCGGCCGCATAGAGCGGATAAGCCGCGAGATAGAAGCCGTCGGCGATCGACGGGAACGGGATCGCCTCGTCGAGCAACTCGATAAGGATGATCTGGGTGGCCTGGCCCGCGGCGAAGGCGAAGTTTCCCGCGGCGAGCAACAGCCAAGGAAGTCGATGTGCGGGGCGGTTGAGAAGGACTCCCAGGACAATACCGATGACGCCGGTCGCCCCAATGGCGACGAAGATCAGCCGCTCTTCCGGGAATATGTAGTAGAAGGCGGTCAGCACGATGATGCATGTGCTGACCGCAGCCATCGCAGCCGGGCTTCGCAGTCGCAAGTTCATCCCAACTAACCTCCTGGGAAGGCTACTTGTCGGGCGGACCGAGCTGGGCGAAAGGCACCGGCCGACGGCGGAGAAGCCCGTGGGATCGGGCTGAAGAAGGAGAGTTCTCCAGGGCCGGGAATCGGCCCCGGTCGCCTGTGAACACGATCGCTGCTATACGCGGTCGATAAGCGGTTGCCGGTATATGCCGGTATGCGGGCTCCTTCTCGCCGAGACATCGACTTCTCCCATCAAGCTAACTCGACTCGCCATTTCCCGCACATGCAGGGAGAGATACCGCGTCGCGTCGCGGGATACCGGGCCATGCGTGAAAATGCAGTACAAGGAGGACGCAGTAACCGGACCGGATCCGCCCCGCGACGATCGGCTCCTGACGGAACGTGGAGTCCCATGCTCTCCGATTACCGCCGGATCTTCTCTCCTGCGGGCAGTCTGCTCTTCTCCGCCGCGGGCTTCGTTTCACGCCTTCCGATGTCGATGATCGGCGTCGGCATCGTCACCATGCTGTCGCAACTCGGCGGTGAGTACTGGCTCGCCGGCTCGGTCTCCGCCACTCAAGCGATCGCCGCCGCGGCGATCGCACCGCAGATCTCCCGGCTGATCGACCGTCACGGCCAGCGCCGGGTCGTCCTCCCCGCGATGGCCGTGACGGTCGCCGCCATCTGTGCGCTGCTGCTGTGCGCCCGGTATGCCGCCCCGGAATGGACGCTGTACGTCACGGCGGCGGTAGCGGGCTGCATGCCCAGCATGGCCGCGCTCGTCAGATCTCGCTGGGCAGAGGTCCACCGGGAGTCGCCGCGGCTGCTGCACACCGCGTACTCGCTGGAGACGGTGCTCGAAGAGGCAATCTACGTCGTCGGCCCAGTCCTGGCGATCACGCTGTCGACCAGCGTCTTCGCCGAGGCAGGACCGCTGGCGGCCGCGATCCTGCTCGCCGTCGGCGTCCTGCTGTTCGCCGCCCAGCGGCGTACGGAACCGCCGGTGCGCCCCGGGCCGCGAGGCGCTGGGGGCTCCGCGCTGCGCATCCCGGGGCTCGGCCTGTTGGTGCTGACGGTGACGTCGGTGGGCGCGTCCTACGGTTCGGTGGAGGTCGTGACGGTGGCGTACGCCGACGCACACCACCACAAGGCGCTCTCCGGCCTGCTGCTGGGCGTGTACGCGCTCGGCTCGGGCCTGGCGGGCGCAGTCTTCGGCGCGATTAGGCCACGGGGGGCGATCGCGCGGCGGTTGCTGGTCAGCCTCTGGGCGATGGCGGTGACGATGGCACCGCTGTTGTCTGCGCCGGGTCTCGCGGCGCTGGCGGGGCTGCTCTTCGTGGCGGGCATGTCCGTCGCGCCGACCTTGATCACCACGATGGGGCTGGTGGGCCACCTGGCGCCGCCCGCCCAGTTCACCGAGAGCATCACCTGGGTCGTCTCAGGCCTCTCCGTCGGGGTGGCGCTCGGCTATGCCGCGTCCGGGTGGTTGGTCGACGCGGCCGGGGCCTCGGCGGGCTACTGGGTGCCATGCGCGGCGGCCGTGCTCGCCGCCTCGACGGTCTCCCTCGCCCTGCCACGGCTGACCCGCGCCGACGCGCAGTGAGCGCGGCCAGGCCCCGCAGTGCGTGGTTGGGCGCCAGGGTCAGCCGATGCGGAACCCACGATGCACTCCCACAGACAGGAGGTTCCGGCACGGCAACTGCTTGCTGCGTACTGCGGCTGCAGTACCAGGCCTTGCCCCCGGCTCACGCCAGGAGGTTCCGGTACAGCGCCGCGTACCCCGACCTGAACCGCGCCGGACCGAAGCGCTCCTCGACCGTGGCGCGGCCATGCTCCGCGAGCTTCTCCCACCACCAGGGCCGGTCCAGGAGCTGGAGCAGCAGATGGCCGGCGCGATGGGCGTCTGCGGCGGGGGCACGCACGACGGCGTCGTTCAGCGGAGCGAACTGGGGGAGGTTGCTGAGGATGGCGGGACGTCCGGTCGCGAGCGCTTTGAGGACGGTGAAGGGCACGTCCGGCCGGCCGCCGAGGGTTCGCGGGAGATGCAGCACGATGTCCGAGACGGCCAGCAGCCGGGGCAGGTCCTCGACGCTGCCGAGCACCTCGGTGGCGTGCAGTCCCTCCTGAGTCGCGCGGTCGCGCAGCGCCTGCTCGAGAGGGCCGACCCGCTGTCCGGGGCGGCCCTGGACGGCGAGGATCAGCTGGAAGCGGGCTCCCGCGCGGGCGGCGACCGCCGCCGCGGCGATGGCCTCGTACGCACCGCCGCCCGGGTCGTGATGGCCCGTGGCCAGGACGATCGGCGGATCCCTGACCGACCGGGGCCGCACCTGCCACTCTTCCGGCTCGATCATGGGACCGATGACCGGCACCTTGCCGAAACCCGCCGCGCCGAGCGCCCGGGCGGTCACCTCGGACAGCGCCACGGTGGGGCCGAGCGGCCGGGACCGTGCGAGCAGCACGGGATCCGAGACGCCGGGGACGGTGTGCAGGACCGGCCGCCCGTGGAGCAGCGGAGGCCACAGCCGGGAGAAGGCGGGGAAGCCGGGGCCGATGGTCAGCACGGCGTGCACGAGATCGGCCCGCCGCGCCAACCGGGCGCCGACCGCCGCCACGTGGAGTCGTTCCGACAGGCCGGGAGCGCCGTTCCTCGACACCTTCGGCACCGAGCGTCCGCGCCAGGAGCCGGTCGGTCCGTTCCCCCCGCGACGGAACCAGAAGTGGTCCACCTCCGGCATGGCGTGGGCGAGGCTCAGCGCCAGCTCGGCCTCGGCATCGTCCCCGGCATCGAGAGGGCCACTGGTGAGGAGCAGTACGCGGGGTCTGCGGGCGTCAGCTGCCATGGCAGCCTCCCGCGGATGATGTCTCCTGGTCGCCCGCTCCGTCTTCCGGGCAGCTCCCTCGGCGATCTCCGACCGTGCGGGAGGAGGCCGTACGCGAACGCCTGGGCCGCCGAGCCGTCCGGGCCCGGCACGGCGCCGCCCGGCGCGCCTGGGCGCGGGCGATGCGGTCCGAGGCACGACGGAGCGGGTGGACACCGCGAGGGGAACTGGGGCGCCGCGAGCCGTGGGCGGCAGGCCGGTCCGTCGCACGCCGTAGCGGGTGCGAGGCCATATGTGCCGGAAGCCGGCTCGCCAATCGGGACATCGGTACGTCCTGCCGAAGGAACTGAATGCCCTGCTATCCCACCCTTAACGCAGGGCACGGGGTGAGTCAAAGAAAAGGTTTTCTTTCGATCTTTTTCGCTTCTGCTTACCCTCTCCTAGAATTCTTGTCATGGCAGGGCGAATCGAGGACTACGCTCTCATCGGAGATCTTGAGACGGCCGCTCTGGTCGGCAGGGACGGGGCGATCGACTGGATGTGCCTGCCGCGATTCGATTCCCCCGCCTGTTTCGCCGCGCTTCTCGGCGGTGAGAAAAACGGCCGGTGGCGGATCGCCCCGGCCGGCGGCGCATCCCGGCTGTGCGACCACCGGGCCTACCGCGGTGACACGCTGGTCCTGGAAACGGTCTGGCAGACGGCGGACGGTGCCGTGCGCGTGACCGACTTCATGCCTCCCCGCCAGGGAGTTCCCCGTCTCGTGCGCCTGGTGGAAGGGCTGGCGGGCCGGGTCGAGATGCGCGGGGAACTACGGTTGCGGTTCCTCAACGGGCGTGTGGTGCCATGGATCCGGGGTGTCGACCCGCGCACGGTGGCCGCGGTCGCCGGACCGGACTCCGTCATTCTGCGATGCGACGGAATTCCGCAATCCGGCGACGATGAAATGTGCTTCTCCGTCAGTGATTCCTGTATTCGCTCGCAGTTCACGCTCTCGGCCGGACAGCGAAGGGCATTCGTCCTCGACTGGAGCCCCTCACACATGCCGCAGAATCCGCGCGGGGACACCACCGAACTCCTGGCCGAGACACAGGGATTCTGGCAACAGTGGGCGGCGAAGTGCACTTATCAAGGGCCTTGGCGGGAAGTGGTGCTCCGGTCCCTCATCACACTCAAGGCACTGATCTACGCGCCCACCGGAGGAATGGTGGCCGCCGTCACCACCTCACTGCCCGAGTGCCTCGGTGGAGAACGGAATTGGGACTACCGCTTCTGCTGGCTCCGTGACTCCACCTTCACGCTGTCCTGCCTCCTGCGCACCGGCTACCGCGACGAGGCCGTCGCCTGGCGGAACTGGCTGGTCCGTGCCGTGGCCGGCGAACCCGACGACCTCCAGCCGATGTACGGGGTGTCAGGCCAGCGGAGGCTGCCCGAGAAGCCGGCCGGCTGGCTCGAAGGATACGAGGGCTCCCGCCCCGTCCGCTTCGGCAACGCCGCCGCCGACCAGCTCCAACTCGACGTCTACGGCGAGGTGCTCAACACCGTGTACTCCGCGGTGCGCGCGGGCATACCCATCGACCACCACATGTGGAGCGTCGTCGCCTCGCTCATGGGCCACCTGGAGCGGCACTGGCGGGAGCCCGACGTGGGACTGTGGGAAGTACGCGGCCCGCCACGGCACTTCGTGCACTCCCGGATCATGTCGTGGGTCGCCGCGGACCGGGCGCTGCGGATGGCGCGGATCGCAGGCCTGCGCAGCTCGGCGGAGCGCTGGCGGGGGATGCGCCAGGCGATCCACGACGAGGTGTGCCGCGAGGGCTGGGACGCCGAGCAGGACAGCTTCGTGCAGTCGTACGGCTCGAGTCGCATCGACGCGTCCGCACTGCTGCTGCCCAGGCTCGGCTTCCTGCCTCCGGACGACCCCCGGGTCCACGGCACGCTGTCGGCGGTGGCCCGCACGCTCGACGACCACGGCTTCCTGCGGCGCTACGCCGACGGCGGCCCTGAAGGGGCCTTCCTCGTCTGCTCCTTGTGGTTCGCCGACGCCCTCAGGGCGATCGGCCGCCGTGAGGAGGCGGACGCCGTGTTCGAGCGCGTACTGGACACCCGCAACGACGTCGGCCTCCTCTCGGAGGAGTGGGACCCGGTCGCCCACCGCCAACTCGGCAACACCCCACAGGCGTTCAGCCACGTCGGCCTCGTCAACACCGCCTTCGCCCTGCACGGCACGCGCGACGCGGCGCGGCGCTAGCGCGGCTGGTGCGGGGATTGGAAGAAAGCGGCCTGGTTCTTGCCTGCGGTCTTGGCTCTGTACAGGGCGATGTCGGCGTCCCGCAGCGCTTCCGTGGGCGCGGTCGGCCTGGTGATGCTGCGGAATCGGCGGAACACCGGCCGAGAACGGAATCCAGGCGCTCTTGGAGCAGCGCTCGGTTGGCCAGACCCGTCAACGGGTCGTGGGTCGCCTGATGGGTCAGCCGTTTTTGGAGATCTGTCTGTTCCCGCAGTGAGGCGGCGAGTGCAATGGCCCTGCCATGGGCGTACTGAGCCAGGAACGCGACGCGCACCAGCAGCAGTGACAGGCCGGCCATCATGCTCACGATCACTGTGACGTTCACGGACTGGGCCCGGATGCCGCCGACATTGGCCAGCACGATGAGCGGCCCCATCAGGATGAGCGCGATCAGGATCGACATGCGCCGCCGGGGCAGCCTCTCCTGGTTTTCCGCCGGGAGTGCGAGATGGGCAACGGACGAGTGCAGTGCCGCGGCTCCCAACAGGAGACAGCAGCAGCAGGTCGGTGGCGGGATAGGCGATGGTGATGGCGAGCGGCCATGCGGACAGCTCGCCCCTCGTGACCGCGCACCGATCCGGTGGCAAGGGACCGTCGTACGCCGCAGTGGCGGATAATCGCGGCATGCGGATCTCGGCGAAGGCGGACTATGCGGTACGGGCGGCGTTGGAGCTGGCTGCGGCAGGTGAGGACACGTCGGTGAAGGCCGAGGCGATCGCCCTGGCGCAGGGCATCCCGCACAAGTTCCTGGAGGGCATTCTGGGCGACCTGCGCCGGGGCGGCCTCGTGGTCAGTCAGCGGGGCGGGAAAGGCGGTTACCGGCTGGCCCGCCCGGCGGACTCGATCGCCATCGCGGACGTGATCCGGGTGGCGGACGGACCGCTGGTGTCGGTACGGGGCGTGCGCCCGCCCGAGCTCTCCTACTGCGGCCCCGCGGAATCCCTGCTGCCGCTGTGGATCGCGGTACGCGCCAACGTCCGGAAGATCCTCGGCGAGGTCACCCTGGCGGATGTGGCCGCGGCCAAGCTGCCCGAGGAGGTCGTGGGCCTTGCCGAGGACCCCGGGGCCTGGACGAATCCCTAGACCGTATGAGGCGTGCAAACCGCACGGCGCGGGGCCCGGGGGTGGCACCGACAGCATCTGCACGGTCCCGCCCCCCTGTGAGCTGGTTCTCTACGCCGACGCCCCGCGTCGCTGCTGCGCCGCGCGGCATCCGGACGCGGGCGGGTGTCCCACTACGCGCGCCTGGCGTTCGGTGACCGTACGGCGGCGGTGGTCGGCTGGGGCTTCTGCCTCGCGGTGCCCCCGTTCTCGCCGCCGACCGGCTGCGCGGCGCCGGCGGCCGGGTGGTCATGAAGGGCCACTGGCCGAGCCGCGACGGAGTGTTCCTTCTGGCCCTGGCGCAGCCAATTCCGCGACAACGGCGGCTGTTTGAGCCTCGGCGCGGACACGGGACACTCCTGTCCGGCTTCCGGTCTCACTTCTCGTCTGGCTTTCGAGAAGCCCTGTCAGTCCGCTCCGATGACATGATCCACCTCGCTGTGACCGCCCTGATGGCCCGCCGCCTCACCGGCGAAGCCACCACAGAGCGGGTCCGTAGCTCAGTGGCCGACGTCGTGGTCGCCCGCTTCGACGAGGCCGCTTTCGTATGCGCAGATCACGATCTGGATGCGGTCGCGCAGCCCGAGTTTGGTGAGGATGCTCGACACATGCGATTTGACGGTGGCGGCACCGATGACGAGCTGCTCGGCGATTTCCGCGTTGCTCGCGCCCCGTGCGACGGCGGTCATGATCTCGCGTTCGCGGCCCGTGAGCCGTTCCAGACGGGCCGCGACGGCGGTGTTGACGATACGGCGCTGCGTGAACCGGTCGATGAAGCGCCGGGTGATCGAGGGGGCCAGCAGCGTCCCGCCTTCGGCCACGGTACGTACGGCGGCGGCAAGTTGTTCGGGGGGAATGTCCTTCAGTACGAAGGCACTGGCGCCGGAGCGCAGCGCCTCGTAGACGTACTCGTCCGGGTCGAACGTGGTCAGGATCAGTACCCGTGGGTTCCAGTCGGCCTCCTCCAGGATCCGGGAGGTCGCTTCGAGGCCGTCCATCTCGGGCATGCGGATGTCCATGAGGATCACGTCCGGTCGGTGCCGGCGTGCCGCCTCGACCGCCTGGAGGCCGGTGCCCGCCTCGGCCACGACCTCGATGTCGTGGTGGACCCTGAGAATCATGGTGAAGCCCCGCCGTACCAGTGCCTGGTCGTCGGCAACGACGACGCGGATGCTCACGTGGGCTCCCCCTTGACGGGCAGATGGGCGGTGAGGCGGAATCCGCCGCCGGGACGCGGTTGGGCGTCGAGGCTTCCGCCGAGCAGGTGGGCTCTTTCCCGCATGCCGACGATGCCGTGGCCGGGCGGGCCCTTGTGTGCGGCCGGCATGGCCTGGACGGTGGCGCCGTGGCCGTCGTCGAGCACCTCGATGGTGAGGCCGTCGCTTTCGTCGCGCAGGTGCACGTGGGTGTGCGTGCGCGGTCCGCTGTGCTTGAGCACGTTGGTCAGGGCCTCCTGGACGATGCGGTACGCCGAGAGATCGACGCGGGCCGGGAGAGGGTCCCGGATGCTGTTGGTGACCGAGACGTCCAGGCCCGCCTCGCGAACCTCGGCCACGAGCCGGGGCAGATCGCCCAGACCCGGCTGGGGCCCCAGACCGTCGCGCTCGGAGTCCGGCCGCAACACCCCCAGCAGGTGGCGCAGTTCGTCCAGCGCCTGGCGTCCCGCCTCCTCCACCGCCGCCATCGCCTCCAGCGCGCCCTGGGGATCCTCGGCGGCCACCATCCGGGCCGCACCGGCCTGCACCGTCATCATGCTCACCCGGTGGGCGACCACGTCGTGCAGTTCACGGGCGATGTGGGTGCGCTCCTCGGTCACGATCCGCCGGGCCTCGGCGGCCTGTTCTCGGAGCAGCCGGGCGGCACGCCCGGCGCGAAGCCGCAGGCGCCGGCCGAGGTACCAGGCCCCGGACATGACGAGGGCGCCGAAGACGATGTCCCCCCAGGAGACGGAAAGCAGGAGCCGTCGATCGTGAGCCCGGCGATGGCCGCGACGACGCCGAGAGGGCCCCACCGGTTGTCGTCGGCGTGCCGCCCGACGCTGTACAGCGCGACGATCACCATCGCGCCCAGGGTGGAGTGGCTGCTTCCCAGCGTCCCGGCCCACGCGACGAGCACCACGCACAGCACCGCGAGCGGCCTGCTCCGACGCCGGTAGAGCGCCGCGCCGGCCACCAGGAAGAGCGGGAGGGCGGGATGGAGGATGCCCGTGACCGGGCGGACGACCATCGTGTCCCCCGGAGCTTCCTGAAGGAGCATCGTCGGCAGGAACATCGCCACCGCGAGGACAGCGTCCGCGCCCCGCGGCCAGCGCGTGAACGGACCGCGGAACCTGCCCGGCACGCTGCGGCCCGGCGTCTCGGCATGCGGCGCCCTGCGATTCATCGTCGCTCCATCAAGAGGCGTCCGGTGCCCTGGTGCACGGTGCAGGTCATCGGGACGCACCGGGCACGTCATCGTAATTCCGGCTCCCAGGCACCGTCACCCGCCTGTGGACGGATCCGGTCCTCCGCCGCCGGCAGGAGGCGCCCCACGGTTCTCCCCGCCGCGCGCGGGAGGACCGAGCCCGCCGTGCGGCGGGAGACGGCACCGGTGCCGTCTCCCACGATGGGACTGCTCACTCCTGCTGCCGCCGCACACCGATCAGTTGTGGCCGATCGGCAGCCGACCACGGGAGCCCAGCCGGCAGTTGTGGCCGGTCGGTAGCCAACCATGGGAGCCGGTCCGGCAGTTGTGGCCGGTCGGCAACCCCACCACAGGAGCTCAGCCGACACGTGCCGTCAGCCGGCACCCGTACCTCAGGAGCCACCATCATGAACCACGTCACGCGCCGCATCGGCGACGCGAGCGCTCGCCGACCGTGGATGACCATCGCCTCCTGGCTGGCCGCCCTGGCCCTCGTGCTGCCTCTAGCAGGCCTGGCCGGCGGCTCGTTCGTCGACGACCTCGTCGCTCCCGGCAGCCAGAGCGAGGAGGCGATGGAACTGCTCGAAGAGCGCTTCCCCGAAGCCTCCGGCGGCAACGCCATGGCAGTGTTCGCCGCGCCGGAAGGGGAGAGGCTCGACCGCCACCGGCCTGCCATCGAGGCGGCGGTCGCCCGGATCGCCAAGATGGAGCACATCGCCACGGTCACCGATCCCTTCACCGCCGGCACACTCTCGCCCGACGGACGGATCGGCTTCGCCCAAGTCGCCTTCGACGTACCGACGATGGAGGTGAGTCCCGAGCAGATCGATGCCCTGAGCGGCGCGATCGAACCCGTACGCGGCGACGGTGTCGTCGCCGAACTCGGCGGCGACACCGTCTTCATCAATGCCGAGACGCCGACATCGGGCGCGGAAGCGGCGGGTCTGCTGGCCGCCCTGGTCATCCTGGTGGTCGCGTTCGGCACGATCGTGGCCGCACTGGTCCCGATCGCGCTCGCCCTCGTCGCCGTCGCCGCCGGACTTGCCGGCATCACGCTGCTGGCCCATACGATGGACGTCTCCACCGCCGCCCCCACGATCGGCGCGATGATCGGCCTGGGCGTCGGCATCGACTACGCCCTGTTCATCATGGCCCGCTACCGCGAGAACCGCGCCGCCGGCCAGGACAACTCCACCGCGCTGTCGAACGCCATGGGATCGTCCGGCGCGGCCGTCCTGCTCGCCGGCGGAACCGTCGTCGTGGCGATGACCGCTCTCGCACTGACCGGCCTGGGCTTTCTGACCTCGATCGGTCTGAGCACCTC
This sequence comes from Streptomyces vastus, assembly GCF_039532825.1. Taxonomy (NCBI): domain Bacteria; kingdom Bacillati; phylum Actinomycetota; class Actinomycetes; order Kitasatosporales; family Streptomycetaceae; genus Streptomyces; species Streptomyces vastus. The sequence goes on from NZ_BAAASJ010000022.1 coordinate 124,425, forward strand.
GCTGGTCGTACTGTTCGCCATGGCGACCGCCCTGACGCTGCTGCCCGCACTGCTGTCCCTGCTGGGCGACCGCATCCACAAGGGGCGGCGCCGGGGCTCCCGTTGGCGCCGGGTGAAGAGCCGCGAGTCCTACGAGAACCCCGACGACCCCGAGAACGTCAAGAACCCGGAGAACACGGCATGGTGGCGATTCGCCCACCGCGTCTCCGGCCGGCCGTGGCCGTACCTGCTCGCCGCGTCGGCGGCGTTGCTGGTGCTGGCGCTCCCGGCGCTGCGCATGGACACGGGCTTTCCCGACGCGGGTAACGACGCGACCAGTACCACGCACCGCCGTGCCTACGACCTGCTGGCGGAGGGCTTCGGCCCCGGCTTCAACGCCCCGCTGCTGATCGTCGCCGACCTGCGCAGCCCCGGCGTGGACGCCGGGGGAATCCCCGAGCTGTCCCGCCGCCTCGCCGACGATCCCGGCATCGCGTCGGTCGGCGAGCCCCGGATGTCCGCGGCGGGGGACACCGTCGTACTGCCCACGCTCCCCACCACCGCCCCTGCGGACGCCGAGACCTCCCACACCCTCGAACGCATCCGCGACGTTGTCCCCGACAACGTCGCCGTGTCGGGCCTGACCGCCATGACCGACGACCTCACCCGCCAACTCGCCGACACGCTCCCGGTCTTCATTGCCGCGATCATCGTGGTGTCGTTCCTGCTGCTGATGCTGGTGTTCCGCTCCATCGTGGTACCGCTGAAGGCTGCCGTGATGAACCTGCTGTCCATCGGCGGCGCGTACGGCGTCGTGGTGGCCGTCTTCCAATGGGGCTGGTTCGGAGAGATGCTCAACCTCGACGAAACCCTGCCGATCGCCTCACCCCTGCCGACGATCTTCTTCGCGGTCCTCTTCGGCCTGTCCATGGACTACGAGGTGTTCCTGCTCTCGCGCGTCCGCGAAGAGTACGACGCCACGGGTGACACCAAGGAGTCGGTGGCTCGCGGCATGGCGGTCACGGGCCGCGTCATCACCTCCGCCGCACTGATCATGACGGTGGTCTTCCTCAGCTTCGTCGCCAACCCCTCACCGCTCGTCAAGATGATGGGCCTGGGTCTGGCGACGGCCATCGTGCTCGACGCCACGATCGTCCGGATGGTGCTCGTACCCGCGGCCATGGCGTTGCTGGGACGCGCCACCTGGTGGCTGCCCGGTCCCCTCGACCGCCGACTGCCCCGCATCCGTACGGAGGGCGCAGCCGCCCCACCCCCGTCCGAACCCGCGTTCGCCCCCAACCGTCAGTGACAGGGAGCCCCCGCGGTCGGCTGTCTGCTCGGTCGGCTCCAGCCCTGGAATCGGCGTCGATGGGCACGGTGACCGGACCGTCGTTGACGGCTACGTTGCGGACTGGCAACCGAGTTGGACGGCGAAGCGGGCGTGAAGGGGCGAGGGATGAAACGGCTGTGGGGGGTCGGCGTGGCGGTGGCCACGGGGGCGGCGGCACTGCTGCTCGCGGGATGCAGCGCCCCGACGGATTACAGCGAGGTCGTCACGTTCACCGACGAGCACGGCCGCGCCTGCACCGCGGCGGTGGTCGTCGACCAGTCATACGCCCGCACTCCCGGCCTGGTCGTCGACGAGCGAGCGCCCGGTCCGGCTCAGTGCGCGCCCCGGCGTGGCGCCGACCCCTCTGTGCCCAGTGCCCCCATCGAGGTGGTCCGGGTGCTGCTCGCCGCCTGCGAGACCGACGGGGCGGCCTGACCGCTTCGCGCGGGGGAACCTCGTCTGCCCTCACACCCTGCACCCTCACGCCAGGCGCGGCGTCACCCCGGCGCCTCGGTGACCGTGGGGAGTGTGAGGACGCCGTCGCCGAAGTCCACGACCGTACGGGTCGCGTCGGCCCAGCGGACGGTGACGGTCAGGTCTTTCACCTCGGCGGTGGCCTGCCCGGCGAGCGGGGCGGGGTCGCCTTCGCCGGTGAGGGAGGCGAGCGCGGCGAACACTGTACCGGCCGGGTCCTCGCCGACCGTTCCGGTGAGTTCGGGGACGAGGGCCCAGGGCCCGTATGCCGTGCCCTGCGGGGCGCGGACGGTGCGTTGCGTCTGCCAGCCGTGCAGGCAGAGCAGTTGGCTGGTCACCTCCGGTCCGCCGAGACGCATCTCCTTGATCGGTTCGGCTTCTGTTTCGGCGGCCGACTCCGGCGAAAGGGCGACGGCCCAGCCGGTGTGGTGGATCGGCGTCCCGGCCGGTACGCCGACGGTGCGGTGGACGCGCAGTTCGAGCCTGCCGCGTGCCAGCGTCAGGCTCTCGATGCGGGCCGAGGGCAGGACCGGGCCGTCCTCGGGGAAGACCGGCCGGTGCCAGGAGGCAAGCCAGTCGGGGCCCGCCGCAAGGAGATTGATGCGGATACGAGCACTGCGGGTGCCGCGGGCTGTCAGGGCGATGTGGTTGTCGGGGGTGTTGGCCGCGCTGGTCGGGCCGGTACGGGTGGAGTACGCGAGGCGGGCGTACAGCGGGTTGCCGGGGGCCCGCTCCGGCTCCCGCGAGTCCAGCTTGTAGCTGCCGTGGTTGTGCAGGCGCGCGAGACCGTCCCGGCCTGTGGTCTGGATGAGCAGTCCCGGGGCAGGCAACGCGAGTACACGGTCACGGCCTTCGGAGGGCGCGCTCTCCTCGGTGGCCGTCCACACCGGATCCTCGGGCGGGAGGAGCAGGGCGAGAAAGCCTTTGGAGGCCCAGTACGGGGAACCGGGCCCCGAGTAGCGCTGGAGCGTTGCCTCGTGCGGCCCGTACCAGCCGAGGCTGAGGACGCCGTCCGCGGTGAGCGCGCCGCGGTCGAGGAAGTGGCGCAGCGCCCCGCTGAGGATGCGGCGGGTGACGCCGGGGGCGAGTGGCGTCACGCCGGTGAGGGCGCCGAGGGCCACGGCGGCGACCGCGGCGAAACGGTAGGTCAGGGAGCGGCCATGGTGGATGGGGGCGCCGTTCGCGTCGAAGAGCAGGGCGAAGCCTTCGAGGAACTCCCGCAGCCGCGGGCCGAGTTGGTCGAACAGTACCCGGTCGCCGGCGAGGTGGGCATGCAGGAGCGGGTACATGTGCAGGGCCCAGCCGTTGTAGTGGTCGAAGGACCTGCCGTCGCCGTCGGAGTACCAGCCCTGCCCCTGGTACCAGCCGTCCAGCAGGCCGAGCCCGCGCTCGATCGCGCCGCGCGTCTCGGCGTCGCCCCGCCCGGCGGACTCCAGGAAGCCCGCGACGGTCAGCGGGAAGAGGTACCAGTTGTTGGGGGCGGGCGTGTGCCTCAGCGCGCCGCGCAGCCACTGCTCGACGCGGTCCTGGTCGTCGGCGGGCAGTGTGTCCCAGGTCCACGGCGCGGTCAGCCGCAGGGCCAGCGCCACGGAGGCGGACTCCACCATGGGCTGGCCCTGGATGTTGTGGTGGCCGATCTCCGGCCAGGACTCGGCGTCACCGCGGCCGGGAGTGCGGGTGCCACGCGCGAGGCCCGCGGTGTAGCGCTCCAGGAAGCCGTGCGGGTCCTTGCCGGACGCTCCGGCCGTACGGAACGCCGCCAGTAGGAACGTACGGGCGAACCCCTCCAGACCGTCCGAGCGCACCCCGGACTTGGAGGGCGGGCCGGGCAGGTCGATCAGGGCCTGGCCCGGGGTGGCGTAGCGGAGGGCGGCCGTGAGCAGTCGGTCGGCGGCGGTTTCCCAGTGGGCGCGGGTGTAGCCGGTGTGCGGGCTGAGGGTGCGGTCCTCTGCGGGGAGTTCGAGGGGGTGGTCGGGCATGGGAGGGGCCACGTCTCCTGTTCGTTCCGGCTTGTTCGGCGTAGGCGAGTGGGTGGAGTTCAGGCGAGGCGCGCCAGATGTTCGGGCCGTACGGGATGGGCGAAGGGGCGGCCGAGCGCGTACGACTCGACCTCGGCCAGCGCCAGGTCCGCGAGGCGGCGGAGTTCGCCGCCCTTGGAACCCGCGATGTGCGGGGTGACGAGGACGTTGGGGCAGTCGAACAGCGGTGAGTCGGCGGGCAGCACCTCCGGCTCGGTGACGTCCAGGATCGCGTGCAGCCGCCCGGACACCACCTCGTCGGTGAGCGCGGCCTGGTCGACGACGGCGCCGCGCGCGGTGTTGATCAGCGTGCCGCCCGTGCGCAGCCGCGTCAGCAGGTCGCGGCCGACCAGGCCGCGGGTCTCGGGCAGTAAGGGGGTGTGCACGCTGATGACGTCGCTGTCCTCGAACAGCCTTGGAAGCGGGACCAGTTGGGCCCCGAGCTCGCGGGCCTCGACGCGCGTGACGTAGGGGTCGTGGAGCAGCACCGTCAGGTCGTGGGGACGGAGCAGGTCTATGACTCGGCGTCCGATGGCCGACGCGCTCAGGATGCCCACCGTCTTGCGGTAGTTGCCCGCGTCGGGATGGCGCTCGTTCCAGTCGACGCGGCGGCGCTCGGTGCGGTAGACGCGGGCGGTCTCCAGGACCCGCTTGTTGGCGAGCAGGATCATGGCGAGGGTGTACTCGGCGACCGGCACGGCGTTGGCCGCGGCGGCGGAGGACACCGCGAGGCCGCGCTCCCAGCACGCGGCGGTGATGTGGTGGCGTACGGTGCCGGCGGTGTGCACGACCGCACGCAACCGGGGCGCCGCGTCCAGTGCCGCCGCGTCGATGGGCGGGCAGCCCCAGCCGGTGATGAGCAGCTCGGCGTCGGCGAGCGCACGGTGTGCGGTGGGGGTGGTGAGATCGTCCAGGACGAAGTGCGGGTCGATGTCGGTGAGGGCGGCCAGCCGGGCTCGTACGTCGCCGTCGAGGACCTGCTCCGCCGTCTTCTTCGCCATGGCCAGCACGGCGCGCGGGCGGGGCCGGCCGTCGGGGGCGGTCACTTGAGGTTCCGTACGGACCAACTGGCCCTCCTTGCTGGTCACTTGACGCTTCCTGCGGTCAGGCCGGACTTCCAGTAACGCTGCAGAGCGATGAACGTGACGATCAGTGGGACGACGGCGAGCAGCGAGCCGATGACGACGAGCGGGTAGTACTCGGGTGAGACGGTGGCGGAGCTGTTCCAGGTGTAGAGACCGAGGCTGAGCGGATACAGATGCTGGTCGGAGAGCATCACCATCGGCAGGAAGAAGTTGTTCCAGATCGCGGTGAGCTGGAAGAGGAAGACGGTGACGAATCCGGGGCCGAGCATGCGCAGGCTGACGCGCACGTAGGTCTGCAGTTCGCCCGCGCCGTCCACGCGGGACGCCTCCAGCACCTCGTTGGGTACGTAGCCGCTGCTCAGCAGACGGGCGAGGTAGACGCCGAACGGGTTGAACAGGACGGGGATGAACACCGCCCAGAAGGTGTTGACCAGGCCGGTGCCGGAGGCCACCAGGTAGAGGGGGAGGGCCAGGACGGTCTGCGGGACCATGACGCCTGTGAGGACGAGCCCGAACAGCTTCTCCTTGTGCCGGAACTCGTACTTGTCGAAGGCGTACCCGGCGCTGACGCTGATCAGCGAGCCGACGAGGGCGCCGCCGACCGCGTACAGCAGGCTGTTGAGGTACCACTCGCCGTAGAGGCCGCCGTCCATGGCGAACAGGTCGGAGAGGTTCTGGGCGAAGGAGAAGTCGCCCAGGGAGAAGATGTCCGAGCCGAACAGGGCGTCGGCGTTCTTGGTGGAGGCGAAGAGCAGCCACAGTCCGGGCAGCAGGGTGTAGAGGGCCGCGATCAGAACGACGGCGTTGGCGACGCCGCGGCTGGTCAGCCTGCTGGTGCCGGAGGGGCGGGCGAGCGGCTTGCCCAGCGGGCGGCCGGCAACACCGGGGCTGGTGGGGGTTGTTGTCGTCATCGAGCGCTCCGTTCCCGGCGGCCGGCCCACCGCGTTACGGCGTACGACAGGGCACAGGTGACGATGAGGAGGATGACGGAGGCCGCGGCGGCCATTCCGTAGTTGTTGCGGCGGAAGGCCGCGTCGTAGATGTACATGTTCGGGGTGAAGCGGGAGTTGACCATCGGTGTGGCCTGGTTCATCAGCATGGGCTCGGTGAACAGCTGGAGTGCGCCGATCAGGGAGAACATGCAGACCATGACGACGGAGGCCCTGATGATGGGCACCTTGACCTGCAACGCGGTGCGCACATCTCCCGCGCCGTCGATCCGGGCGGCCTCCAGCACTTCGCGCGGCAGGGCCTGGAGAGCGGCGTAGAAGATCACCATGTTGTAGCCGAGGCCGCTCCACAGCGCGATGTTGACGATCGACGGCAGCACGGTGTGCAGACCGAGGAAGTCGATGGTGATGTCGGCCTGTGCGAAGAGCTTGATGACCGGGCTGAGGCCGGGGGTGTAGAGGTACAGCCAGATGACGGCGGCGATGATGCCGGGCACCGCGTGCGGCAGATACAGCAGCATCTGCGCCGTACGCCGCAGCCGGACCAGCCCGGAGTCGAGGAGGAGGGCGAGTGCCAGCGCGCTGACCACGACGACGGGCACGAAGATCAAGCAGTAGAGGGCGATGGCGCCGAACCCGGACATGAAGCTCGGATCGTCGAGCACCGCGAGGTAACTGCGCAGCCCGGTGAAGACGGTGGTGCCGCCGCCGAACCCGAGGCCCTTGTGGTCCTCGGAGAAAAGGCTGAGGCCGATGGCGTAACCGACGGGTACGAGGAACACGGCGACGAGCAGTGCCGTGAAGGGGGCCAGGAGCGCGACGCAGGCGAGCGTCTGCTGCCGGCGTCCGGCTCGGCGGGGGCGGACCTGGGTCGGGGCCGGCGGTGTGGTCCCCGTACGTTTTCCTGGAGAGATCACTGTGCTCACGGGTACACCTCAGTTGGTAGTGACCGACAGGCCGAGGCTCTTCAGGTCGGGCAGAGTTCTGCGCTGCGCCTCGCGTAGGGCGCCCAGGATGCTGCCGCTGCCGGCACCGGCCCGCGCTAGCCCGTCGTCGCCCGAGCTGGTCGTCGACACCATCCGCGGCCCCCACTTCCACTGGGTGGAGATCAGCTTGGCTTCCTCGTGGAAGAGACCGAAGATGTCCTGGCCCGAGTAGTAGCTGGTGTCCATCGCCTCGCGTGCGACCGGAACCAGCTCGGGCACGGTCGGATACGCGCTGCTGATGCCGCTGGAGAGCTTGGCGCGCAGCGCGTCCGGGCTGGTGACCATCCAGGAGATGAACTCCAGCGCCTCCTTGGGACGGTTGCTGTCCTTGGTGACCATGAAGGTCGAGCCGCCTTGTGTGCCCAGGGACGGCTTGCTCAGGTCCCACTGCGGCAGCGGTGCGATGGCCCACTTGCCCTTGCCGCTCGGTGTGGAGGCCATCATCGAGCCCGCGGCCCAGGCGCCCGCCAGCCAGCCGGCCGTCTCACCGCTGCGCAGATGCGCCCGCCACTGCTGGCTGGACGAGGGTTCGACACGCACCAGGTCGTCGTCCAGCATGCGCTGCCAGTACGCGGCGACCTTGCGGGTGGGGGCGTCGTCCATGGAAACCTGCCAGGTCTCGCCGGAGGTGTCGTACCACTGGCCGCCGGCCTGCCAGCTGAACGAGGCCATGTGAAGAGTGCCGCCGGTGGTGAAGAGGCTGGCGATACGGGAACGGGGGTCGGCCTTCTTGAGCTTGCGGGCCGAAGTCTCGAACTCCGCCCAGGTCTTGGGGACCGGGATGCCGTACTTGGTGAACAGGTCCTTGCGGTACAGGAAGACCATCGGTTCGATGTCGACCGGCACGGCGTAGGTGCGCCCGTCGAACGTGGTCAGGTCCATCGCCTGCGGCAGGATCTGGCGGCGCACCGAGTCGGGCAGCAGCTTGGTGATGTCGCGGGGCACGCCGTCGATGGCGTAGCCGGGCAGCTGCGGGTACTCGATGGTGGCGACGTCGGGGGCGTTGCCCGCCCGTGCGGCGTTGCTGAGCTTGGCCCAGCCGCCCTGGTCGCCCGAGGGAACCTGCTCGAAGTCGACCTTGATCTTGGTGTGGGTGCGGTTGTACTCGTCCACGACCTCCTGGCTGCCGCGGAGCGCCGACCAGAAGGTGATGTGCACCGGACCGCTCTCGGCGGTGTCGCTGCCGCCCGAGGAGGAACAGCCCGCCAGCAGCATGGCGAAGATCATGAGCAGTGCTGCCGCAGCCCTCCGGGTACCTCGCATGAGCCCTCCCGCGTCCTTGCATGGATTACGGGCATCCTGAGCGGCAGACGAAAAAGGCGTCAATACATCGAACAGAGGAAACTCAAACGGTCAAACGAACAAAGCGTCAGTCGACTGGTGGACGGGACTCACGTCGCCGGCGGAGCCGTGGACTCCCTGATCACAAGACCCGGCAGCAGTTCCAGATGACGGGTGGCACCCGGGCGCAGCCCCTCGCGCGCCATGCCGAGCCGGCGCAGCAACAGGTCGACACCGACCCGGCCGAGCTCCGTCTTGGGCGGGGCGACGGCCGTCAGGGGGACGGGCCCCATGTCGGCGACCACGTCGTTGTACGCCACCACCGAACACTGCTCGGGCACGTCGATCCCCGCGGCCTGCAGCCGCTGCACCAGCACCAGCGCGTCCATGTCGCTGTGGATCAGCACCGCCGTGGCGCCACTCTGCCCCACCACCTCGAGCAGGTCCGCGGCCCGCGGGTCGGCGGCGCGCGGGTCGGGACCCGCGGTGCGCGAGCTGAGGATCGTACGGCACTTCTCGGCGAGCCCCCGGGCGGCGGTCTGCTGGGCGAACTCGGCGCGGATGACCCGTGCGGTGGGGCTGTCGTCGCGCGCCGCCAGCACGATCCGCCGGTGCCCGAGACCGACCAGGTGCCCGAGCGCCAGGTGCACGCCGTACGCATGGTCCGAGCGCACGCAGTCCAGCGGGTAGATCGCGCTGGTCCGTGCGGGACGCCGCTCCACCAGCACCGTGGGGACGTCCAGGTCGGCCAGCCACGAGTGGTCCGCGTCGGCCTCCGCCTGCGTACGCCAGTGCGGCGAGAGCAGCAGTCCCCGCGCCCCGGCGTCCAGCGCCTGGCGCACGGCCTCGCGCTCCGCCCCGGCATCGTCGGCGATGTGCAGGGCGAGCCGCAGGCCGGCTTTCTCCGCGGCCTCCCGCGCGGCCTGCACGGCCTCGGTGAGGTAGGTGTTGCGCTCGGGAACGATCATGGCAACGGCGTCACCCCCGGCGGTGCTCTCCTCGGGCACCGGCCGCAGCGAACGCGCCACCCCATGCCCGCGCCGCACTTCCCCACGCCGTGCCAGCTCCTCGACGTCCCGGCGCACTGTAACGACGGAGACCCCGAGCTCGTCGGCGAGATCGGTGATACGCGCGACACCACGGTCCCGCACCACCTCCGCGATCCGGGTCTGCCGCTTCTGCGCCGACTCCCGCATGTCCCCACCGCTCTCGTCCGCGTCGGCCGCGCCGCCGGGGCGCGACCGCGCGGCGGCTTGCGCGATCGAATTCGCGCGATGCGCCCATGATAGCGATCAATCGATCAAACGGTGAGAGGGTCCGAGCGCACAGTCCTGACCGTGCACAGTCCTGACCGTGCAGGAAAACCGGTTGCTCCGGGCTGTACGCCGCTGAGAGGGTCGCGGCCATGTCTGCCTCCTTCGCCTTCTCCGCGTACGACGGAACCCAACTCGCCTACCAGGTGCTCGGAGACGGCCCGCCGGTGATCTGCCTGCCCGGAGGAATGCAGGACTCGGTGTATCTCGGCGACCTCGGCGGACTGTCCGCGCACCGGCAGTTGATCAGGCTGGACCTGAGGGGCACCGGCCGGTCCGCGACACCGCAGGACACCGCCTCCTACCGCTGCGACCGACTCGTCGATGACGTGGAGGCCCTGCGCGAGCACCTCGGCCTGGACCGGATGGACCTGCTCGCGCATTCCGGCGGCGCCAATCTGGCGACGCAGTACCTGACTCGCTATCAGGAACGGGTCGGCAAGCTCGCCTTGATCACCCCGAGCGTCATGGCCGTCGGCCTCACGATCACCGGCGGCACCCGGCTCGAGATCGCGCGGCTTCGCCAGGACGAGCCGTGGTTCGCCGCGGCGTTCGCGGCTCTGGAGACGATCGTGGCGGGCCTGGCCACCGGCGACAGCTGGCAGGCCATCGCACCGTTCTCCTACGGCCGTTGGGACGAGATGGCGCAGGCACACCAGGCCGCGGAAGCCAGGCAGCGGAACATGGAGGCCGCGAGCGCCTTCGCCGCCGACGGCGCCTTCGACCCGGACGCCACCCGCACGGCGCTCGCACGGTTCGGGCCGCCGGTGCTCCTGCTCGCCGGGGAAGTCGATGTGGCGGCCCCTCCTCCCGTCATGGCCGAATTCACCGGGCTGTTCCCGAACGCCAAGCTCGTCGTCCAGCCCGGAGCCGGACACTTCCCTTGGCTCGACGACGCCGAACGGTTCGTCGCGACTGCCGCGGCGTTCCTGTCCAGCTGATCCGAGCGACTGACTCGTCCGCGGGGCTTACGGGGTGAATAGCTCGCCCTGCTCGGCGGGCGGCGTTCCGCCGTACCAGGGCAGGGCCTCCCCGAAGAGGACCAACTCCCCGTACAGGGGCGGGGTCCACGCGCTCGGCGAGCACCCGATCCAGCCGACGCCGTCCCTTGCCCTGGACGTCACCCGGCCGTCAACCAGCGCCGCGACCCTGTGGCGATGGACATGACGGCACTGGCCCGTACGCTGCTCGAGCCCATCCCGGCCCATCGCACCGCCGGTATCGAAGTGTTCCGGGCCGCCGACGGCACGGCCGAGGTGGCGCTGGAGACACCCAAGGAGCTGACGAACGTCATCGGCTCACTGCATTCCAGCGGCCTCATCGCCCTGATCGACGCGGTCGGGCTGGCCGCGATCATCGCCACGAGCGAGCGCAGCGAGGAGATGGAGGACCTCGTCCCGCAGGGCGCGGCGGCGTCCCTGGAGTTCCTCGCCCCCGCACGAGGCCGCCTACTGGCCACCTGCCGCGTCGGCGACGAGGCCCACCACACCCTGCGCAGGCTCCTGTCGGGCGAGACCGACAGAGCACGCCTCATCACCCGAGCAGGGGTCACCGACACGGAGGGCACGCCGGTGTGCCGAGGCAGCTTCGACTGGAGCATCCGCCGCATGCCAGGCAGCGCCCCGTACGGGGTCTGACACGGGGAAATTCGCAGATGGTTGCTGGGCTGACCAGCGGTGCCCTGTACTGATCAGGACCGGCTGCCACCCGCACCCTGGCCGCGCTGTGTTCGGCGAGGGTGCGGGTGTAGCAGGGGTGTCGCTCAGGAGGCGGCCACCCGGCTCAGGGCCAGATGCCGTCGGCGAACGCCGTGAACGCGGCCTGGGTCCCCGATCCGGCGATTCCGTCGATCGGGCCGGTATAGCCCCAGTTCTGGAGGTTGCGCTGGAACGCCTTCGAGCTGTTGGTGCCCAACAGCCCGTCGATCGCGCCGGTGTACCCCCAGTACCTGGCCGGCCAGCGCTGGACGTCCTGGGCCTGCGCCGTACTCCGGCCGAGGTTGTCCACCGCGAGTGGTACGGCGGCCTCGGAGCTCACCGCCGGCTTCGCGGCCGGCCCGGACGCCGCGAAGCCGGCACCTGCCCCCGCCAGGCTCCCGGCGGCGATCCCGACGACGACGGTGACACTGACGAGTGACCTCGTCACAACGTTCGTGTGCATCCCCCTTGGCAAGCGTCAGAACCAGCTCTGGTTCTTGGACCTCGAGTCCGATCCGGGCCAGCAGGTCCAGGTACGCAGCCCCGCACTGCTGTCGTCGATGCACCGGCTGGTCGCCTGGCTCTTGAACTGGATGCTGCCGTCGTTCCACCGGTGCACGTACCAGCTTTGGTTCTTGGACCTCGAGTCCGATCCGGGCCAGCAGGTCCAGGTACGCAGCCCCGCACTGCTGTCGTCGATGCAGCGACCCGTGGCGACGTTCTTGAGCTGGCGGGTGCCGTCGTTCCAGACATGCACGTTCCACTGCTGGGTCGCGCGGCCGTGGCACCCCACAGTACGGAATCCGCGGTCGCTGTCGTCCATGCAGCGGGCCGTGACCTGGTTCTTGAACGTCTGGGGGGCGAGTATGGTGCCCCCTCCCGCGTCCGCCGCCACGGCCTGCGTGCCCAGCGCGCCGCTCAGCGCGAGCGCGCTGCCTGCCGCCGCGAGTACGAGCCTGTTTCGCCTCATGTGTTCTCTCCTCCCATGGAGCCCGTGCCCGGTGCGGAGTGCCCGCCGGGCCGTTCGCCCCAAGGTGTAGCGGCCCACGCGTTGTTCGCGTTCGGTCACTGGTGCCGAACAAACAAGTCCTGAAAAATGTGACGGCGCAGCGACCACTGCGACACGGGGAAACGACACGGGGGAGGTGCGGCGATGCCGCGCAGGGAGCGACCGCTGGAAGCGGGGGACGGTCCGTTACTGGAACTGGCCGCGGGGCTACGGCAACTGCGGCAGAAGGCCGGCAATCCGCCCTACCGGAAACTGGCGGAGCGGGCGCACTACTCGATCTCGACCCTGTCCTCCGCGGCGTCCGGGCAGCGGCTGCCCACGCTGGCGGTGACGCTGGCCTACGTGCGCGTCTGTGACGGGGACGTGGGGGAGTGGGAGCGCCGTTGGCGGGAAGCGGCGGAACAACTCGGCGAAGGGGATCCCGCCCTCGGCCCTGCGGAGGATCAGGAGTCCGGCGCGCCACCGCCTTATGCAGGTCTGCGCTCGTTCCGTGAGCAGGACGCGGAGTGGTTCTTCGGCCGGGAGCGGCTGGTGGAGGAGCTTGCCGAACGGCTGGAGCGACAGCGGTTCGTGGTGGTGATCGGGGCCTCGGGTTCGGGCAAGTCGTCGCTGTTGAGGGCGGGTTTGGTGCCGCGTCTGCGGCCCTTGGCGACCACGGTGGTGCTGACGCCGGGGCCCCGGCCGCTGGAGGAGTGCGCCGTGCGGCTGGGTGCGCTGGCGGGAGTCACGCCGGGCGGACTGTACGAGGAGTTGAGGGAGGATCCGGCGAACCTGGGCCGTGTGGTGCGTCAGGTCGCCGCCCGTTCCGGAGCCGGTGACGGCGGCCTGGTCCTGGTCGTCGATCAGTTCGAGGAAGCCTTCACGCTGTGTCCGGACGACGCCGAGCGGGACCGTTTCATCGAGGCACTGGTCACCGCCGCCTCGGCCGAGGCCGGCCGGTGCCGGGTGGCAGTGGGAGTACGCGCCGACTTCTACGCGCACTGCACCCACCACCCGCTGCTGGTGGAGGCGATGCGCGACACGCAGGTGCCGGTCGGGCCGATGAGCCTGGAAGAGCTGCGCCGGGCGGTGGTGAAGCCGGCCCAGCAGGCCGGACTGACCGTCGAGGGTACGCTGTTGGCGTCGCTCACGGCGCAGGCGCACGGCCAGGCCGGAGTACTGCCTCTGCTGTCGCACGCACTGCTGCAGACCTGGCGGCGGCGACGCGGCAACGCGCTGACGCTGGGGGCGTTCGATGCGGCGGGCGGGCTCGAGGGCGGCCTGGCGCGCACCGCCGAGGAGTTCTACCAGCGGCTGGACACGGAGCAGCGGAAGCTGGCCAGGGGGGTGTTCATGCGGCTGACCGCGCTGGGAGAGGGTACGGAGGACACCCGGCGGCCGGCGCGCCTGGAGGAGCTGGACGGGCTGACCGAGGCCGACGACGGGGGCGTCGGTGCCGTACTGGATCGTGCGGCTGCAGCGCGGCTGCTGACGCTGGACCACGAGCGGGTGGAGCTGGCCCATGAGGCTCTGATCCGGTGCTGGCCGAGGCTGCACGGATGGCTGACCGAGGACCGTGAGGCCGTACGGACCCTGCGCCAGCTCACCGAAGCGGCTCAGGCCTGGGAGGCGTTGGGCCGTGATCCCGGTGCGCTGTACCGCGGCACCCGCCTCGACATGGCCACCGCCCTGGGGCGCGCGTCCTTGTCAGTGCGGGAGCGGGAGTTCCTCGACGCGAGCCTGGCCGCCCGGGCGGCCGAATGTGCGGCGGTGCGGCGACGCGCCCGGTTCCGGCACGGGGCGGTGGCGCTGCTGACCGTCCTGCTCGTGCTGGCGAGCACGACCGCTGTCTTCGCCGTGCGGGCGCAGCGGGCGGCGGACCGGCAGCGCGACGCCGCCAGTTCGCAGCGGGCCGCCGATAGGGCGGCGGCACTGCGGGCGGCCAACCCCGCTCTGGCCGCCCAGTTGAGTCTGGCCGCCTACCGCCTGTCGCCCACCCCCGAGGCCCGTGGCAGTCTGCTCAGCACCTTCGCCACCCCGTACGCCACGCAGTTGCCCGGTCAGGCGAGCGCGGTCACGACGATGGCGTTCAGTGCCGACGGCCGGGTGCTGACCACCGGCGACAGCGACCGGACCGTGCGCTTGTGGTGGGCCTCGGATGCCCACCGGCCGCGCGAGCTGAGCACGCTGCCCCGCCTGGCGGGCCCCTTGCGCACGGTCGCCGTCAGCCCCGACGGCCGTCTTCTGGCCGCAGGAGACGACCTCGGGACGGCCGGGGTGTGGGACATCGGCGACGCACGGCGCCCCCGGCTCGCGGCACGCCTGCCGGCCGGTGCGGGCCCGGTCGTCGGACTGGGTTTCGCTCCCGGCGGGCGGACCCTGGCGACAGCCTCCCGCGGCGAGATTCGGCTCTGGCAGCTGTCGGATCCCCGCCGGCCGCGTCCCCTTGCCGCGATCCGTGCGCCCGCCGCCGTGACCGCGATGGCGCTCCGACGGGACGGGCGCATGCTGGCCACGGGCCATTCCGACCGTACGGTGCGGCTGTGGGAGGTGACCGCGTCGGGCGGGCGGCTGCGGAAGCTGCCGCCCGCGGCCGGCCACGGCGGTGAGGTCAAAGCACTCGCGTTCGCCCCGGACGGCCGCACGCTTGCGACCGGCAGCGCCGACTTCACAGTGCGGCTGTGGGACGTGGCCGGACCACGCCGACCCCGCGCGACGGAGGTGCTCTCCGGGCACACCGACGCGGTCAACGCCGTGGGTTTCAGTCCCGACGGCCGCACCCTGGCCTCCGCGGGCGTCGACGGCACGGTACGCCGCTGGGAGCTGACGGGGCCCGGTCCCGTCCGCGAACCGGCCGTCCTCAGGGGCCATACCGGAAGCGTCGGATCGCTGGCCTTCAGTCCCGACGGCCGCACCCTGGCCACCGGCAGCGAGGACCAGACCACACGTCTGTGGGATGTACCCGGGCCGGCCATGACCGGCCACACCAGCTCGGTCTACTCCGTCGCCTTCAGCCCCAACGGACGCCTGCTGGCCACCGGCAGCTACGACCGCACCGTGCGCCTATGGAGCCTCGCGAACGTCCGCCGCCCCCGGGAACTGGACCGGCTCACCGGCCACACAGGGGCCGTCAACTCGGTGGCCTTCCGGCCGGACGGGCGCGTACTGGCCAGTGGCAGCGCCGATGGCAGTCTGCGGCTGTGGAGCGTGGGAACATCTCGCCGTCCCCATCTGCTGAGTGCCGTTCAAGGTCGTATCGGCCACGTCAACTCGGTGGCGTTCAGCTCCGACGGCCGCACCCTGGCCACCGGCGGCGAGAAGGGCAGCGTGCGGCTGTGGGACACAACAGACATGCGGCATCCGCGTCTTCTGGCTCCTCTACGGGGAAACAGCGCGGTCGACTCCGTGGCATTCGCCCCCGACGGCCGCACCCTGGCGGTTGCGGCCCGAAACCGTACGGCCATCCTGTGGAACGTGGCCGGCCGACGGCATCCTGAACGCCTGGCCGTCCTCGCCGGCCACACCGACGCGGTGAAATCAGTGGCGTTCAGTCCCGACAGCCGCGCCCTGGCCACCGGTAGCGAAGACCGCACCGTACGGCTGTGGGATCTCACCGATCCGCACCGTCCAGTCTCACGGGACCGGTTGACCGGTTACACCGACGGCGTCATGTCCGTCGCCTTCGCCCCGGGTGGGCGGACGCTGGCCGCCGCGAGTTCCGACAACACCGTGCGGCTGTACGGCCTGACCGGTCGCGGTGGCGCCCGGGAACTGGCCCTGCTGACGGGCCACAGCAAAGCGGTGGACACCCTCGCCTTCAGTCCCGACGGCCGTACCCTGGCCACCGGCAGCGAGGACTGGACCGCACTGCTGTGGGACCCCGGCGTCCGGCGCGTGGCGTCCCGGATCTGCGACACCGCCACTCCTGCGATCACCCGCACCGAATGGCGCCAGTACTTCACTCAGCACAGGTACCGCCCACCGTGCTGAGGCGCGTATGCGAGCCACACCGTGTTGCCGCCTCCGGGAACCGCCCCTAGATGGTGATCACGAGCTTGCCGCAGGTCCGCCCCTCCAGCATGTACCGGATGGCTGCGGCGACCTCGTCGAGCGGGTAGGTCCGGTCGACGGCGGGTGAGACCTTGCCCGACTCGATGAGCCCGCGGAGGGCCTCCAGGTCTTCGGCGTTCTCCGACGAGATGAAGGTCCCGAGCTTCTGGCCGATGAACGGAGACAGCACCAGCGCCCGGAGTTGACGGTCGGTTCCGCCGAGCCACCGGCCGTCGGTCTCGCCGCCGACGATGACCAGCCGCCCGGTCGGGGTGAGGGTGCGGCGCAGATGCGACAGCCGGCGGTTGCCTCCGATATCGAGGATGACGTCGTAGCGGTGGCGGCCGTCTGCGAAGTCCGCTCGGGTGTAGTCGATGACATGGTCTGCGCCGAGCGCGCGGACCGCTTCGACCTTTGAGGTACTGCACACGGCCGTCACTTCGGCTCCGTATGCCTTGGCGATCTGCACGGCGAAGGTGCCCACGCCTCCCGACGCGCCGACGATCACCACCTTCTGTCCTGCCCGGACTCGTCCCTGGTCGCGAACGGCCTGGATGGCGGTGAGCCCGGAGACGGGTACGGCAGCCGCCTGATCGAAGGAGAGGTCCGCCGGCTTCGGGGCGAGCTTGTCGGTTCGGACGCGCACGTACTGGGCGAACGAGGCATCGCAGATGCCGAACACTTCGTCACCCGGTTTGAATCCGGTCACATCGCCGCTGACGGCCTCGACCGTTCCCGCGAAACTGCGGCCCGGGTTGGGGTACTTGGGCCGACGGAGACCGAACCCTGCCGCCCGACGGGATACGGCAGACCGGACATGATGTGCCAGGTGCCGCGGTCCACGCTGGCCGCGTGCACCCTGACCAGGACCTCGTCCCGCCCGATCGTGGGCTTGTCGATCTCCGCGAGACGCAGAACGTTCTCGGGCGAAGGTCCGTACCGCTCCTGGACGATCGACTTCATGGTTCCCCCTCAGTGGCCACAGTGGCCGGCTACATCGCTGCATGACGATGCCCAGGTTCGACTCATCGTCCTTACGCCGTAAGGTTCGTCCTTACGGCGTAAGGTTGTCAATGCCGACGATGGGAGGACCACAGATGACCCCGCGGACCGGACGCGATCGAGCGCCCCGTATCCCGCTGAGCCGCCAAAAGGTGCTGCACGCCGCTGTCGCCCTGGCCGACGAGAGCGGACTCGAAGCGCTCAGTATGCGCAAGCTCGGTGAGGCGGTCGGGGTCGAGGCGATGTCCCTCTACACGCACGTCGCCAACAAGGAAGATCTCCTCAACGGCATGATCGACCTGGTGTTCAGCGAGATCGATCTGCCCTCCGGCGAGGACGACTGGAAGACGGCGATGCGTCAGCGGGCGCTCTCGATGCGCCAGGTCCTGTCCCGCCACCGCTGGGCGATCGGCCTGATGGAGTCGCGGGCCTCACCCGGGCCGGCGACGCTGCGGCATCACGACGCCGTCCTCGGATGCCTTCGCAAGGCCGGCTTCTCCGTCACACTGACCGCGCACGCGTACTCGGCCCTCGACAGCTACATCTACGGGTTCGCCCTGCAGGAACGCGACTTGCCGTTCGACACACCCGCCGAGACCGCGGAGCTGGCGCAGGCCATCCTGGCGCAGGCCCCGGCCGACCAGTACCCGCACCTGGCCGAACTGACGACCGAGCACATTCTCAGCCCCGGCTACGACTACGCCAACGAATTCGAATTCGGTCTCGACCTGATCCTCGACGGGCTCCAGAGAGCCGGACAGGTCACGTGACGGGCGGCTCCAAGCGGCCTGGAGGCCGCCCCGGCGTTGCATGAGCAGCGCCGGGCCTCCCCGTGCCGCGGCGTCGCGGTCACTCTCGAAGGGTGCACCATTCGTCCGAGCGGGCGGCGACGCGCTGCCAGACCTCCTCGGCCTCCTCGAACGACATGAACGACATGAACGCAGAGTCCGCTTCGGGAAGCGGCCGGCACCCGTCCACGATCGCTTCGATCGCGTCGAGACTGGCCTCGATGATGGCCCGGCCCTCGCTCGCGGTGGCGAGGTGGGCGTCGTCGCCCTGGGCGAAGCGGCCGAGGGGTGTGGTGTTGCGGTCGTCCAGGCGGCCGAGGTCGACCAGTTCCGGGCGGACGTACATCAGCTGGGAGACCTCGTACCGGCCGGCGTGGTCGCCCTCGAACTGTCCCAGGACGAGTTCCGGGTCGCTGACGGCGGTGATCGGGATGTCGCGGGCGCGGCGGAACTCCTCGACCGCCAGCCGCAGATCGGGCTGGTTGGCGTTGTGGCCGGTGAGCACGACGACGGCGCGGAAACCCGCGTTGACGAACGCCCTGAGCTGGTAGACCAGCAGTCGCAGGACGACGTCGGGCGGGAGGCTGCCCATGCGCGGATTGACGTCGCCCATCACCTCCTTGAGCCACGGCCGGTGGTATCCGGTTTCGTGGATCTGGTACGTCTGCGTCGGGGCGACGATGCCGCCGAAGCGGCGCGCGGACTCCTCGCACAGGTAGACGGCCTTGTGGGTGTCCAGGCCGAAGGCGGCGACATGTCCGTGCGGCTCACACAGGCCCATCGGCAGGTATACCAGCGGCAGTTGGGCCAGGCGCTGCTCGAACTCGCGCGGCAGCAGGTCCTCCCAGCGGACCGTTTCGGAGCTCTCGGTCTCTTCGGGCTGTGCGGTTGTCATCGGTACTCCCCAAAGATCTTGGTTTCGTTGAAGTTCTTGATGAAGCGGTGCTTGAAGCGCAGCAACTCGTGGATTTCCGCGGGGAGTTCGGGTTCGTCCAGCGCGGCGATGTTCGCCTCGCAGAACTCCCGGACCTGCATCGAGGAGATCGCCGTGGTGACGCCCTCCGCCTGGACGACGAACTTCAGAGCGAGCGCGGCGAGCGAGCCGGCGTACTGCGGCACGTACTGCCGCAGCTCGTCGACCTTCTCCAGGTAGACCGAGCGGGGCACGATGTCGTCGAAGTAGCCGTACCGGAAGTCGCCTTCGGGGAAGACCGTGTCCTCGGTGAGGGTGCCGGTGAGTCCGCCCTCGTCCAGGACGCAGCGTGCGATCACGGCGACGTCGTGCTCGACACAGGCCGGCAGGAGGTTGTCCAGGGCGGTCGGATCGAAGATGTTGATGATCGTCTGGACGGAGTCGATCAGGCCGGACTGCACCAGGGGGAGCGCCATGTCGGAGCGGTGGTCCGGGATCGAGATCCCTATGTGGCGTACGAGTCCCTCCTGCTTGAGCTGTTGCAGCTCGTCCATCCAGTGCCCGGTCACGCCCCAGGTGGGCCACCAGATGTGCAGCTGGAGGAGGTCGACGTGGTCGAGGCCGAGTTCGGTGAGCGAGCGCTGGGCGCCGGCGCGGATGTGGCCGGGCGGGTGGGCGAGTTGGGGGTCCACGGGGGTGCCCCAGCCGCGCTGCCCGGAGAGGTTCTCGACCTTGGTGGCGACGAAGGGACGCGTTCCGGACCACTGGCTCAGTGCTTTGCCGACGATGCGTTCGGAGTTGCCGTAGGCCCGGGCGGTGTCGATGAAGTTCACGCCCCGGTCCAGCGCGTACAGCAGGCTGTCGATCCAGCTGGACTCCGAGTCGTTGCCGTTGCCGCCGAACCAGCCGGCGAATCCCATGGCCCCGAAGCCGAGTTTGCTGATCGGTTCGCCGGAGCGGGGGAAGGACGAGTGGTGCATGGAGGGTGCCTCCTGTTCAGCTCGGCGCCTGCCGCAGCAGGGCCTTGAGCGGGGTGGCCGGGTCGGCCAGTGCTGCCGTAGCCGGGGCGGCCCGGCGGGCGATGAGCATCTCCGCCAGTCGGATGTCCTTGGCCACGGCGTTGCCGGTGGCGATAGCGGCGGCGTACAGGAGTCGGCCGTCGGTCCCGAGGCCGAACCGGATCCGCACCCCGTCGGGGCGTTCGCGAACCACCTCCTGCCCGGCGGTGTCGGGCAGTCCGGCGATCTGCAGGGTGAGGTCGAACTGATCGGACCAGAACCACGGAACGGCGGCGAACGGCTGATCGTCGCCCAGCATGTTCCGCGCCGCCGCCCGGCCCTGGTCCTGGGCGTTGCGCCAGGCTTCCAGGCGGATGCGGCGCCCGCCGTAGAGCGGGTGCGGAAACGAGCAGCAGTCGCCGGCCGCGAAGATGTCGGGGTCGGAGGTGGCCAGACGGGCGTCCACCCGTACCCCGTTCTCGACGGCGAGACCCGCCTTCTCCGCCAGCGCGGTCTCCGGTACGGCACCGACGCCCGCCACCACCGTGTCGCACTCCAGCAGCTCGCCACCGGCAAGCTCGAGCAGCAGGACTCCGTCCCGGCGCGTGAGCCGTTCCACCGTCAGCCCGCAGCGCAGATCCACGCCCGCCTGCCGGTGGCGGTCGGCCAGCGCGGTGGCGATGGCGGTCGGCACCGCTCGGCTCATCGGACGCGGCGCCGCCTCGATCACGGTGACGGCACAGCCCCGTGCGGCCGCCGCGGCGGCCAGCTCCAGGCCGATGAAACCGGCGCCGATCACGCGGATACGCGCTCCGGGCCGCAGCCGGTCCCGCAGGACGAGAGCGTCCGCGCGGCTGCGCAGGTAGCGCACGCCGCCCGCGTCGATGCCGGCCAGCGGCAGCCGCCGGGCGGCCGCCCCTGTGGCCAGCAGCAGCCGCTGGTAGCCGATCCGGCGCCCGTCGGAGAGCACGGCGTGGTGAGCGTCGCGGTCGATACCGGTGACGGCGGCCCCGGCGACGAACTCGATGCCGGCGTCCCGCAGCGCGCGGCCCTCACACAGCGCGGTGGGCTCGCAGGCATCGTCGGGCCCGGTGAGCACGGACTTGGACAGCGGCGGACGCTCGTACGGCAGCACGTTCTCCGCGCCCACCAGCGTGATCGGGCCGGTCCAGCCCGCCTCGCGCAACTCGAACGCGGCCCGCGTACCGCATTCGCCGGCCCCGACGACCACCATCCCTGGTGCCACCGTCCCCGGTGCGGCGCCCACCCGTCAGCCGATCTCGATGAAGACGGTGCCGTCCTCGACTCGGACCGGGTAGGTCTGCAGGTCGACGAGGACGGGAGCGCCCGCGGCTCTCCCGGTGGTGTAGTCGAACCGGCCGTTGTGCTTGGGGCATTCGATGGTGTTGTCCATGACCAGGCCGTCGCACAGCAGCATCCGTTCGTGGGTGCAGTGCCCCGCGGTGGCGTAGATGTCGTCGTCCGGCGAGCGGTAGATGGCGTAGTCCACCCCCTCGTGCTGGAAAGGGATGACGTCTTCCGGCTCGATGTCATCGGTCTGGCATGCGGCGATCCACTTGGACATATGGGTGTGCCTCCTTGCTGAAGTCCGGTTCGGTATCGCGCCCGCTTGAGGGGCCGCAGGCCCCGATAGGGGCGCGGGACGTATCAACTTGCGGCTGCGCCGCGTGGGCGCGACCAGCTTTCACCGGCCCGCGGTTTCATCACTGCGCTTCCAGCGGAGCGCTTAGCGCGCGGCCGTCGGAACGGGCATGCAACGGAGGGGCGCCCGGGGGCAGTTCGCGGCGCACGTAGTACGTCGGGTCCTTCAGCTGGCGCAGCACCGCCGGGATGATCTCCCTGTAGGCGGCCCACAGGGAGGGGTACGCGGGTGCCAGTTCGTGCTTGATCTCCTCGTGCAGCTCCGGCAGCCGGTGGTAGGGGATCATCGGGAACATGTGGTGCTCGACGTGGTAGTTCATGTTCCAGTACAGGAACCTGTTGACGCGGTTCATGCGCACCGTGCGGGTGTTGAGCCGGTGGTCGAGTACGTTCTCGCCCATCCCGGCGTGCTGCGTGAGGCCGTAGACGTAGAGCATGTAGCCGCCGTACATCCGCGGCAGGCCGACGAACATCGCCGGCAGGACCGAGCCGGTCAACACGCAGGCGGCGATCACGGCGGCGTAGATCGCCAGCCAGACGCGCGCCGTGCGGAAC
Organism: Streptomyces vastus; assembly: GCF_039532825.1. NCBI lineage: Bacteria > Bacillati > Actinomycetota > Actinomycetes > Kitasatosporales > Streptomycetaceae > Streptomyces > Streptomyces vastus. Next base: position 146,494 of record NZ_BAAASJ010000022.1, read on the forward strand.
ACCTTGGGCCGCTCGGTGTCCGGGACGTAGGTGCGCTGTTCCGCGGTGAGCCGTCCGAACGCGTGCAGGAGGGTGTCGCGCAGCGCCAGTGGTACGTCGACCAGGCCGAGGAAGTTGGCCAGGAGGCGGGCCAGCCGGGCCGGCCTCATCACCTGGATCTCCGGGTCGCGGCCGAGGATCAGCGTGTCGGTGTGGTGCCGGGTGTGGCTCCAGCGCGACACGGTCGGGTTCCTCATGACCATGAACGAGGCCAGCCAGTACACGGCGTCGTCGAGCCGGCGGTTCTTGAATGCGGTGCCGTGCCCGCACTCGTGCCAGCGTGAGTCCGACGCCGACCCGTACAGCACTCCGTAGGCGGCGAAGAACGGCACCGCGAGCCAGCTGCCCCAGAAGACGGCGCCCAGGGTCCCGAACACCGCCATGGCGCCCAGCCAGATGACCGTGTCGCGGATCGCCGGGTAGTCCGAGCGGCGCATCAGCTCCTTCATCCGGCGCCGCGGCACATCGCTGCGGAACCAGTCGGTGCCGTCGGCCAGCCCCGCTTCCACGGCGCGTTCGCCCTCAGGGCCGACGAGGCTGTAGCGCTGCAGACGCTCTCTGGCCTTCACCATGCATCCCTGTCCTCTCCATCGAGCCGGTCATGCGTGGATACTGGAGCGCTCTATTGGAGCGCTCCAGTCCCGTTATCGTGAGAGCGGCCACCTCGCATGTCAAGACATTCGGTTGCTGGAAGCTCGGGCAGGCACTGGAACGCTCCACCGGTTTCCGGGAGGCGACCGTGATCACTGCCGACGGCGGGCGAGAGCAAGGGCAGGCGGTCGGCGGTCCTGTACGTCGCCGAGCGGGCTGCCGGTGTGTCCAAGTCCCTGGTCTCGCGGGTCCCAGGTGCCCGCGAGGCGGGCGCCGGTGATGATCAGACGGCTGACCAGGCCGGTCAAACAGCGGCCGGTTGCCCAGCCCGTACCGTCCGCGGCAGCGCCCCGCCGGTGCGGATCAGGACCGGCTCCGGCTGGCGCCCGCGAGCCTGCGCTGAACGGGAGGCGCCGCAGACCGAGGGCGCCGTCGGCCGGCTCGATGAGGACCCACTCCTCGGCGGACTGGACAGGCAGGGCCGTCCCGTGGCCCGGCATCGCTCCGGGCGAGTGCCCTGGGTCGACGGCAGGATCGTCAGGCAGTCGCCGACCGGCTGTGTCACTGGAGGGAGTCGGTTCGAGTCGACTCCTGCCGCTGCTGGTACTGCTCGTTCCACAGGTCGGCGAGCTCGCCAAGTGCGCTGTTGATGCGGCCGAGTTCCCAGAGCAGGTAGACGCTGGCTCCGGCGAACGGGATCCACTCACCCCAATGGAAGATCAGAACCGGCATGTACAGCAGGCCGACCAGGACGAAGAACTTGACGAGGATCTCGGCCGTGTACGTCTGTTTCCGTTCGACGATGACATGCTCTCCGCGGCCGTGGATCCACTGCAGGCGCGACCTCATGACTACCCCCTCGGGCTCTGAGTGGCCATCATCCCGTCCGCCGCTCTGTGAGTGCTAGTGCGCGATCGGTTGAAGGGCAAGCTGAGCGAGCCCGCCGGACGATCAGTCGTCGAAGTAGGCCTTGGCAACGGCGTAACTGTCCTCGTAGAGGTGGTAGCGGGTGATTCGCCCGTACCGGACCATGGTGTGCAGGGCGAACGCGGTGTCGATGTCCCGGTCCGTCTTCTCGACCTCGAAGACCATGCGCCCGATGAGCACCACATCGTCGCCCTCGACGATGACTGGCGGAGGTCGAACTCCTTTGTTTGCACATGGGTGCAAGCCCATCAAGCCCTGAGCCAAGAGCGCCCTCCCAGACACATTTCCGCCCGCGATGCCCAGCGCGGTAAACGCAGCTCCGTTCCCCGGTGCTCGCCTCGGCCGTGGCCATGGCGGGGAGACGAGCGGGGCTCCCGTCCCGGGTTCCGCAGAGCGAGGACCCTCCGCGGTGTGCGGTGGTAGGACGGGGCTGTAATCGGCAACTGCGGACAGCAGCCAGAGCGCGGGCCGAACGCGGGGACTGCGAGAGGGAGTTGGGCATGGCGGCAGAGAACATCGACGATGTCGTGGACGGGCTTGCCGGGATCGTGCGGGGGGCCGGCCGCGCCGGTGACCGGGTCGGGTACTTCGCGGCGCTGTACCGACAGGTGACCGTTGAGGTCCGCACGGCCATTCACGGTGGGCTTTTCGACGACGGCGCCCGAATGGACCGTTTCGACACTCACTTCGGCAACCGCTACTTCGACGCGTACGACGCCTGGCGTCGCGACCAGAGCGGGCCGCGTTGTTGGCGCGAGGCGTTCGGGCTGCTCGACGACGCCGACACCGTCATCGTCCAGCACCTGATCCTCGGCGTGAACGCGCACATCAACCTCGACCTGGCCATCGCCGCCGCGCGGACCAGCCCGGGCGAGGCCATCCACACGTTGCGGCGCGACTTTCTGCTGATCAACGACATCCTTGCGCGGGTGGCGCTGGCGGTGCAGGACTCGGTGGGCGCCCTGTCGCCACTCATGTCGCTGCTGGATCAGGTCGGAGCCCGCACCGACGAGCGGATCCTCGACTTCAGTGTCCGTCAGTCCCGCGAGGAGGCCTGGTACAACGCCGTCCTGCTTGCCGGCCAGAATGAAGAGGAGCGCGAGACCACCATCGAGCGGCTCGACATCCGGGCCGCCGTGCTCGCACGGTTGACAGCGCGACCGGGCGGCCTCGTCCGGCCGGCCCTGCAGCTGGGTGGGTCTGGCGAGTCGCCGTATGTGGCGGCGTAGGCAGCGTTCGCAGCCGCCGACCCAGGTGGAGTCACGGTGGTCTTCGAGAACCTCGACCGGGTGGGCATCGACGAGGATAAGCTCCATTCCCGGGTGCGTCCGGGACAACTCGGTGGCAGCCTCGGTACGAGGGTGCTGAGGACCGTTCGGAAACCGGCGAGTCGTACCCGTCCGGCACGAGTCCCACGCGGGCGGCCGACTCGACCGACGAGGCGTCCACTCGCTCCAGGATCCCTGTGGCCCGCTGCGCCAGGAACTCGACGGCTGGGACCACCATCGCTTCATGACCGAGCTGATCCGACGAAGCTGGACCAGCAGCGGAAAGGAAAGGAGTCGCCGGCCATGTCACTCGCCCGCGTCCACAACTTCGCCATCTCACTCGACGGCTTCGGCACCGGTGAGCCTCAGAGCCGTGACGAGCCGTTCGGCCACGCCGGCGAACGGCTGCACGAGTGGATGTTCGCCACCCGGTTCTGGCACGAGACGACCCGCCAACCCGGCGGGAGCAGCGGTCTCGACGACGCCTTCGCGCGGCAGTACAAGCCCGGGGTCGGCGCGGAGATCATGGGCGCCGGGAAGTTCGGCCCGCCCGGATGGCACGAGGACCCGGAGTGGAAGGGGTGGTGGGGGCCCAACCCGCCCTTCCACACACCGACCTTCATCCTCACCCATCACCCCCGCCCGTCGATCGAGATGGACGGCGGCACGACGTTCCACTTCCTCGACACTTCGCCCGCCAAGGCGCTCGAGACGGCCCGCGAGGCTGCGGACGGCCAGGACGTACGCATCGGCGGCGGCGCCACCGTGATCCGCGACTTCCTTGCCGCCGGGCTCATCGACCACATGCACGTCGCGGTGGTCCCGGTCCTGCTCGGCCGAGGCGTACGCCTCTGGGACGGACTGGAGGGCCTCGAGAAGGACTACGAGGTCGAGGCCAACTCCTCGCCCAGCGGAGTCACGCATGTGACGTTCACCCGTGTGGGTCTCTGAACCGCCTCGTCGAGGCCCCATCACGCCGCGCCTCGGCCGACCCGAGGACGGCCTGTCAGCCCTATGCGGCGGACCTGCGCGACAGGTGACCCGTACAACCGACCGCGTCAGCCGGTCCCGGTCGGGCCTCCCGGAGAGATCAGTCCGGTCTCATAGGCCAGTACGACGGCCTGGACGCGGTCGCGGAGGTCCAGCTTCGACAGGATGCGGCCGATGTGTGTCTTGACCGTGGTCGGGCTGAGGCACAGCCGGTCTGCGAGCTCGGCGTTGCTGAGGCCCGTCGCGAGCAGGCGGAGCACCTCGAGCTCGCGTGGGGTCAGTCCGGACAGGTCGCGGTGGACGCCGGCCGGCCGGGCCTCTTCGCGGTGGGCGAAGCGCTCGATCAGCCGACGGGTGATCGTGGGCGCGAGCAGGGCGTCGCCGGACTGCACCAGGCGTACCGCGGCCACCAGGTGCTCGGGCGTGACGTCCTTCAGCAGGAAGCCGCTGGCCCCGGCGGTGAGCGCGGCGTAGACGTAGTGGTCGAGGTCGTACGTGGTGAGGATGATGACCCGCGTCTCATGCGGGCCCTCGCCGCCGAGGATCCGCCGGGTGGCTTCGATGCCGTCCGTCCGCGGCATCCGGATGTCCATGAGGACGACGTCGGGCCGGGTGCGCCGGACGGCGGCGACCGCCTCGGCCCCGTCGGCCGCCTCGGCCGTCACCTCGATGCCGTCAGCGGCGAGGATCATCCCGAATCCCGTACGCACCAGGGCCTGGTCGTCGGCGATGACCGCGCGCAGCGGCGGCCGGTTCACGTGATCCGCCACGGGACTCGGGCCTTGATCCGGTATCCGCCGGCGAGGGTCGGCCCGGCCGTGAGCTCGCCGCCGTAGACCGCCAGCCGTTCGCGCAGCCCGATCAGGCCGCGGCCGTTGCCGTCCGCCGGCGGTGAGTCGTGGGCGCCGCCGGTGTCGGTGACCTCGATCTCCAGACAGTCGTCGGCGTAACCGATCACGACGGAAGCCTCGGCGCCGGGTGCGTGTTTGATCGTGTTGGTCAGGGCCTCCTGCACGACGCGATACGCCGCCAGGTCCACCCCGGGCGGCAGCGGGTCCGAGGGCAGGGACACCGCGACGCCGACCGGGGTCCCGGCGGCGCGGACCCGTTCGGTCAGGGCGTCGAGCTGCCCGAGGCCGGGCTGCGGCTCCAGGCCGTCGGCGGGGGTGTCGGGGCGGCCCGTGTCCGGGCCGGCCAACAGGCCCATCACATGCCGGAGTTCGGCCATGGCGGCCCGGCCTCCGGCCTCGACCGCCAGAAGTGCTGCCTTCGACCGCTCCGGCGCCGCGTCCATCACCTTGCGCGCCGCGCCCGCCTGGATGACCATCACGCTCACATTGTGGGTCACGACGTCGTGCAACTCGGCGGCTATGCGGGCGCGTTCCTCCTCGACGGCCCGGCGCGTGGCCTCTTCCTGGGCTTCTTGGAGCTGCGCGTACCGGTCCCTGCTCGCCGCCAACTGACGGCGCCAGATCCGGACCAGGCCGGCCAGCACCCCGGCGATCAACAGCACGACTGCCGGGCTCGACCAGCCCGGAAGGATGGGCTCCGTGTCCCGGAACGCCAGGCCTGCCAGCACGGCGGCGATGACCAGTGCGACCATGGCCCACATCCGGTAGCGGCTGTGGACGACGGCACTGTACGCGCCGATGACGCAGGTCAGCACGCTTATCCAGGAGGCGTCGTCGACCATGGCCAGCGTCGCGGCCATCACCACGGCGAACGCGGCCAGCGGATACCGGCGCCGGGCCGCCAGCGGCAGCGCCGACAGCACGACGAGCGGCCAGATCACCGATGAGGGCTCCTCCTCCGGCACCGGGAGGCCCGGGGGCGTCGGCGGCGTCGGGGGAGGGAACGGAGCGTCCTGACCGATCCGGACCGGTCCGCTGTCGGGATAACGCGCGAGCCAGATCAGCGCTACGACGGTCAGCACGATGGCCAGCACCACGTCGGCACGCACCGCACGCCGCGACAACGGGGCGGGCTTCGCCTCCGGGCGCAGCGCGTCGCGCAGTTGCTGACGCCATCCGCGCCGGTCCTCCGTCTCCATGGGCTCATTGTGCGGCCCTCCCTCCCGGGCCCGCGTCCGCCTGAACGGCCAAAACGCCGTCCCGCAGGCGTACTTCGCAGGGATGACCCCGCGGCCGGGTCGTTCGCGGGGAGGGCCGGATGTCGGTGCCGCGGCCGACGCGCCATCAGAGCGCACGCCCCTACGTTCGCCGGGACCGGCCAAGGCATGAGCCCTCCGGGCCCTCTCGACCGTAAGGACGGACCACTCCATGACTCACGTGATCGAACTGGAGGGCGTGGCCAAGCGCTACGACAGCGCCGACGCGCCCGCGCTCGGACCGCTCGACCTCAGCGTCGCCCAGGGTGAGGCCCTTGCCGTGACGGGCCCTTCCGGCAGCGGCAAATCCACGCTGCTGAACCTCGTCGCCGGCCTGGACAAGCCGACCGAAGGCGCCGTGACCGTGGCGGGGCGGCGGATCGACCAGCTGAGCGAGCACGCACTGGCTCGGTTCCGCCGCGAGCGGATCGGCATGGTCTTCCAGTTCTTCAATCTGCTCGACGACCTCACCGTCGCCGACAACATTCAGCTCCCCGCCCAACTGACCGGGACCACGCGCCGCAAGGCGGCGGCCCGCGCCGGTGAACTCATGGAGGTGCTGGGCATCCAGAAGCACGCCCGCGCCTATCCGGGCCGACTGTCCGGCGGCGAACGCCAGCGGGTCGCGGTCGCCCGGGCGCTGGTCAACCGGCCCGCGCTGCTGCTCGCCGACGAGCCGACCGGCGCGCTCGACACCGCCTCGGGCCAGGACGTACGGGAACTGCTGATGGACCTGCACCGGGGCGGGCAGACCATCGTGCTGGTCACGCACGACCTGGCGCTGGCGGAGGCGTGCGCGAGCCGCACGATTCATCTGGTCGACGGTCACCTCGCCCTCGCCACGCATGCGGAGGCCGTCCGATGAGCCGCTTCGGCACCGGCGCGCTCGGCCGGGTCGTACGCTCCGGGGTGGGCCGGCGACGGGTCCAGACGCTGGTGATCGCCGTGGCCACGATGATGGCCGTGGCCTCCGCCGTGGTCGCCGGATCGCTCATGGTCGCCACGAGTGCCCCGTTCGACCACGCCTTCGCCGAGCAGCGCGGTGCGCATATCACCGCGCAGTTCGATCCGGCCAAGGCGAGCACGGCACAGCTGAAGGACACCGGGCAGCTCGACGGCGTCACGGCGAACGCGGGGCCGTTCCCGTCGACGACCATCCACCCGACAGGTCCAGGTGGCGGACACTTTCCGGCGCTGACCCTGGTCGGGCGGTCCGATCCGCACGGCGACGTGGACGACCTGGACCTGAAGTCCGGCCGGTGGGCGGCGAAGCCGGGCGAGATCGTGGTGTCCGCTTCGTTCGCCGGACCCGACATCAAGCCCGGCTTCACCATGAAGGCTTCGGACGCCGTGGACAGTCCGACCCTGACGGTCGTCGGCCTCGCCGTGTCGGCAAGCAAGACCGCCGACGTCTGGGCGACCCCCGGACAGGTCAGCGCACTGGCGTCGGAGGACAGCCCGGTCACGAGCCAGATGCTCTACCGCTTCGACTCCGCGGGGACGAAGGAGCAGATCACCGCCGACCGGAAGAAGCTCGCCGCCGCCGTGCCCGCCGAGGCGCTGCTGGGCACCGAGTCCTGGCTGGACACCAAGCGCGCCGCCGACCAGGGCGCGGCGGCGACCGTCCCGTTCCTCATCGCCTTCGGTGTGCTGGGCATCGTGATGTCGGTGATCATCGTCGGCAGTGTGGTCAGCGGCGCGGTCGGCACCAGCCTGCGCAGGATCGGCATCCTCAAGGCCATCGGCTTCACACCGCGCGAGGTCGTACGCGCCTATGTGGCCCAGGCGTTGATCCCGGCCGGCGTCGGCATCGCGCTGGGGGTCGTAATGGGGAACCTCCTGGCCGTGCCGCTGCTTGAGGACACCGAGTCGGTGTACGGCACTGTCTCGCTCTCGGTGGCCTGGTGGGTGGACCTCGTGGTGCCGGCCGCCGCGCTGCTCATCGTCGGGATCGCGGCGCTGGCCCCCGCGCTGCGGGCCGGGAGACTGCGGACGGTCGAGGCCATCGCGGTCGGCCGGGCGCCGCGCACGGGGCGCGGCCAGTGGGCGCACCGGGCGGCGGGGCGGCTGCCGCTGCCGCGGGCGGTGACCTACGGCCTCGCGAGCCCCGTCGCGCACCCGGTCCGCACAGCAGCGATGCTGCTCGCGGTGGCCTTCGGCACGGTCGCGGCGACCTTCGCGGTGGGGCTGACCGCGTCGCTGAACGCGGTCGGCGACGCGCAGGATCCCGAGGACCACGCCGCGGTCACCGTCATCAGCGGCCAACCGAACGCCGGCCCTGTCGGACCACGCCCCGCGGAGGGTGAGGCCGAAACCCCGGCCGCCGACCCGGCGCGGGTGCGCGCCGTCATCGAGGCACAGGCGGGCACCGCTTCCTGCTACGGCAAGACACAGGAGGAGGTCACCGTGGCCGGGCTCTCCGGCCCGTCCCGGGCCAGCCTCTACCAGGGCGATTCGCGTCCCGGCAGCTACGAGATGATCTCCGGGCACTGGATCACCGGTGCGGGTCAGGTCGTGGTGTCCTCGCGCTTCCTGGAGAAGACCGGCACCAAGGTCGGTGACACGGTGCGGGTGACCCTGCGGAAGCACACGGAGACCCTGCGGATCGTGGGCGAGGCTTTCGACACGTCGGGAGGGGAGCTGGAGATCCACGCGGACCTCGCCGACTTCCCCGCGGCCAAACCCGGCGCCTTCCTCATCGACCTGAAGCCGGGCGTCTCGGCCGCCGAGTACGCCGATCAGCTAGCCGCGAAGGTGCGGCCTCTGGGCGGCGACGTCATGGCCAACTCCTCCTCGGAGCAGGAGAACATGATCCTCATCCTGAACGCGATGGCCGCGCTGCTCACCCTCATGCTGGTCTCCGTGGCCGGCCTCGGTGTGCTCAACTCCGTCGTCCTCGACACCCGGGAGCGCGTCCATGACCTGGGCGTCTGCAAGGCGCTCGGCATGTCGCCGCGGCAGACGGTGAGCCTCGTACTCGCCTCGGTGGCCGGGATCGGCGTACTCGGCGGACTCGTCGGTGTGCCGGCCGGGTTCGCGCTGCACGGCTTTGTGCTGCCCGTGATGGGGCACGCCGCGGGCACCGATCTGCCGCCGTCGGTTCTCGAGGTGTACGAGACCGAGCAACTGGTCCTGTTGGGGCTGGCCGGGATCGCCATCGCGCTGCTGGGCGCGCTGCTCCCGGCGGGCTGGGCGGCCAGGACGCGTACGGCCACGGCTTTGCGGACGGAGTAGCCGACTCTGTCTCGCCGCGCTGCGTCAGGCCGAGGCACGGCCGACGGCCCTGCTTCGTGCCTTCTTCGTGGCCGGATCCGCGGGGCGGCGAGGCTCTCGTGGAGTCCGGCGACTACGCGGCGTTGCGACGGGCAGCCGAGGGGTTCATGCCGTACTTGGCGTGGAAGGCGCGGGTGAAGTGCGCCTGGCCGACGAAGCACCAGTGGGCGGCGATCGCCGCGATGCTGCGATGGGCGAGCAGAGGGTCGGCCAGGTCCCGCATCGCCGCTTCGAGGCGGCGAGAGCGGATGTAGTCGGTGACGGTGCATGACTCGTGCTCGAACAGTCGGTGCAGTGTGCGCGCGCTCATGTGGTGCACGGCGGCGACCCGCGCATGTGTCAGGTCCGGTTCGGCGAGGTGCGCTCTGATGTAGTTCAGGATCTGCAGGCGCAATGCGTCCGCTGCGCCGTCGTCGCCACAGGGGGCGGCCTCGCTCAATGCCGCTGCCACCAGATGCAGTCCCGCTTCGCCGAGCCGGTCGGCGGATGTCCGGTGGATCGAATCCCGCTGCGATACCGCGGAGGACACGTAGCCGGCCAGCACCGCGCCAGGTCCGTCCGCGAGTGGATGGGCACGGTTCATCGACGTGACGACCACGCGCTCGGGCAGGCTCAACGCGCCCCGGGGAAAAGCCATGACCGCGCACGACCACTGCCGCTCCAGACGCAGATGGTACGGCCTGCCGGTGTCGTAGATCGCCATCTGCCCGGGCGCGATCGAGATCTCGCGATCGTCCTGGCACACGGTGGCGTACCCGCTCAGCTGTACGCAGATCTTGAGCAGGTCGATCGGTGTCTGCCGTACGGCCCGTGGGGTGCGCCGCACGATCTGCGGGGTGCCGCTCACCCGGTAGGCGGCGATCGTCCCGAGCTGAGTACCGGCCATCCGCCCATGGGCGGACGGCGCTCCGATGGCCTCGGGGACGAGTCGGCCGAAAGCACGGCCCAACTGCTCTCGCCAGAGTTCGGCCGGGAGAGAGCTTGACTGTTCGGTCCCTGCGGTCGACGACATCACTGTGTGTGCCCTCCCACAAGACTTGGCCTTGTACGACAAAGGCCGAGGCGGGATCAGTCAACAACTCTGCAACGTGACTGACAAGAATCTGTAGCAGGTTTTTCACCGCGCGGGCGACGGGGCCCGCCGGACCGCCGAACCAGAGGTGGTGGGCTGTGGTGGCCATGGCTGCTCGTTACGACTACGTGGTGATCGGTGCCGGGTCGGCCGGCTGCGTTCTGGCCGCGCGACTGTCGGAAGATCACGACACCCGCGTTCTCCTGCTCGAATCCGGTCCTCCCGACGACGCGCCCGAGATTGCCGTGCCACCCGCGTGGCCCGCGCTGTGGGGCACGGAGATCGACTACTCCTACGACACCGTTCCCCAGCCCGGCACCGGCGGGGTGGTCCACAACTGGCCTCGGGGGCGCACGCTCGGCGGGTCGAGCAGCATCAACGCGATGGTGTACCTGCGTGGGCACGGCGCGGACTTCGACGCGTGGGCCAAGGCGGGCTGCGACGGCTGGGACTACGCCTCCGTGCTGCCCTACTTCCGTCGCATGGAGACCGTCGGCGGCCGGGATCCGCAGTACCGGGGTGAGGACGGCCCGATGCGTCCGGCTCCGTCGGCGCAGCCGAATCCGCTGTCGCAGGTCTTCCTCGACGCGGCGGCGGCTACCGGTCATCCGCTGACCGACGACTTCAACGGAGCCGTGCAGGAGGGTGCCGGCTGGCACGACCTGTCGATCGCGGATGGGCACCGCCAGAGCACCGCGGCGGCCTATCTGCCCCCGGTCCGTGACAGCCGTCCGAATCTCACGGTCGCGACGGAGTCTCGTGCCCACAGGCTGCTGTTCGACGGCACACGCTGCACCGGTGTCGAGTACGAACGCCGCGGCGAGCTCGTCACCGCGTACGCGGATGCGGAGGTGGTGGTCAGCGCGGGCGCGGTCGACTCGCCCCGGCTTCTGCTTCTCTCCGGTGTGGGCGCGGCCGACGAGTTGGAGCAGGCGGGTGTCGCGGTCGTGCACGACCTGCCCGGTGTCGGCCGTAACCTGCACGACCATCCGCTGTGTGGGATCGTGTACGAGGCGAGCCGGCCCATCCCGCCAGGGCTCGCCAACCATGCCGAGGTGTCGATGCTGTGGCGCAGCGACCAGGCCCTCGCGGGCCCGGACATGCAGCTGATGTTCATCCACCTGCCGTTCCACCCACCGACACTTCAGGCACCGGAGAACAGCTTCACCTTCGGCGTCGCCACGGTGCCCGAGGCACGCGGCTCTGTCCGGATCGCGGGGCCCGATCCGCAGACGCCGCCAATGATCGATCCGAACTATCTGGGCGCGGAGTCCGACGTGCGCCGCCTGTTGCACGGCATCGAGGTCGCCCGGGAGATCGCCGCCTCCGAACCGTTCGCTCCTTGGCGTGCCCGCGAGGTGCTTCCCGGACCCGACGTCACGGACGAGGCAGGTCTGCGGGAGTTCATCGCCCGGGGCACCGGAACCTACTACCACCCGGTCGGCACCTGCGCGATGGGCGTCGGGCCGGAGGCCGTCGTGGGGCCCGATCTGCGGGTGCACGGCCTGGAGGGCCTGCGGGTGGCCGACGCCTCGGTCATGCCGAGGCTCGTCTGCGTCAACACCAACGCCGCCACGATCATGATCGGCGAGAAGGCAGCGGACCTCATCCGCCGGCCCGGCGCCTGACAACCCGAGCTCACGCGAAGCTGAGGAGAACCCCGCGATGACCGAACTTCTCGACGACGTTTCCTGGCAGGGCAAGATCTACAGCAATGGCTGGACCACCGCCCACGGCGGTGTGCTGGACAGCACCGAACCGGCGACGGGTGCCGTCCTGGCCCAGGTCGGCCTGGCCGATGCCGACGACGTGGCGGCCGCGACCGCCCGAGCCGCCCAGGCCCAAGCCGACTGGGCCGCGGCGACCGGCCCGTCCCGCGCCGCCGTGATCCGCAAGGCCGCCGCCGTCCTCGCCGACAACCGTGCGGAGTTCGAGCGCTGGCTCGTCCGCGAGGGCGGCGCGGTGCCGGGCAAGGCGGCGTTCGAAGTCGACCTGGTGCTGGGGGAGTTGTGGGAGGCGGCGGCGCTGCCCACCCAGCCCTGGGGGCACCTGCTGCCGGCCAGTGAACCCGGCCGGGAGAGCATCGCCCGCCGGGTGCCGCTCGGCGTGGTCGGCGTGATCAGTCCGTGGAACTTCCCGCTGATCCTCTCCGTCCGGGCCGTCGCGCCGGCGCTGGCGCTGGGCAACGCGGTCGTCCTGAAGCCGGACGTACAGACGGCGGTGTCAGGAGGCACGCTGGTCGCGCGGCTGTTCGAGGCGGCCGGCCTGCCCGACGGGTTGCTGCATGTGCTGCCCGGGGACGCCGGGCCCGGCGCGGCGCTGACCGAGGACCCGAACGTCGCCATGATCGCCTTCACCGGCTCGACGGCGGTCGGCCGCGAGGTCGGAGCCACCGCCGGGCGCACGCTGAAACGGGTCTCGCTCGAACTCGGCGGCAACAACGCCCTGATCGTGCTCGACGACGCCGACCTGGAGATCGCCAGTTCGGCGGGAGCCTGGGGCGCGTTCCTGCACCAGGGCCAGGTCTGCATGACCGCGGGCCGGCACATCGTGCTCGAATCCGTCGCCGACGAATACCTCGACCGGCTGGCCAAGCGGGCGCAGGGACTTCCGGTGGGCGATCCGTTCACCGGGCAGGTGGCCCTCGGGCCGCTGATCAACGAGCGGCAGCGGGACAACGTGCACCGGATCGTGGAGGAGACCGTCGGGGCGGGGGCCGAGGTCAGGGCCGGCGGCTCGTACGACGGGCTGTTCTACCAGCCCACCGTGCTGACCGGCGTGACCACGTCGATGCCCGCGTTCCGCGAGGAGATCTTCGGACCCGTGGCCCCGGTCGTCGTCGTGCGCGACGAGGACGAGGCGGTCGCGGTCGCCAACAACACCGAGTACGGGCTGGTCGCCGCGGTGCAGACGGGATCCCCGGACCGTGGCCGCGATCTGGCGCGACGGCTGCGCACCGGCATCGTCCACATCAACGACCAGACCCTGAACAACGACGCCTACGCACCCTTCGGCGGTACGGGCGCCTCCGGCAACGGCAGCCGGTTCGGCTCCCAGAGCAGCTGGGACGAGTTCACTCAGTGGCAGTGGGTCACCTTCCGGGAACAGGCGCACGCCTTCCCCTTCTAGCCATCCGGGGAGCCGCTGTCGAACGTACGTACTTCGGCGTCTGGCCAGTGTGCGGTCGTGAGTGTGCCGGGCGGTTCTCACCGCCCGGCACACTCACGACGCCAGAGCAGCAGTGGGCTTGAGCCGGAGTCGGAGCCAGATCCGATGCTCGACCCATCTATTACAGACTATTGACGTTACGACGAAGAGTTGTAGATTCTGGCGGCATCCTTCTCACCCCGGCCCACCTCAGGAGCTGTCATGGGTGTTGTCTCTGTCTTCTCTCTGACCAGAACGGTCGCCGGACTTGCCGTGGGCGCCATGTTGCTGTCGGGCTGCGGGTCGAGCCTCGACGAGTCCGGCGGGAGCAAAGCCGCAGGGGACCAATCCGCCGGCGCCGTCAAGGTCGGGCTCCTGGTACCGCTGTCCGGGGTCTACGCGCCGATCGGCGAAGACCTACGCGCAGGCTTCCAGCTCTACCTCGACCAGCACAACGGCAAACTCGGCCAGCGCAAGGTCGACCTCGTGACCGCCGACGAGGGCGAGGGCCCGCAGACCGGCGTACCCGCCGCCCAGAAACTCGTCACCCAGGACCAGGTCAGTGCGGTCGCCGGGGTGGTCAACTCGGCCACGGCCCTGGGACTGCGCGACTTCTTCGACGAGTCCAAGAAACCGCTGCTGATCGCCAACGCCGGAGCCGACGACATCACCGGAGCCCGCAAGTCGGAGTACGTGTGGCGGACGAGTTTCAGCAACGGTGACGTGTCCGCCGCCCTGGGCCCGGCCGTCGCCGAGGAGGTCAAGGGCAAGGTCTACCTCATCGCCGCCGACTACGCCGCGGGCAAGGAGATGGTCGCGGGGTTCCGCAAGACCTTCGAGGCGGCCGGCGGCAAGGTCGCGGGGGAGAAGTACACCCCCTTCGGCAAGACGCAGGACTTCCAGCCCTACCTCTCGGCGATCCGCAAGTCCGGCGCCGACGCCGTCTTCGCCTTCTACGCGGGCGCCGAGGCGGTCAACTTCGTCAAGCAGTACAAGCAGTTCGGGCTAGCCGGGAAGACACAGCTGTACGGCACCGGCTTCCTCACCGAGGGCGGGGCGCTCGCCGCGCAGGGCACGGCCGCGGTCGGCGTGAAGACGTCCCTGCACTACTCGACCGAACTGGACAGCGCGACCAACAAGAAGTTCGTGGACGCCTACCAGAAGGCGGCGAAGAAGCCGCCGACGGTCTACGCCGTGCAGGGCTACGACACCGCCGCCGTCCTCGACAAGGCGCTGGCCGAGGCGAGCGGCGACAGCGGTGACGCCCTGGTGAAGGCACTGGCCAAGGTCGGTTCCATCGACAGCCCCCGGGGCGCCTGGAAGTTCGACGCCGACCAGAACGCGGAGCAGCAGTTCTACCTGCGTGAGGTCAAGTCCAGTGGCGGGACGGCCGTCAACACGGTCGTCGGCGAGCTGGACTGAGCGGGGCGGCCGGTATGGCAACCCATCTGGTGAGCGTCCTCAACGGGCTGGCGATGGGCTCCCTGCTCTTCGCCATCGCGCTGGGACTGTCCCTGGTGTTCGGCATGATGGACGTGCTGAACCTCGCCCATGGCGCGGTCTATCTGGTCGGCGCCTACGTGGCGGTGGCGCTGGTCGCCGACGGCGCGGGCGTGGCGGCCTTCGTGCTGGCGGTCCTGGCGGCCGCCGTGGCCGGAGCCGTCCTCGGGGGACTGCTGGCCGCCTTGACGCGCGCGACGACCCACCACCTCGATCAGGCCCTGCTCACGCTCGGTGTGGCCCTGGTGGTCGCCGAAGCGCTGTCGCTGGCCTTCGGCAACGACGTGCACTCCATCGCTGCCCCCGAGCCGGTCGGCGGCGGTGTCACGGTGCTCGGGGAGACGTACCCGGTCTACCGGCTGCTCGTCATCGGGTTCGGCATCGTGCTGGCGCTGGCCGTCTACGTCCTGGTGGAGCGCAGCCCGCTGGGCTCGGTCATCCGCGCCACCGTCGCCGACCGGGCGATGGTGGCGGCGCTGGGCATCAACACCGGCCGGGTGCTGGTCGGGGTCTTCGCCGCGGGCGCGGCGCTGGCCGCGGTCGGCGGAGTCCTGGCCGGTCCGATCCTGGGGGCCCAGCCCGGTCTGGACGAGAAGGTGCTGCTGCTCGCGCTGGTCGTGGTGGTGATCGGCGGTCTGGGCTCGGTCCGCGGCGCGCTGCTCGGCGCCGTACTGATCGGGCAGGTGCAGGCGCTCGGAACCGCGCTGCTCCCGGAGTACGCGTCGTTCCTGGTCTTCGCGGCGATGGCCCTGGTTCTGCTGCTGCGGCCGGCGGGTCTGCTCCCGGCGCGGACGGGGGTGCCCGCATGAAGGCGGAGGCGGAGGCGATGCGCGGTGACACGGGCGGGCCGCAGGACACGACGACGCCCGTTCTCGAACCGCTGCGGAGCGGACCCGGCGGCGCGCACCTCCCCGGGCGCCGCCGGGCCGCTGTCGCCGTCGCGGTCGTCGCGCTGCTGGCGGCGGCCCCGCTGGTGCTCAGTCCTTATCCGGTGTCGGCCATGACCCGGATGCTGGCGTTCGCGGTGCTGGTGATCGGGGTCGACCTGCTGACCGGTGTCACGGGGCTGCCCTCGCTGGGGCAGGCGGCGTACTTCGGTGTCGGCGCCTACACGGCGGTGCTGGTCGGGCTCCACATCACCCCGGACGCGATGGTGCAGGCGCTGGCCGGCCTGGTCATGGGCCTGGTGGCGGCCGCGGTCACCGGCTGGGTCGCCGTGCGCGCTCGCGGAATCGTGTTCCTGATGCTGACCCTGGCGATCGGCGAGTCGGTGCACCAGGTGGCCGACACATGGTCGGCCGTGGGCGGCAGCAACGGACTCGCCGGGATGCCCCCGATCAGCCTGTTCGGCGGTCCGGCGCTGCTCGCCGCGGGGTTCGTCTACTGGTGGGTGCTCGCCGTGGCGGCCCTGGTGTTCGCGGCGGTCGCGCTGGTCGTCCGTTCCCCCTATGGCCGGACGCTGCGGGGCATCCGGGACAACGAGGCCCGGATGCGGGCGCTCGGCTACCGCCCGGCGCTCGCCCGCTACGGCGTCTTCTGTCTGGCGGGGGCCGTCGCGGGGGTCGGCGGTGCCCTGTGGGCGCAGCAGGCCCGGTTCTTCTCGCCCGGTGACATGGGGTTCGAAGTGGCGGCGCTGGCTCTGCTCAGCGTGGTCATCGGGGGTGCGGGCAGTCTGTGGGGGCCCTGTCTGGGTGCGGCTCTCGTGCTGCTCGTACGCGACAACCTCTCCGCGTCGATCGGCGGCCACGGCCCGCTGGTGCTGGGCGCGGTGTTCATCGCCGTCGTCTTCCTGATGCCGCGCGGCTTGGCGGGCCTCACCGGTACTCGTGTCCGCCTGCGGAGCCTCGCCAGTGCGCGCCGCCGAAAGGAGAACTCCTCGTGACCGAACCCCTCGTGACCCCCCTTCTGGAACTGCGGGGGCTCACCCGCTCCTACGGCTCGCTCACCGCCGTCGATGATGTGGACCTGGCGATCGCCCGCGGCGAGCGGCACGCGCTGATCGGGCCCAACGGGGCGGGAAAGTCAACGCTGTTCGCGACCGTGGCCGGGACGCTGCGGGCTTCGGGCGGGAGCGTCCTGCTGTCCGGGCAGGACGTCACGTCACTGCCGGAAGCGGACCGGGCCCGGCGCGGCATGGTGCGGACGTACCAGCACTCCAGCCTGTTCCTCGACTGCTCCGTGCTGGACAATGTCGCTCTCGCCGTCCAGCGCGTCCATCGGGTGGCCCACCGGTTCGACCGGGCGGCACGGCGCTTCAGGCGCACCGAGGCCGAGGCGCGCCGCCACCTCGACTCGGTCGGACTGTGCGGACGTGCGCGGGACAAGGTGGCCGCCCTGTCCCACGGTGAACGGCGCCAGCTCGAGGTCGCGATGGTGCTCGCCACCGAACCCGCTCTGGTGATGTTCGACGAGCCGACTGCGGGCATGTCCGCCGCCGAGACAGAGCGGTTCGTGGCCCTCATGGAGCGCCTGCCCGAGGACCTGACCGTACTCATCGTCGAGCACGACCTGGATGTGGTGTTCCGCCTCGCCGACCGGGTCACCGTGCTGCACCTGGGCAAGGTCCTCGCCTCCGGGTCTCCGGAGGCGATCCGGGCCGACGAGGCCGTACAGCGGGCGTATCTCGGTTCCGCCAGGGCCGAGGACCTGTTCGCCGATGCCGGAGGACCGCGATGACCGAAACGACAGGGATGACAGCGGCGGCCGGGACGACCGGCACCGACCTCCTCAGCGTGCGCGACCTGCGCGCCGGCTACGCGGGTACCACCGTGCTCGACGGCGTCGACTTCACCGTCCCCACCGGTGCGGTGGTGGCGCTGCTCGGCCGCAACGGCGTCGGCAAGTCCACGTTCGTCCACACGGTGATGGGCATGCTCAAGCCGTACTCCGGCAGCATCCGCGTGGACGGACGCGAACTCGCCGGAGCGGCCGCGCACACCGTTGCCCGCAGCGGCGTCGCGATCGTGCCCCAGGGGCGCCGCGTGTTCGCGCCCCTCACGGTCGAGGAGAACCTGCGCATCGCGGCCCGAGCGTCCAAGGCGTCCAGAGCGTTCAGGGGCGGAGGCGGCCCCTGGACCCCGGAGCGCGTCTACGAGCTGATGCCCCGCCTCGCCGAGCGGCGCGCCAACCGGGGCGATCAACTCTCCGGCGGAGAACAGCAGATGCTGGCCATCGGCCGGGCGCTGCTGAGGAACCCGCGGCTGCTGCTCCTGGACGAGCCGTCGGACGGCCTCGCCCCGGCGGTCATCGACCTGATCGCCGAGTTGCTGGAGGGCCTGCGCGGCGAGGGCATCGCGGCCGTGCTGGTCGAACAGGACCTGCACCTGGCCTTCCGTCTCGCCGACGAGGTGGCGGTGATGCAGAAGGGACGCATCGTGCACCGGAGTTCGACTGCTGACTTCCGCCGGGACCGGGCCCGGGCCCACAGCCTCCTCGGTGTGGGCTGACCCAGCTGACCCTGTCGGGCGGGAACGGGGAACCCGTCCAATCCCATGTTCTACAGAACCTTGACGCACTGCGGTACTTCTGTAGAAGATTCCCCTATCGGTACCTGCGCTAGCGCGAGGAGGCGCTCGTCATGGTGGTGGCAAGCAAGCCGGACGTGGTCGAAGCCGCGAACGGAGCGCCGGAGTCCACAGGCACGGTGGTGGTGACCTTCGACCGGAGCCCGGACAGGTACCGGCACTGGAAGCTGCGCGTCGACGGGCCGGTCGCGTGGCTGGAGATGGACGTCGACGAGCAGGGCGGCCTGGTCCCGGGCTACGAGCTGAAGCTCAACTCCTATGACCTGGGTGTGGACATCGAGCTGTACGACGCGCTGCAGCGCCTCCGGTTCGAGCACCCCCGGGTGCGGTCGGTGGTTGTGACGAGCGCCAAGGACAGGGTCTTCTGCGCCGGGGCGAACATCCGGATGCTGGCGGCCTCCCCGCATCACTGGAAGGTGAACTTCTGCAAGTTCACCAACGAGACCCGCAACAGCATGGAGGACGCCTCGGAGCACTCCGGGCTGACCTTCATCGCCGCGGTCAACGGTTCCTGTGCGGGCGGCGGTTACGAACTCGCGCTGGCCTGCGACCGGATCCTGCTGGTCGACGACAACTCCTCGTCGGTGGCCCTGCCCGAGGTCCCGCTCCTGGGCGTGCTGCCCGGGACCGGCGGGCTGACCCGGGTCACCGACAAGCGCCGCGTACGCAAGGATCTGGCCGACCTGTTCGCCACCCGCAGCGACGGCGTACGAGGCAAGACGGCGGTGGACTGGCGGCTGGTCGACGAGGTCGTCCCGCGCCGGGACTTCCGCACGGTCGTCGAGCAGCGCGCCGTGGAAGCGGCCGCGCACAGCACCCGGCCGACGGACGCCGAGGGTGTCGAACTGACACCGCTGGAGCGGGACGTCACCGAGGACGGCATCACGTACCAGTACGTGCGCGCCGAGTACGACCGTCCGCTCGGCCTGGTCCGCATCACCGTACGGGGCCCCGTCGAGGACGCCCCCGCCGACGCCGCCGCGATCCACGACGAGGGAGCCGACGGGTGGCTGCTGGCCGTCACCCGCGAGCTCGACGACCTGATCCTGCGGCTGCGGGCGAACGAGACCGAGCTGGGCACCTGGGTGCTCCGGACGGAGGGCGAATCGGCGCTCGTACTGGCCCATGAGCAGGCGGTGCTGGGCGCCGCCGCCGAGGGCGACTGGCTCAGCAACGAGATCGTGCACTACTACAAGCGCACCCTGAAGCGGCTCGACGTCACCAGCCGCAGCCTGGTGGCGCTCATCGAGCCGGGCAGTTGCTTCGCGGGTCTGCTGCTGGAGCTGGCCCTGGCCTGCGATCTGCAGTACATGCTGGACGGCCCGCCCATCGAGGACCCGGACAGCGACGAGCGCGCCCAACTCATCCTCTCCGAGGCGAACTTCGGCACCTTCCCCATGGGCAACGGCCTGTCCCGCCTCCAGTCCCGCTTCTACCAGGAGGACGACCACCTCGACTGGCTGCGCCGCGAGGCCGGGCAGCCGCTGAGCGCCGCCCAGGTCCGGGAGCTCGGCCTCGTCACCGACGCGCCCGACGACATCGACTGGGAGGACGAGATCCGCATCGTCCTGGAAAGCCGGGCGGCGCTGAGCCCGGACGCCCTGACGGGCATGGAGGCCAACCACCGGTTCGTCGGCCCGGAGACCATCGAGACCAAGATCTTCGGACGGCTCACCGCCTGGCAGAACTGGATC
Source organism: Streptomyces vastus (assembly GCF_039532825.1). Lineage (NCBI taxonomy): Bacteria > Bacillati > Actinomycetota > Actinomycetes > Kitasatosporales > Streptomycetaceae > Streptomyces > Streptomyces vastus. The sequence continues at coordinate 166,626 of NZ_BAAASJ010000022.1, forward strand.
TTCATACGCCCCAACGCCGCCGGCCCCGAGGGCGCGCTGCGCCGCTACGGCACCGGCCAGAAAGCGGTCTACGACCGGAAGCGAGTGTGACCCGATGCCCACGAAGATCGACTACGACTCCAAGATCCCCAACAACGTCGCTCTCGCCGACGACCGCCGTCTGCAGCGGGCGCTGGAGGGCTGGCAGCCCAAGTTCCTCAACTGGTGGGGCGAAATGGGCCCGGAGCTGGAGAACCGAGGCGTCTATCTGCGTACCGCCGTGTCGGTCGGCCGCGACGGCTGGGCCCACTTCGACCACGTCAACGTGCCCGACTACCGCTGGGGCATCTTCCTCGCCGAGCGCGACCCCGACCGCCGCGTCGCCTTCGGCGAGCACAAGGGGCAGCCGGTCTGGCAGCAGGTGCCCGGCGAGTACCGCGCCGACCTGCAACGGCTGATCGTCGTCCAGGGCGACACCGAGCCGGCCTCCGTCGAGCAGCAGCGCCTCCTGGGCCTGACCGCCCCGAGCCTGTACGACCTGCGCAACCTCTTCCAGGTCAATGTGGAGGAGGGCCGGCACCTGTGGGCGATGGTCTACCTGCTGCACGCCTACTTCGGCCGGGAGGGCCGCGAGGAGGCCGAGGCGCTGCTCCACCGCAACTCCGGCAGCCCCGACTCGCCGCGCATCCTGGGCGCGTTCAACGAGGAGACCGCCGACTGGCTGGCCTTCTTCATGTTCACGTACTTCACCGACCGGGACGGCAAGTACCAACTCGGCTCGCTCAAGGAGAGCGCCTTCGATCCGCTGTCGCGGACCTGCACCTTCATGCTGAAGGAAGAGGCGCACCACATGATGGTGGGCACCACCGGCGTCGACCGCGTGGTGACCCGCAGCGCCCAACTGGTCCGCGAGCACGACACGTTGGACATCGCCGCCTGCGGCGGCATCCCACTGGACATCATCCAGAAGTACATCAACTTCCACTACACGGTCTCCCTGGACCTCTTCGGCAGCGAGACCTCCACCAACGCGGCGAACTACTACACCGCCGGGCTCAAGGGCCGCTGGCAGGAGGAGCGCCGCAAGGACGACCACCGGCTCACCGACCACAGCGCCTTCCTGGACAAACCGCTGGCGGACGGCACCTGGTCGCAGGACGAGGTCCCCGCGCTGCTCGCCCTCAACCTGGACCTGCGCGACGAGTACATCTCCGACTGCGAGAACGGCCTCAAGCGCTGGAACCGGATCCTGGAGGAGCACGGGATCAGCTTCCGGCTGAAGCTGCCGCACCCTGGCTTCAACCGGAACGTCGGCCTCGCCGCCGGCCACCACGTCACCCCCGACGGCACGATCGTCGACGAGCGGACCTGGGAGGCCGGCCGCCACCACTGGCTGCCCACCGCCGAGGACCTGGCGTTCGTACGGTCGCTGATGCAGCCTGTGTACGAACGCGGCAAGATCGCGAGCTGGGTCGCACCGCCGGTCAACGGCATCAACGGCCAACCGTTCGACTACGAGTACGTCCGACTGGTGTGAGGTGAGCCGGATGCCTGAGGCGTTCAACACGGCGGACTATCTGGTCGACCGGCACGTGCGGGAGGGCAACGGCGCCCGCACGGCACTCGTCACTCCCACACGCACGCTGACCTACGAGCAGCTGTCGGCGGAGGTCCGCCGCGTGGCAGCCGGGCTGCGCGCCCTCGGCATACGCCCGGAAGAGCGCGTCCTGCTGTGCATGGTGGACGACATCGAGCTCTTCACCGGCATCCTCGCCGCCTTCCACATCGGCGCAGTGGCCGTCCCCGCCTCGACCATGCTCACCGGTCCGGAGCTGGGCAAGCTGGTGGCCGACGCGCGCTGCCGGGTGGTGCTGGGCTCCGCCGAGTTCGCGCCGGTCGTACGCGCGGCACTCCAGCAGGCGCCGGAGGTCGAGCACGCCGTCCTGACCGGAGAAGACAGCACAGGACTGCCCGGCCACGTCCAGGGCCGCACCTGGCAGCAACTGCTGGACGCCGGCACCGGTATGGACGACGGGCCGTATCCGACCTGGCCGGACTCGCCCGCCCTGTGGCTGTACACGTCGGGTACCACGGGCACGCCCAAGGCGGCCATGCACCGCCACGTCGACATCAGGTTCGTATCGGAGAACTACGGGCAGCGGGTGCTGGGCATCGGCCCGGAGGACCGATGCCTGTCGGTCGCGAAGCTCTTCTTCGCATACGGCATCGGCAACTCGCTGTTCTTCCCGCTGGCGGCGGGCGGAACGGCACTGCTGGAACCTTCCAGGCCCTCTCCCACGCTGTTCGCGAAGCGGGCGGCCGGCGACCGGGCCACGGTCCTGTTCGGCACCCCCAGCTTCTTCGGGCCGCTGCTCGCGAGCGCCGACATCCCGGACGACGCCTTCGCGACGGTGCGGGTGGGCGTCTCGGCCGGAGAAGCGCTGCCCGCGCGGATGTACGAGGGGATGCTGGAACAGTTCGGTGTGGAGGTGCTCGACGGCATCGGGTCCACCGAGATGCTGCACATCTTCATCTCCAACCGCTCGGGCCGCGTCCACCCGGGCTCCTCCGGAGAACCCGTCCCCGGGTACAAGGTGGAGCTGCGCGACGTCGAGGGCCACGTGGTGGAGGGCGACGGCACACCGGGCGAGCTGTACGTGCGCGGTGAGTCCGCGGCCATCGGCTACTGGTGCCGGGCCGAGACCACCCGTCAGGTCTTCCTCGGCGACTGGGTGCGCACCGGCGACACCTACATCCGCAACGTCGACGGCACCTACACGTGCATGGGCCGCACCAACGACCTGCTCAAGGCGGGCGGCATCTGGGTCGCGCCCGCCGAGGTGGAGGAGCGACTCCTCGCCCATCCGGACGTGGCCGAGGTCGCCGTGGTCGGCGTACCGGACGCGGACGGCCTGGACAAGCCGGTCGCCTGCGTGGTGCCCAGGCCCGGGCGTGAGGTCGACCCGGACGCCCTCGTCGCCTGGTGCCGGGAGGGCCTGGCCGCCTTCAAACGCCCGCGCGGGGTGATCGGGCTGCCCGAACTGCCCCGTACGCCCACCGGCAAGATCCGCCGCAACGTGCTGCGCGCCATGGTCCGCGACGGTTCCTGGGCAGAGGCGCCCTCGTCGCCGACGACATCAAGCTGACGTCCTCCCTGCCACTCGCTCCCCGCCACTCGGCAAGCCACTCTCTTCCCCCTGCACCAAGGAGGACGTGCATGTCCCCGTGCCCCGCGGATCACAGCACGGATCTGCTCATCGTGGGAGCCGGCCCCACCGGCCTGTTCGCCGCCTACTACGCCGGTTTCCGCGGTCTGTCGGTGACCGTGCTGGACTCGCTGCCCGAGCCCGGTGGCCAGATCAACGCCATGTACCCGGAGAAGCAGATCTTCGACATCGCCGGATTCCCGGCGGTACGCGGACGTGAGCTCGTGGACCGGCTCCTGGAGCAGGCCGCACCGTACGACCCGTGCCATCTGCTCGGCCACCGAGCCGAGACGATGGAGCGGATCCCCGGGGCCGGTGGCGGGCCGGACACCTTCACCGTGACCACGCACCAAGGGGCGCGCGTGCGGGCCAGGGCCATGCTCATCACCGGCGGCATCGGCACCTTCACGCCCCGCCCTCTGCCGGCCGCCGCCGCGTACGAGGGCGCCGGACTGGCGTACTTCGTGCGCAGGCCGGACGACTACGCGGGCCGGGACGTGGTGATCGTCGGGGGCGGTGACAGCGCCTTCGACTGGGCCGACACCCTGCACCCGCTGGCCGCCTCGGTGACCCTGGTCCACCGCCGCGACACCTTCCGCGCGCACCCGGCCACCGTGGCCGCCGTACGGGCCGCGGGCGTGGAGATCCTCACCGAAGCCGAGCTGACGAAGGTCATCGGCGACGGCGGGGACATCGAGGCTGTGGAGGTCACCCGGCGCGACGGGCAGACGCACCGCCTGCCCTGCCGGGGGATCATCGCCGCCCTCGGCTTCACCGCCAACCTCGGCCCGCTGCTCGGCTGGGGCATCGACATCGCCCACCGGCGCCACATCCCGGTCGATTCGGCCATGCGGACCTCTCTCCCGGGGGTCTACGCGGCCGGAGACATCAACGACTACCCCGGCAAGGTGCGGCTGATCGCGGTCGGCTTCGGGGAGGCGGCGACCGCCGTCAACAACGCCGCGCACCACATCGACCCCGAGCAGCCGGTGTTCCCCGGCCACTCCACCGACGTATCCACGGCGGCCCCCGCCGTCGCGTAGCACCGAAGAGGACCGATAGCCCATGCCCTACGTGATAGCCGAGGCGTGCATCGACGTCATGGACCGCTCCTGTATGGAGGAGTGCCCCGTCGACTGCATCTACGAAGGCGACCGCAAGCTCTACATCAACCCGATGGAATGCATCGATTGTGGCAACTGTGAGCCCGTCTGCCCGGTCCAGGCGATCTCCCAGGACCGCCGGGTGCCGCCGGAGCTGAAGGACTTCGTCGCCGACAACAAACGGTTCTTCACCGAGTCCCTGCCGGGCCGCGACGAGCCGATCGGCCTGCCGGGCGGCGCCGTCGGCCACGGCCCGGTCGGCGCGGACACCGAACTCGTCGCCGGGTACGACCCGCGCGGCTGAGCACTCTGTGAGGGAGGCGCCGTGATCGACGGCGAGATCGTGGTCGACGCGCACGTCCACGCCCCGAGGCTGTCCACACTCAAACCGGCCTGGTTCGAGTGGGCGGACACGTTCTCCGGCGACCATCCGTGGCGCGACGCCTACGACGAGCGGGGGGACCCCGTTCCCGAGCGGCTGGACGCCCTGCTGGAGTCCGAGGGCGTGGACCGTGCGCTGCTGTTCTGCGAGTACAGCCCACGCGCCACCGGGATCCAGCCGATCGAGGACCTGCTGCCGATCGTCGCGTACAACCCGGTCCGCTTCCGCCTGGTGGCAAACGTCAATCCGCACCTGCACCACCCGCTGGTGGCAGAGGCCGAACGCCAGCTGGACCTGGGCGCGGTCGCGCTCAAACTGCACCCCGTGCACGGCGGATTCGACCCGGCCGACAAGGAGTTCTACCCGCTGTACGCGCTCTGCGCCGAGCGCGGCGTCCCGGTCGTCCTGCACTCGGGCACCTCCAGCTTCCCGGGCGCCCGCGCCCGGTACGGTGATCCGCAGCTTCTGCTCGACGCCGTGGAGGACTTCCCGGACGTGCAGTTCGTGTTCGCCCACGGCGGGCGGGGCTGGTGGTACGACACCGCGGCGTTCCTCGCCCTGGCCAGGCCCAACGTCTGGCTGGACCTCGCCGGACTGCCCCCGCGCAAACTGCCCGAGTACTACGCCCGGTTCGGCCTGGCGAGGCTCGCCACCCGGTGCATCTTCGGCACCGACTGGCCGGGGGTGCCCGGCGCCTCCCGCAACATCGCCGCGCTGCGTGCGCTGGGCCTGCCCGCGGACACCGTGCGCGCCGTGCTGTCCGGCAACGCGGCCAAGGTCTTCCCGGGCCTCGGAGTGTAAGGACATGACGAGTGTAGGGACATGACGATGGGTCAGCGGTAAGCCCGGCGGGTCGGTACGGTGCGTCCGCGCGATCTCACTTCTCGCCGTGCCCCTCGGCCAGCTCCTCCCAGCGCCGCAGCGCCAACGGATTCCACTCGGCGTGCCTGCTGTGGAAGAGGTCCGCCGCCTTGGCGCCGCTCCAGTTGGCGGGCAGCAGCTTCGACGGAAGCCGCGGATCGAGGAAAGGGAAGCGGCGCCACTCGTGCACCAGCATGGTCTGCGCATGCAGGACGGCGGCGCCGTCGGCGGGGCGCAGCCCGGTGAACTCGTCGATGAACGCCTCATAGCGGTCCTCCACCTCGCTGAGGTCCCAGGCTCGGGCCACCATGGCCGCCTCGCTGCCCACAGCGCCGTACGTGGCGGTGAAGGACATCGCGTCGTCGGCGAGCCCGAGTTCCTTCAGGACGCCCAGCGCCTCCGCCTCACGGTCGGCGTGGGGCGTGATCCACACCCCGGGCTCCGGGGAGCCGAAGCCGGCCCAGGTGAGCCGGGTGCGCACCCGATGCCGCAGATCCCGCTTGGCCTCCGGCACCGAGACCAGCACCACCAGCCAGGTGCCGTCCCAAGGGCGCTCTCCGCTGCCGAAGTCGTAGATGCGCTGTGCGCCCTCGGTCAGCAGTCGCCGCCCCGGTGGGGTGAGCGCCCAGCGGACGCGGCGTCCCATCCGCTCGGAGGCCAGCCAGCCCTCTGCCGCGGTCCGCGCGAGCGACTGGCGGGCCGACTTCTCCTCGACACCGAACATCGCCAGCGCATCCACCAGCGCGGAGGTCCACACCGGCGTGCCCTTGGGCAGTACGTACTCGCCGAGCATGGTCATCAGCAGCGACCGCGCGCTGACGTCACCGACCTCCCGGCGTCGGCTGACCACCGGCCGTGCGCTCCCCGCTGCGGCCTGGTCGGCACGCTCCCTCCGGCCCGGTCCGCGCGACGCACGATCCACCATCGTCCTTCACTTCCCTTGCTGCCGGCCGATCCGATGTATCACGCCGTCGCGTGACATCGACGTCATCAGCGTATCCAGGGCGCTCCGGCACGACGGCCCGGACCGAAGCCTCTCCTCAGGGAAGCCCGCCCTTTCCTACACAATATCTTGTCGGTACGGAAATTATCAGTAGAGTGTCAGTCGCGTCGGCGGGCCGCCGACCAGAACGAGCGAGGTGGCAGCCATGCCGGTCTACGCCCTCGGACCCGACGAGCCGGACATCGATCCCAGCGCCTTCGTCCACCCGGACGCCGTCGTGATCGGGTGCGTGTCGATCGGCGCGGAGGCCAGCGCCTGGCCCGGGGCGGTCCTGCGTGGAGACCACGGCGGTCGCATCGAGGTCGGCGCCCGCACCAGCATCCAGGACGGAACCGTGCTGCACACCACCGAGCAGTGGCCGACCGTGATCGGACCCGAGTGCGTGGTCGGCCACAACGCCCACCTGGAGGGCTGCACCGTGGAGCGCCGCTGCCTGATCGGGTCCGGTTCCATCGTCCTGAACCGGGCCACCGTGCGGGAGGGCGCGGTGGTCGGCGCCGCCGCCCTGGTCCCCGAGGACTTCGAGGTCCCGCCCAAGACCATGGCGCTCGGCGTCCCGGTACGGCTACGCGGAACACCGGTCGATCCCTCCTGGGTGGAGTACGCCGTACGCACCTACCGGGACGCCGGCGCGCGCTACCGGCGTGATCTCCGGCGCATCGACCGTTGAGAGCCATCGACCCCTGAGAGCACGAAAGGTGGACCCGCCGTGGCCGCGAAACTGCACAGCTACCTCGCCGGTGACTGGTACGAGGCACCCGACGAGGGGCGCCCCCTGCTGGACGCGGCGACCGGCGCCGAGGTGGCCCGGCTCTCGGAACGAGCCGTCGACGCCGCGGCCGTACTGCGCCACGCGCGGGAGGTGGGCGGCCCGGCACTGCGGGAGCTGACCTTCCATCAACGTGCCGGTCTGATCAAGTCGTTGGGCAAGCACCTGGCCGCCCACACGGACGAGTTCCACGCACTGTCCACCCGCACCGGAGCGACCCGCCGCGACTCCGCGCTCGATGTCGACGGCGGCATCGCGGTGCTCTTCGTCTACGGCAGCAAGGGCACCAAAGAGCTGCCCGACGGGCATGTCCTGCCCGACGGCGACATGGAAACGATCGGCAAACAGGGCACCTTCGCCGTACGCCACGTCCATGTGCCGCGGCAGGGTGCGGCCGTGCAGATCAACGCGTTCAACTTCCCCGTGTGGGGCATGCTGGAGAAGCTCGCGCCGGCTCTGCTGGCGGGCCTGCCGTCCGTGGTCAAACCCGCGGGCCAGACGGCCTACCTGACGGAGCTGGTGTTCCGCCGCATCGTCGAGTCCGGCATCCTCCCCGAAGGCGCCGTCCAGCTGATCTGCGCCCCGCCGGACGGCATTCTCGACGCGCTCACGGGACAGGACGTGCTCAGCGTCACCGGGTCCGCCGCGACCGCCCGCACCCTGCGCAGCCACCCGGCCGTCGCCGGCTGCGCCGTCCGCTTCAACGCCGAGGCCGACTCCCTGAACTGCGCGGTCCTGGGTCCCGACGCCACCCCCGGCACCCCCGAGTTCGACCTGTTCACGCAGACCCTGGTCACCGAAATGACCGTCAAGGCCGGGCAGAAGTGCACCGCGATCCGCCGCGCTCTGGTGCCCGCCGGCCTCATCGACGACGTACAGGAAGCGGTCCGCGCCAAGCTGGCCGACCTGCGTGTCGGCAACCCCGCCGATCCCGCCGTCACCATGGGCCCGCTGGCAGGACTCGGGCAGCGGGAGGAGGTGCTGCGCGCGCTCAAGGCGCTCACGGCGGCGGCCCGCCTCGTCCACGGCGACCCCGACCGGTTCGAGGTCCTGGAAGGCGACAGGGAACGCGGTGCCTTCCTCCCTCCGCTGCTGCTGCGCTGCGACGACCCCGACCGGGCCGAGCCGCACGAGGTCGAGGCGTTCGGCCCCGTCACCACCCTTCTGCCGTACGACGGGACCGCCGCCCACGCGATCGCGCTGGCCGCGCGCGGCGAGGGCAGCCTCGTCGGCTCGGTCGTCACCCACGATCCCGGCTTCGCCCGTGAGGCCGTACTCGGGGCCGCCCCGTGGCACGGTCGCCTGCTGCTCCTCGACCGCACCGACGCCGGGGAGTCCACTGGCCACGGCTCGCCGCTCCCGCACACCGTGCACGGCGGCCCCGGCCGGGCGGGCGGCGGCGAGGAACTCGGCGGCATCCGCAGCGTGCTGCACCATATGCAGCGCACCGCCGTCCAGGGGCCGCCCGCCATCCTCTCGACACTCACCGGGCTCCATCCGGTCACGACCACGGAGCCACAGGGCGAGGCGTAACACCATGGCCGATTTCGGCAAGTGCGCTCTGGAGCGCACGAAGCCGTCGGCCGGCTGCCGATGGCGAAGCGGGCCGGAGGGGCAGCCGTCTCGTCCAGCGGCTGCCGCGCCTTCAGTACCCGCTCAGCGGGGATGTCGTCGTCCCGCGGGACCTGTGGGTGCCGATGCCCGACGAGACTGTGCTGGGCGGCGGCCAGACCCTCGACTCTCCTTAGGGCTCAAGCTTCTTGAGCTGTGCGTGGGTGCGCCGGGTCCGCTGGAGGCGCTCGGGAAGCGGCGTGCGGTAGTCGGGCAGAAGGCGCTGAGCGCGGAACGCGGACTTCAGGAAGACGCGGACGACACGCTCGCGGCGGGGGCTGATCCAGCCGATCCGGTGGAGTCGGCAGACCTGCTCGCCGGCGAGGTACCGGGTCAGGTCCCTGCCGAACGCCCGAAAGGGTGCAGGGAACCAGTGCTCGGCAAAGAAGTCCATCATTGCGGTCGCCACACGATGGCCGGACTCTGTCTGTTTGTACGGCCGGGAGTCGAACTTCAAGGCGAATTCGGTCATCGCGTTCCAGTCCTCAGGGAACGCCTCGTCGGCCAAGGGGCCTGACTCGCGTTCCAGGAGGCGGAAGAGTGCCTGCGCCCAGCGGTGCCAGGCGATCTTCATGTGTTCGCTCATGCCGGGGAGGCCCAGCGAGGTCTGCAGGCGGTCGCCGAACGTGGCCAGCAGGACCAGGGGATAGATGAAGTCGTCGATGTGGTCGAAGTTGCCGGGCAGTTGCGGGGTCCTGCGGGCGACGGTCAGGTGGATGCGGTTCAGCCGTTCGGCGGCCCTGCGGCCCGCCGCGCTGGATAAGCCGTCCACCATCCAGGCCATCAGGAAGTCGTTGCCGTCCTGGAAACGCCGGTGGGGCCTCGTCTCCAGCTTCGAGGTGTGGGCCAGGGTGGCGGCCCCCATACTCGGCTGCATCATGCGCATGGTGCCCGGATAGACCATCATCGCCAGGGCGAACTCCGGGACGCGGTGGCTGACGTAGAGCGAGATCATCCGCTCCCAATCGGTCTCCGGATCCATTCGAGCCAGTTCGCGGTCCACCCACTTGTACCCACGGCGCAACGTCGGTTCCCCCTGTCTCGGAGTCAGGCGGCCGTACCGCCGTGGCTCTACCGGAATGTGGTGCCGAACAGGCAGGCCGTCCCCAGGGGATAACGCTTTGGGCCCGCCCCAGGTGCTTCTCTCCCTTATGGCCGCCGTTTTCCGCCCGCACAAAAGGTGCTTGATCCCCCGTGAGAAGAGGACGCTCGGGCTTCCGCTTCCCGATGCCAGGGCTCGCCGTGATTTACATCACGATGATTGTGGGTCACGGCCCGGTATTCGGCGGTGTTGCTCAGGGCTACCCCCGTGCCCCGTCCTGACCCTGGGGACCACCGTTGAAGAGGTCGATGAATCCGAACGGCGCGCGGTCGCCGAGACAGAGGTCCAGCATTTCGTGCGCTTCGGCGTAGAAGGCTTCGGTGCGGGGGAACAGCGCCCCTTCGTAGGCGGTGAGTGCCGCCTCGAAGTCGTCGGGGTGAGCGGCGATTGCCTTACCGAGTTCCGCGCCGTCGAACATCGCCAGGTTCGCGCCGTCACCGGACGGCGGCATCAGGTGCGCGGCATCGCCGAGGAGCGTCACCCCGGGCATGCGCTCCCATCGGTGTCCGTCCGGGAGGGTGTGGATCACGCGGGCGACCGGAGCGGTCTCGCCGTCGGTGATCAGCGCCGCCGTGAGCTCCGGAGCCCACCCGTCGAACTCGGCCGCGACCCGAGCAGTCGCGGCGGCATCAGCGAAGTCGATGTCGGCGATCCACTCGGCGGGGCGGTTCAACTCGACGTACGTGTGCAGGATGTTCCCCGCCTCGCGGTGCGCGATGATCCCCTTTCCCGGGGGCAGCGCGTACATCGGCCCACACCGACCGCCTCGGCTGACGCGGTGTGCCGCCCGTCGGCGTCGTGCAGGTAGGTGTCGATGAACGTCGTGCCGGTGCACGCGGGCTTGGCATCGGAGAGCAGTGGGCGGACCTTCGACCAGGCGCCGTCGGCACCGACGAGGAGACTGCTGGTCACGGCCGCGCCGTGGGCGAAGGTCAGCTCGTGATCATCGCCCCACGCACCAGCGCCGGCGCGACCACCAGTCGCGACGCCTTCCTCACCCGGACCGCCGAGCACTGGGAAAAGCTCGACCCCGCCGACTACCCCTTCCTGACGCGCACCACCACGGAACTACGTGACCACGACGACCGCGACCAATTCACCACCGGCCTCGACCTGCTCCTGGGCGGCCTGAACACGACCGCAGGCCCACGACCGCCCGCGTGATGCCGCGCTGCAGACGGTGCAGAGTCGATCGTTCGGCCGTCCGCGTCGCCATACACCGTGGCGAACTGTAAGCGGTGGAGTTTGACGACGCATCTGGAACCACAGCAGCGCCAAGGGCCGACACCTCCCGGGCAACGGTCTTCACTACGGCTCCGGCCAAGCCCGGTAGGACATCCCCGCCCGGCACCACGGAGGATCACCGCATACAGATCGAGTGGGCGATGCCGTCGCTGCCGGGGGTCGAAGGGCCAGCCCCAGTCGGCGACCCGGCCGGGGACTTCGGCGTCTCCGTGAGCATCACGGGGTCCTTCAGGACAGGCAGCCGACATGGGCGAGAGCCTGCCTGAGGAGGACTCCCTGCCCGCCCGGCATCTCGCTCAGGACCAGTGCCTCCGAGGCCTCCTGAGGGCTGAACCAGACCAGGTCCAGAGCGTCCTGGCGGGGACGGCAGTCGCCGGTCACCGGGACGATATAGGCGAGCGCGACCGCGTGCTGGCGGGGATCGTGGAACGGTGTGATCCCCTGCGTCGGGAAGTACTCGGCGACCGTGAAGGGCTGCAGGGAGGCCGGCACCTGGGGCAGTGCCATCGGGCCGAGGTCCTTCTCCAGGTGGCGCAGGAGGGCGTCCCGGACGCGTTCGTGGTGCAGCACGCGGCCGGAGACGAGCGTGCGGCTGACCGTTCCGTCCGGCCCGATGCGCAGCAGGAGCCCGATGCTGGTGACTTCGCCGCTGTCGTCGACTCTCACGGGTACGGCCTCGACGTACAGGATCGGCATACGGCCGCGCGCATACTCGAGTTCGTCGGGACTCAGCCAGCCGGGCGTGGTTTCGGTCATGTCAGACATTCGCTGATCATACTTTCCGCCACTCAGCTGGCGCTCCCGCACACTTCGGCGAAGCGCCGGACGTCGATGTTGCCGCCGGAGATGAGCACGCCGACGCGGGACGGGAGCCGCTCGACGCGACCGGCCAGCAGGGCGGCCAGTGCGGTGGCGCCGCTGGGCTCGACGATGATCTTCAGTCGCTCGAAGGCGAACCGCATCGCGTCGCGGATCTCGTCATCGGTGACCAGGAAGATGTCGTCGACCAGGCGCTGGTTGACGGAGAACGTCAGCTCGCCGGGGATGTCCGCCGCCTGCCCGTCGGCGATCGTGCGCGGCACCGGGATGGAGACGCGCCGGCCGGCCTCGAGGGACCGCTTGGTGTCGTCTCCGGCCTCCGGCTCGATGCCGATCATCCGGATCCCGCTGTGCAGGCCCTTGGCCGCGGTGGCACTGCCGGCGATCAGCCCGCCGCCGCCGACCGGCGTGACCAGCGCGTCCAACTCGGCGGTCTCCTCGATCAGTTCGAGCGCCGCGGTGCCCTGCCCGGCGATCACATGCGGATGCTCGTACGGCGGGATGAGCGCAAGGCCGCGGTCGGCGGCGAGGGCCTCGCCGATGGCGGTCCGGTCGCCCGTATAGCGGTCGTACGTGACGATCTCCGCGCCGTAACCCGCCGTGGCGTCCATCTTCGACTGCGGCGTGTCCTCGGGCATGAGAATCACCGCGGTGGTGCCCAGCTCCCGTGCGGCGAGGGCGACGGCCTGGGCGTGGTTGCCCGAGGAGTAGGCGGCGATGCCCTTGGCCAGCTGCTCCGGTGACAGGCGGGAGGCGGTGTTGTAGGCGCCGCGGAACTTGAATGCGCCGATGCGCTGGAAGTTCTCGCACTTCAGGAAGACCTCGGCGCCTACGAGCGCGTCAAGGGTGCGGGAACGCAGTACGGGGGTGCGGTGGGCCACGCCCTTGATCTGCGCGGCGGCGTCGCGGACGTCGTCGAGGGTGACCGGGGGAGTGTGCGTCATGGCTGGGCTCCGTCGGGGTGGGTGGTGCCGGACTCCGTGCCGTCCGTCGTGGAGGCGTGCGGCGTCGCCCTGGCATCGGACAGGTAGTTGTAGGCGGAGGCGCGGGAGATGCCGAGCCGGGCGGCGACCTGCTCGACCGCGCGTCGTACGGCGAAGACGCCGCGCTCGTCCAGGCTGCGGAACAGCTCGAGGCGCTGGGCGCGGTCGAGTTCGGACCAGGTCTTGTTCTGCCCCAGCTGATGGCTGTCGACGATGGCGTCCACCACGGAACCGATGTCGTTGCCGAACGTCGTGGTCGGCACGGCGGCCGGTCCGGCGGCGACCCCCGCGATCTCGCCGATCAGGGCGTGGGCCTGGTTGACGGCCGTGATGTCGAGATTGACGCACAGGGCGCCGAACACCGTGCCGGCGGTGTCGCGCAGGACCATCGTCGACGACTTGACGATCTTCCCCGTACGGGTGCGGGTGAGGTAGTTCAGCTCGTCGCTCGCCTCGTCGCCGCGGGCGAGGATGCCCATCCCGATCTCGCTCATCGACCCGCCGACCGCGCGCCCCGTGACCGAGCCCGCGATGGCGACCACGGATTTCTCCGGCCGCCGGAAGTCGTGCACGACCACCTCGCAGAACGAGCCGAACGTCGCCGCGATGCCGTCGACGACGGGGGTGAGCGCGGCGATGATCGCGTCCTGCTCGTCGGTGCCGCTCGACATCGCGTGCTCCAGGGTCTGGATGAATTAAATCTGGACTCATAGTCCAGGTCCTAGACTACACGTCCAAGGCCGGATCTGTACGGTGCTCATCCGGCGTCCCCCCACATCTGCCGGTGGCGGCCGCATCATGCGCCTACGGTGTGTCGCTGTGGTCCCCGTACGGGACGGTGGACCGGGGGAGAGGTGTTGCGAAATGACCGCGGTGTTCGTACATGGTGTTCCCGAGACCGGTCAGTTGTGGGACCGGCTCCGGGCTCGCCTCTCGACCGACTCGATCGCCTTGGACCTGCCCGGGTTCGGCGTGCCGGTTCCCGACGGTTTCGGCGCGACCATGGACGAGTACAGCCGGTGGCTGGAGCGGGCGTTACGTGAGGTCGATGGACCGCTCGACCTCGTCGGGCACGACTGGGGCGCGCTGTTCGTGGCGCGGGTGGCCACGAACTCCTCCGTGCCGGTGCGGAGTTGGGCCATGGACGTGGCCGGCGTCCTGCATCCGGACTACGTCTGGCATGAGTTCGCGCAGCTTTGGCAGACACCGGGAGCGGGGGAACAGTGGGCGAAGGCCTCGGTCGAGGCCGCTCCGGGAAGCCCGGAGAGCCCCGCGGCGCAGCTCAAGGGGGCAGGTGTGCCCGCCGAAGATGCGGAGGCCCTGGGCGAGAGGCTGGACGCCACCATGGCCGCGTGCATCCTGGCCCTCTACCGCTCGGCGACGCCCAACCCGTATGCCCACGCCGCGGCCCAACTCTCCGGCCCTGCCCCCGCACCCGGGCTGGTGATCCAGGCCCAGCTCGACCCCTTCGACGACCCCGCGGCCTCCGACGAGATGGCCGCCCGCCTCGGCGCCCGCACCGAGCGGCTCGAGGGAGTGGGCCATTGGTGGATGTTGGAGGACCCGGGTACCGCGGCCACCGCGCTTGAACGGTTCTGGGCCGCCGTCAGCGAGAACTGAGCTGCCGTCAGCGAGCGCCGACTCGAGCACGTACGGATCACACCAAGGGACAGGGAGCCGGTCAGTCGAGGACATGCCGTAGATAGGCCTGCGGGTCGGCGAAATAGCGGCGCCAGTGGTCGACCAGGGCGAGTTCGCGCCACTGAACCCGGTGCATGCCGTGCTCGCCGACCTCGACGATGTCCGCACCGGGCAGCGCCGTCAGCAGCGGAGAGTGGGTGGCGCAGATGACCTGGCTGCCCTGCTGCGTCAACTGGTCGATATGGCCGAGCAGTTCGAGGCAGGACGAGAACGACAGCGCCGCCTCCGGCTCATCCATCACATACAGCCCGGGCTGGAGGAACTTCCCCCGGAACGCAGCCAGAAAGCCCTCGCCGTGACTGACGGAATCCGGTGCGAAGCCTTCCCGGTGCAGCGCGTCCATAGCCGTCTCGGCCCGCAGGAAGAACCCCTTGCGGGCGGACCAGCTGCCCAGCATGCGCCGTCCACCCGGCGTCGCGTCGAAGCGGATCCGCTCACCCAACACCGACTTGCCGCGATGGCTCGCATAACGCCAGTCGTGCGAGCCGCCCCAGGAGTCCAGCCCGAAGCCCTCCGCGAGGGCTTCGATCAGTGTCGACTTGCCCGAACCGTTCTCCCCGACCAGGAAGGTCACCGGAGCGGTGAACCGCAGCCCGTCCGCGAGAAGCCGACGAACACAGGGCACGGACCAGGGCCACTTGTCATCCTCGTACGTGGACACATGTGCGTACGCGCGTTCGATGATCACACGCCGAGTTTCTCACGGTGCGCCGACAGCGTGCTGACGCCCTCCACTGTGCCGAAAATTTCGGGGCAAGAAATGCGGCAACCCTTTCGCCCGGAGTGGCAACTGCCTTGCGGCAATGCACGACTTCATGTCACCAGGGCGGTTGGATTAATGGAAGCGAAGCAGCAGAAAGCGCGGCACCGCAGGCGCAGGGTCGGTCTGTCGATCGGGATCCCGGTGGCGGTGGCCGCGGCGGCCGGTATGGCGTACGGCACGGATCTGGGTGTGTTCGGCGAGGACGCGCAGCGCAGCGCCTCGGCGGCGACCGCGGCCCCGGCGTGGGCCGATGACGTCGCCGACGGCTTCGCGTCGGTCAACTCGCAGGCGCAGAACGGCACTTACGGAGGCCGGGGCGGCAAGACCGTCACCGTGAAGACTCTTGCCGATCTGGAGAAGTACGCGACGGCCAAGGAGCCGTACGTCATCGTCGTGGCCGGCACGATCAACATGGACCCCAAGGGCAAGGAGATCAAGGTCGCCTCGGACAAGACGATCGTCGGCTCGGGTACCTCCGGGCAGATCGTCGGCGGAGGTTTCTTCCTCGGCCAGGGGGTCCACAACGTCATCATCCGAAACCTGACGATCCGGGACTCGTACGCCGGCGAGTGGAACGACAAGGACAACGACTTCGACGCCATCCAGATGGACGGCGCGCACCACGTCTGGATCGACCACAACGACCTGCGGCACATGGCCGACGGCCTGATCGACAGCCGCAAGGACACCACCAATGTGACGGTGTCCTGGAACAAGCTGAGCGACAACAACAAGACCTTCGGCATCGGCTGGACCGAGAACACGACGGCCGACCTCACGATCCACCACAACTGGTTCCGCGAGACCGAGCAGCGCAACCCGTCCACCGACAACGTGGCCCACGCGCACCTCTACAACAACTACCTGCAGGACGTGCCGAACACGGACATCACCACGTCCTACGGCAACTACGCGCGCGGCAAGACGAAGATGGTGCTGGAGAACAGCGTCTTCGAGGGGCTCAAGAACCCCGTCACCAAGGACGGCACCGCGGCGGTGGTCCAGCGCGGCAACGTCTTCACCGGCACCAGCGGCCGTAACGAGAGCGGTGGCACGGCTTTCGACCCGAAGAGCTTCTACAAGTACACCCTCGACAAGGCGGCCGACGTCCCGGCGCTCCTCAAGTCCGGTGCGGGTCCCCGGACTTCCATCGGTACGACGGCGAGTGCGAGCACGAAGGCGAACGCCGCCGCGACCACGCTCACCGTCGCCAAGGACGGCAGCGGACAGTTCAGCAGCGTCCAGGCCGCCGTCAACGCCGTACCGGCGAACAACACTTCACGGGTCGTCATCTCCATCAAGCCCGGCACCTACCGCGAGCTGGTCAAGGTCCCGCGCGACAAGCCGCATGTGACCTTCCAGGGCACGGGAGCCAGCCGCAAGGACACCGTGATCGTCTTCAACAACGCCTCGGGGACGCCGAAGCCGGATGGTTCGGGGAACTACGGCACCAGCGGCAGCGCGACCGTCGCCGTCGAGGCCGACAACTTCCAGGCCCGTAACCTCACCGTCTCCAACGACTTCGACGAGGCCAAGAACCAGAGCCTGAACGGACACCAGGCCGTCGCCCTGCGCACCGCGGCCGACAAGGTCTTCCTCGACGGGGTCATCGTCACCGGCGACCAGGACACACTGCTGCTGGACACGCAGTCCAAAGACAAGCTTGGCCGGGTCTACGTCAACAACTCCTACATCGTCGGGAACGTCGACTTCATCTTCGGCCGGGCCAGCGCGGTGATCAACAAGTCGGTGATCACGCTGAAGAAGCGGTGGAACGGCGACTCGGCGGGCTATGTCACGGCGCCCAGCACGGCCGCAGGGCGCAAGGGCATCCTGATCGCCAACAGCACGGTCAACGGCGATGTGTCCGCGTCCAGCTTCCACCTGGGCCGCCCCTGGCACGCGGGCGGTGACGCCGCTCTCGACCCGCAGACCACGGTCCGTAACACGTCCCTGAGCAGCGCGATCAAGTCCGCTCCGTGGACCGACATGAGCGGCTTCTCGTGGAAGGACGACCGGTTCGCCGAGTACAAGAACACCGGCCCCGGCTCCGGCTCCGCGAGTGGCGACCGGCCGCAGCTGAGCGATGCCCAGGCCGCCGACCAGGAGATCGGGGACTGGCTGGGCGACTGGACGCCCGGCGCGTCGTAGGACCAGAGCCCCGGCGTTTGCCTCGGATGTCCGGTTGGTCGAATGGTGCTGTAACTGGGGTAGTCGGGGTTAGGTTCACCGGGCAGTACCCGATTGCGATCCTGTCCGACTGCGTCGTCTACGCGGCCGACGGCACCAGCCCGCTGGACTTCCTGCCCTACCGCGACGGCAAGCCGCTGCCGGGCGGCTTCAAGCTCGCCATCAACCCGGGCCTGGTCAAGCACGAGGGCACCCAGAGTGTCCTGTGGGGCGAGGAGGTCCACGAGCGGTTCAACGCCCCGGAGCTCAACCTCGCCCGGTACATCAAGGACGGAGCCGATCGGGTCGACGGACCAGGACCGCATTCGGCACCTGACCGTCGCCCTGCCTCCCCGCTACGCCGCCCGCCTCTTCGACGCCCAGGAGGCCGGCACCGGCGACGACCGCCTGTGGGAAGTCGCGGCCGATGCGCTCGTGGGGGAGGGCGGACCCGCGTGGGAGTTGTGGGAATGCCTGGCCGGCAGCAAGCAGCACCCCAGCAAGCCCGACGGCATCGGCCGGTTGGCGCAGGCAAGTTGCCGGCCCGCAGGCGTCCCCACCTCAAGCAGCAGGTCAGGCATGCCCATGCTCTTGCTCGGAGTGCCTGTCGAAGGGGAGAGCTGCGCCGCGGGGGCACGCCGTCTCGCGGCACGCCCCCGCGATGCGCCGTCACAGCGCGAGAATCTGCCAGTCCTGGTTGGACCCGTCGGCGGAGGGCCACTGGATGACCCTGGCACCGTCCGCTGTGGAGGCGTCCTTGACGTCGGCGCACCAGCCGTTGCGGACGTTGACGAGCTGGTGGTAGCCGCTGGTCTGGGAGGGCACCAGCTTCCACCACTGGTTGTCGCCGCCGTCGTCGGTCCACTGGTCCAGTCCGTCGCCCTGGGCGGATCCGCCCGGACTCTGCAGGACCTTGCTGCTGCGGACGTTGGACAGTCGGTAGGAGCCGTCGGTGTTGGGCAGCAGCTTCCACTGCTGGTTGGTGCCGCCGGTCCACGGCCACTGGATGACGGCGGCGCCGTCGGCGGTCGAGGCGCCACTGACGTCCAGCACCTTGCCGCTCTTGCGGTTCACCAGCCGGACCGTGCCGCCGTCCCCGCCGAAGGGACGGTCGTAGACCTCCAGGCTGCGGATCGAGGCCCAGACACCGGCGGGAAGACCGGTGACGGTCACCCGCACATATCGTGCCTGAGCCCGGAAGACGGACACCTGCACCTGACTGGTGCCGGTGGTGGCGGTGAGGTCGGCGAGCGTGGTCCAGGTGCTGTTGTCGGTCGAACCCTCGATCCGGTACCGGTAATTGGTGTCCGCGGACTCCCAGGCGATCCGCGTACCAGCGATCGACTTGGCCACCCCCAGGTCCACCTTCAGCCAGTGCCCGGTGTTGCCGTTGTTCGCGCACCAGCGGGTGGCGGTGGAGCCGTCCACCGCCTTCGCCGCGGTGTTGCCCTGGGAGGTCTCCTCGCTGCTCGCCGCGGCGGCCCTGCCCGCGGCGATGTCGGTGGGGTACACCGTCCGGTCCAGCGTGACGCCGACGATGCTGTCCTCGGGGATACGGGTGCGGTTGATGCCGGTGACGGTCACCTTGCCGTTGCCGTCCACGCTGTACGGCAGGTCGGCGCCTGACGCCACGTCGAAGACCCGGGTGACCTGCGCGTCCCCGACCTGGGGAGTGGTGAAGGACGTACCGCTGTAGCCGGGCAGCAGGTGGACGTAGAAGGTGTTGTTCTTGCACGTGAAGCCGTACTGGCCGTCCACCGGTTGCCACGGTCCGCTGCTCGTGCCGTAGACGGCCTGGCCACAGGTGGTCAGGAAGGAACCGATCCTGCGCACCAGGGCCTGCTGGTCGGCGGGTATCGCACCCGTACGGTCAGGGCCGACGTTCACCAAGCAGGTCATGTTGCGCACCCAGGAGTTGACCAGGATGTTCATGACCGTGCCGAAGCTCATCACGGGGGCGCCGGCCTTGTAG
The DNA here is from genome assembly GCF_039532825.1 of Streptomyces vastus. NCBI lineage: Bacteria > Bacillati > Actinomycetota > Actinomycetes > Kitasatosporales > Streptomycetaceae > Streptomyces > Streptomyces vastus. The sequence continues at coordinate 186,294 of NZ_BAAASJ010000022.1, forward strand.
CCCCAGGCGCCGCAGATCGTGAAGTTCTTCTCCGCCACGTGCCCGGTGCGCATGGCGCCGGTCGGGATGGAGGGGCCTTCCTCGCTGTTGTAGTCACCCATCCAGCCGGTGCGCAGGTTGACCGTGACCTCGGGCTGGTGTTTGCGCACCATGCCCATCAGGCCGAGAGGGCGGCCGGTGGCGGAGTCGGTCTCGCCGTAGGTGGCGTCCACCGGCCAGTCGTTGGCGCTGTCGCGGAACTTGCCGGGCTCCCAGAAGAAGGCGGCGTCCGCGTCCGAGCCGCGCTGACCCAGCCAGCCGCCGTCCCAGTAGATGTCGTCGATCTTGCCGTACTGGGTCACCAGTTCCTTGACCTGCTGGTACACCTCGTTCTTCATGATCCGCGCGTTCTCCTTGTGCGCGGGATCAGTGGTGTATCCCCACTTGTTGGGCAGGCAATTGGTGCCGGTGACGTCGTAGTAGCCGGGGTAGCGCCAGCTCATCGGGGAGTAGTAGAGGCCCACTTTGAGCCCGGCGTTGCGTACGGCGGTGACGTATTCGTCGATCAAGTCCCGCTGCATCGGGGCTTGTCCGGCGTGGAAGGCGTTCGGGTGGGTGGACGGCCACAGGGCGAAGCCGTCGTGATGCCGTGTCGTCAGGACGGTGTACTTCGCGCCCATGTCCTTGGCCAGCTGGGCCCAGTCGGCCGGATCGTAGGAGCTCGCCGTGAACTGCTCGCCGGTCGCGTCGGTGAAGTACTTCTTGTAGTTCTCCGGGGTGATGGCGGCGTTCTCCATGTACCACTCGCCCTTGGCCGGGCCGGAGTAGACACCCCAGTGGATGAACATGCCCAGCTTTGCGTCCTGCAGCCACCGGGTCTTCTCGTCCGACTGCTGCTCCAGGCCCAGGTCTACCTTGGGTATGCGGAGCGGAGGGAGCGGCAACGGCTGGCTGGAGGCGGCATGAGCGGGTGCCGCCAGGGTGGGGGTCACTGCGGCGGCGACCGTCATGGCCGCCATGCCGACGAGCACCGTTCGTCGGGTGATCGGTTCTGGCATGGGGATTCTCCCTTGATTGTCCGCAGGACAGCACAGACACTGCGGCTCAGCGTCCGGGCCGAACAGGAATGAGTCGCGTGGGAACGGCGAGGCGCAGCGGAGCCACACGGAGGCGCGCATCTCGTACCAGCAACATGGGATGTATCAGCGGGCTCCCCCGTATGGGACGTGCCCCGGCGGCCCGCTCGACGGCGGGGTCGCCGGGGCACGCGGTCAGGAGAAAGTCCAGGTCTCGCTGTTGGCGCTCGCGCTGCCGCCGAGCTCCTGGTCCACCGCCGCTCCCTGGGTGGTCGAGCCCGCGACGCCGATGTGCAGGCCGCTGCCGATGCCCACCAGCATGTAGTTGCTGCCGGTGTAGCTGCCGGTCAGGTCGAGGGCCCACTGCTGGTTCGTCCCGCCGTTGCAGGTCCACTGGTGCAACTGGACGCCGGCGGTGGTCGACTTGCTCGGGACGTCCAGGCACAGGCCGCTCTTGACGCTCTTGAGCGTGTAGATGTTGTCCGCCACCCGGGTGAGGGTCCACTGCTGGTTGGTACCGCCGGTGGACGGCCACTGGATGATCTTGGCGCCGTTTGCCGTGGACCCGCTCGACACGTCCATCAGCATGGAGCTGCCGACGTTCTTCAGGGTGTGGACCCCCTCCGACGGGATCCCGCTGCCGGCCGTCCACGTGCCGGCGTCCACGTCGAGGGACCAGGTCGGGTACTGACCGAGGTTCACCGTCGTGCCCCGGATGGTCAGCGGCAGCCAGATCAGCTTCGACGCGCCCAGGTTGGAGGTGTCCCAGCGGTCGCCCGCGTAGATGTACGTGGTGCCGGAGGTGCCCTGAACCGTGATGACGTTCGCCGTCTGGCTGCCGTAGGTGCGGGTGCCGGGAGCGGCGAAGTTCCGGAACGCCGACCACGGGCCGCTCAGCGAGGTGGCGGTGGCGTATACGTTGTCGTTCAGACTCCAGCCCGTCAGGTGGGAGCCGAAGACGTAGTACATGCCGTTGATCTTCACCATGGCGGGCGACTCGACGCTGCCACTGCCGCTGCTGCCCAGCACCGCCACCGCGCTGTTCACGGAGAGGTAATCGGCGGACAGCTTGTAGATGCGCAGGCCGTTGTTGCGGTCCTCGCTCAGCAGATAGCCGGTGCCGTCGGTGTCCTGGAACAGGCCGATGTCCCGGCTGAGGTTGCCCATCGGCCGGAAGCTGCCCCGGTAGGTGTACGGGCCGCACGGCGTGCTGCTGGTGGCCACGCCGACCCTCGCGTCGGAGTAGTTGGTGCTGTCGATGTGCATGTACATCACGTACGTGCTGGTCGACGCGTTGTAGATGACCTTCGGCCGCTCCACGATCCGGCTGGGGCCGAGGTCACCGCTGGCCTGCCTGCTCAGGGCCTGGCCCTGGTAGGTCCAGTTGCCGAGGTCGGTCGAGGTGTAGCAGGTGATGTCCTCGAACGAGGTGTCCGCCGACGTCTTGCCGGTCTTGTCCTCGCCGAAGCCGTACCAGGTGCTGCCCACCTTGATGATGCCCAGGCCGTGCAGTTGGAGCGCGTTGCCGTTCTGGTCGGTCCGTGCGGCACCCGTCGTGAACGTCACCGAGGCCGCTTGTGCCTGCGTGGCGGGTACGAGCAGGGCGGCGAGGCCGCCGAGCAGCGTCAGGAGCGTGACGAGGGTGGTCCGCCATCGGGCGCGCGGTGGCGGTGTGCGGTGCGATGTGATGTCGGGCATGGTGTCACCTCTCCGTTGAGGTCGGGGGATGGTGCGGGGGCACGGGTCGAGCGGTGGGAGGGGGATCCTGAGGCCGCTCAGAGGGCGAGCGGGATGGTGATGGTGTTCCAGGACATCGGTGGCAGCAGGGCGCTCAGCCGTCCGCCGTCCGTGACGGTGCCGGTCACCGGCTTCGGCGTCACGCGGTCCTGGTGGTGGAGCGTGTTGGCCGCGTGGCGGTCGGGGTCGGCCAGGGCGGTATGCGTCACCTGCCCGGCCACCGGGCTGAACGCCCGCAGGTCGGCGGTGAGTTCGAGCGGCCTCGTGGTGTCCCGGTTGACGGCGAAGACGGTGAGCGTCCCGTCCTCCTGCTGGACGGCGGTCGCGTGCAGCAGGGGCACCTCGCCGTAACGGGCGGTGTCGTGGACGGGACTGTCCAGGGCGAGCCGGAGCACCTGGCCGCGGCCGTGGCGGGCCGCGTCGGCGAAGGGGTGGAAGATGGTCTGCCGCCAGGCCGGGCCGCCGGGCTCGGTCATGATGGGGGCGATGACGTTCACCAACTGGGCGAGGCAGGCTGCGGTGACGCGGTCGCAGTGGCGCAGCAGGGTGATCAGCAGGCTGCCGACCACGACGGCGTCGGTGACGGTGTAGACGTCCTCGAGCTGGCGCGGGGCCACGCTCCAGTCCGGGGTGTCGGTGTTGTTGACCGGCCGGCTCTGGTACCAGACGTTCCACTCGTCGAAGGAGAGGTTGATCCGCTTGCCGGAGTGGCGCTTGGCCCCGATGTGGTCGGCGGTGGCGACCACCCCGTCGATGAAGGCCTCCATGTCGGCGGCCGAGGCGACGAAGCTGTCGACGTCGCCGTCGCTCTCCTCGTAGTAGGCGTGGCAGGAGATGAAGTCGACGAGGTCGTAGGTGTGCTCCAGGACCGTCGCCTCCCAGGCACCGAAGGTCGGCATGGAGCGGTTGGAGCTTCCGCAGGCGACCAGTTCCAGGCCGGGGTCGACGTCGCGCATGGCCTTGGCGGTGACGGCGGCGAGGCGGCCGTATTCGTCGGCGCTCTTGTGACCGAGCTGCCAGGGGCCGTCCATCTCGTTGCCCAGGCACCACAGCCGGATGCCGTGCGGCTTGTCCACGCCGTGCGAGCGGCGCAGCTCGGAGAAGGCCGTGCCGGCGGGGTGGTTGGTGTACTCCAGGAGGTCGAGTGCCTCCTGCAGGCCGCGGGTGCCGAGGTTGACGGCCTGCATGGGCTCGACGGCGGCCTTGGCCGCGAAGCGCATGAACTCGTTCAGCCCGAACCGGTTCGTCTCGACGGTCCGCCAGGCGCCGTCGAGACGGCGGGGCCGCTGCTCCACCGGGCCGACTCCGTCTTCCCAGCGGTAGCCGGAGACGAAGTTGCCCCCGGGGTAGCGGACCATGGTGACGCCCAGTTCCCGGATCAGGGCCAGGACGTCGGTGCGCAGTCCGTCCTCGTCGGCGCTCGGGTGGTCCGGTTCGAAGACGCCGGTGTAGACGCAGCGGCCGAGGTGCTCGACGAAGGATCCGAACAGCCGCGGATTCACCTCACCAACGGTGAAGTCGGGGTCCAGATGTATAGCTCCTGCGAGCGGCGGGTGGCTGGCGGGGTCGGGCATGGGTCACTCCGGGGTGGATCGGTGCGAAGAGTGGCGTTCTGTACGGTTGCCGGGGTGCTCTGCGGTCAGCCCTTGATGCCGGTGTGCGCGACGCCTTCGACCAGGTATCGCTGCAGGAAGAGGAAGACGAGCACCAGCGGCAGGATGGACACGGTGGCGGCGAGGAACAGCTCGTGGATGTTGACGGTCTGCGCGGTGGTGAAGGTCGACAGGGCCACCTGGACCGTCCAGCTGGACTGGTCCTGGCCGATGACCAGCGGCCACAGGAAGGCGTTCCAGTTGGTGATGAAGGTGATCACCGCGATCGCCGAGAAAAAGCCACGGGAGTTGGGGACGACGATCCGCCAGTACGTGCCCCAGCTGCCGAGACCGTCGATCCGGGCGGCCTCCTCCAGTTCCTTGGGGAAGCCGAGGAAGTACTGCCGGAAGAGGAAGGCGGTGAAGCCGCTGAACAGGCCGGGCACGATCAGACCTTGCAGGGAGGAGACCCAGCCCAGTGACGACACGAGGACGAAGCTGGGCACGAAGGTGACCGCGCTGGGGATCATGAGGGTGGCCAGCACCGCATAGAAGATCTTGTTGGCGTGCCGGTACGGGACGCGGGCGAGCGCATAGCCGGCCAGGGAGCAGACCAGCAGCTGTCCGGCGGTGCCGAGCACCCCGACGACGAGGGAGTTCCACATGCTGCGCGCCATGGGAACGGCGGGGTCGTTGAACAGCTCGGAGATGTTCTCCCAGTGCAGCACGGTCGGGAAGAGCTTCCAGTTCGCCCCGGTGATGTCGGCGTCGGTGGCCAGGCTGTTGCGGATCAGCAGGTAGAAGGGGACCAGGAACAGCAGCGCCGCGACGACGGCGACGGCGTACACGGCGACGCTGCCGGCCCGTCCGCTCCCCGCGCGTGGACGGCCGCGGCCATGGGTGGTGGAGGAGGTGGCCATCAGCGGTCCGCCTTTCCGAAGCCGAAGATCCTGCCCTGCAGCAGCGTCACCATCGTGATGAGTGCCGACAGCACCAGCGCCCCGGCGCTGCCGTGGCCGAAGTCCTGACCCTGCCCGAGGGCCGTGTAGTAGAGGTAGACCAACGGCGGCCGTGCGTAGGGGGTGTTGGGCAGCAGGTTGTAGAACTCGTCGAACGCCTGGTAGGCCGCGATCAGCATGAGGAGCACCACGGCGACCGAGGTGGTGCGCAGCTGCGGCAGGGTGATGTGCCGGAAGGTCTGCCAGCCGGGTCGGGCGCCGTCCGTCCAGGCCGCTTCGTACAGTTCCTTGGGGATCTGCTGGAGGGCGGCCAGGAAGAGGATCATGTAGAAGCCCAGCTGGAGCCAGAGCCGTACGGTGACCAGCACCAGCCAGTACCAGGGCGGGGAGACGGTGCCGATCCAGGCGATGGGTTCGATCCCGAACCAGCCCAGGACGGTGTTGGCGAGACCGAAGCGCACCCCGTTGAAGATCGACAGCTTCCACACCATCGAGGCCACGACGTAGGAGCACGCGGTGGGTATGAAGAACACCGAACGGAAGAAGGCACGGGCGACGCGGATGCGGTGGACGAGCAGCGCGAGCGCCAGAGCCAGGACGTAGGTGAGAGGGACGACGATCAGCGCGAAGAGCGTGAAGGTCCACAGGCTGTCGGTGAACGGCCCTTCGGTGAGGATGTCCGCGTAGTTGTCCAGGCCGACGAACTTCGTCGGGGTGACCGTGTTCTGGGCCTGGAAGAGGCTCAGGTAGAAACTCCAGCCGACCGGCACGTAGACGAACAGCAGGAGACCGGCCAGGAAGGGGCCCGCGAAGAGCCAGAAGGTGCGGGTGCTGCCTCGCGTCCCGTGCCTGTCACGTCTCGCCTTCGCCGCGGGGCCGGGTGGCGCGGTGGCGCCCTGACGGGCGCCACCGGTGGTGATGGTCGTCATGCCTGTCAGGGCCCCTCAGGCGATCTTCTTGAGTTCGGCCTCGACCCGGGTGCGGGCCTTGGCCACCTCGGACTCGGGGTTCTTTCCGCTGACCACGGCGTTGTTCACCATGTCCTGGGAAATCGTCACCATGGCCTGGGTCCAGTACGGGTCGTCGTAGTGCCCCTTGGTCTCGAAGAGCTTCACCGCCTCGGCGGCGGTACCGCTCTGCAGCTTGGTGGCCTTCGCCGCCAGGCTCTTGCGCGGAGGGATGTGGAAGCCGTAGGAGGTGCACCAGTCCTCCTGGAGTTTCGTCTGCTCGATCCACAGCCACTTCACGAAAGCCTTGGCCGCGTCGACGTCCTTGGCCTTGGCGCTTACGTAGGTGGACCAGCCGCCGTTGTAGACCACCGGGCGGCCGGCGCTGCCGATGCCGGGCAGGGGGACGATGCCGAAGTCGTCGCCCAATGCCTTCTGGATGCCGGGCATCGCCCACAAGCCGCACCACTGCATCGCCGTCAGGCCCTGGATGAACGCCGACGGGTCCCACCAGTCGGTGGGGGCGCCGAGCAGCAGCGTCTTGCTGGTGTAGAGCTTGCGCATCTTCTTCAGACCCTCGACGGTCGCCGGGGTGTCGAAGGCGACCTTGTGGTCGGCGGTCAGCAGTTCACTTCCGGTGGCCCAGATCAGGGGACTGGCCAGGATGTCGCTGCCGCCCTTCAGGCCGAGGTACAGGCCCTTGACCCCGCCCTTGTCGAGCTTGCGGGAGACGTCTATCAGCTCGTCGAAGGTGGTCGGGGGCTGGACGCCCGCCTTCTCCAGCAGGCTCTTGCGGTAGTACAGGAACTGCGGGTCGTCGATCATGCGGATGCCGTAGACCTTGCCGTCGACCGAGTTGGCGGCCAGATCCTTCTCCGTGAAGTCGGACTTCACGTCCGCGATGATGTCGTCCAGCGGCACGATCTGCCCGGACTTGGCCATCTGGACGTCGGGGTGGAACTCGAAGACGTCGGGGCCGTTGCTGGAGACCAGGCCGCTGGAGAGCTTGGAGGCGTAGTCACCGGGGATCCACTGCACCGACACGTCGGCCTTGCTGTACGCCTTCGCATACCGCAGCGCCGCCTGCTGGGTGCCCGCCTCGCCGTACTGGTGGTACCACTGGCTGATCGCCGCCTTACCGCCGGTGGAGCCGCCGCCGCGACCGGTGTTCCCGCCGCACGCGGCGAGGAATCCCGCCGCCGCCACGGTGCCGGAGGCGCGCAGGAAGGATCTGCGGCCGAACGATCTGCTGGGCTTCTGCTCAGGGGACATGGGCACCTCTGCTGTGGAGAACGGGTGTGGGACCGGACCTTGGGGACGGGGCCGCGACGGCGGGTGATGACGCTGTGGACGGCCGCGGAGTGCGGCCGGTGAGAGCGCGACGCGAAGCCCGGGGGTAGGGGGCGCGCAATCGGAGGGGGAAATTCCTGCCGCTGACGGGGTTGCAGCGAGCGGAGCGAGACGCAGGTTATGCGCGCTACACCCCTTCGTCAACAAGCCAGAAAAAGTCTGTGCACGGCAGTTCCAACGGCGTGCCACCCGTGGATACGATCAGGCGCCCCAGCCCCATCGAGTACAGGACAGCGTCGTTGAAGCGGACGTACCAGGACATTCGCCGGACCAACCGTTTCGCGGTGATGCGGCATCTCATCGCCTCGGCGCCCGTCGTCAGGCGCGACATCGCCGCGGCCACGGGCCTGTCGGTGGCCACCGCCTCCGACATCGTCAACGAGTTGCACGAGCTGGGGCTTCTGGCCGAGATCGGACAGCAGGCTTCGGGCGGCGGACGCCCGCGGAACCTTCTCGCGCCCGCCATCGAGGGCCCCCGGCTCATCGGCGTCGACATCGCCGAGACCTACGTCCACGTCGAGGTCTTCGATCCCGCTCTGCGGGTTCTGGCCAGAGCCGAGTACGAACTGCACCCGCACGCCAACTCGCCGGGCTACGTCGTGGACCGTATCGTCCGCGGAGTCGACGACGCGATCGCGCAGGCCCAGGTGGAGCGGGGCAGGATTCTCGGGATCGGCGTCAGCGTTCCCGGCCAGGTAGGGCCGGACGGCACGGCCTCTGTCTTCGCCCCGAACTGGAACTGGGACGACGTACCGCTGCTGTCCCTGCTCACCGAACGGGTCCCTGACTTGCCGGTCCTCCTCGACAACCCGCTGCGCGCGAGCACCGTCGCCGAACTGTGGTTCGGCGCCGCCCGCGGCCGCGACGACGTCGCCGTCCTCACCCTGGGAACCGGCGTCGGCGCGGGCCTGGCCGTCCACGGAGCCCTCTACCGCGGGGCCACGAACACGGCCGGCGAATGGGGCCACACCAACCTGGTCATCGACGGCCGCAAGTGCCGCCGCGGATGCGTCGGATGCGTGGAGACCTACGTGGGCGCACCCGGCATCATGCAGCACCTCGCGGAGACCGACCCGGACAGCCCGCTCCTGTACCCCGACGACCAGACGGCGACCATCAACGCCCTGGCCACCGCCCACGCGGCCGGCGACCCCGCCGCACAACGGGTGATCGCCACGACCGGTCAGTACCTCGGCGTCGCCATCGCCGACCTGATCAACCTGTGCAACCCGCAGATCATCGTGCTCACCGGCTGGGTCGCCGACAGTCTGGGAAGCGCCGTCCTGCCGTACGTGCGCGCCACCGCCGCCCGTTACGCACTCGCCGAACCCTGGGATGGCACCGAGATCAGTCTCTGCCCCATCGACCGCAACCCGGTCAGTCTCGGCGCGGCGACCCTCGTCCTCGAAGGATTCCTGTCCTGACACTCCTGCTGTGAGCGGCTCCAGCTTGAGGACGGAACTCCCGGGCGCGCCCAACTGCGCCTGCGATCAGCAACGTTGAACCTCGTTTGTTTGTGTTCACATCGACATGCATGCAACGGAGAGGTGTACGAGTCATGGCAGATCCAGCGAGCCACGCCATACCTGAACAGCCATCGGCCGGCGCCCCGGGACGGCTCTCGCGGCGTGGGCTCCTCAAGGGCGCCGCCGTCACCATGGGAGCCGCGGCGCTGGGTGCCGGCGCCGCCGGGACGGCCGCGGCGGCCGATGCCTCGGTCACCGCGACGGCCCCCGACGGCAGCAACACCATTACGATGTCGCTGACTTCGGGCGCGCTCAGCTGGTCGGCGAAGCGAAGAGGCGTGACGGTGGTCGACACTTCGGCTCTCGGCCTCAAGCTGAGCAACGGGACGGTGCTCGGCGCCGCGGGCACGGTGATCACCAACTACCAGCACTGGACCATCGACACCACCTGGACTCCGGTGTACGGCCGCAACGCGACCGTCCGCGACCGGTACCAGGAGATGCGCTGGAACCTCCAGGACACCGCCTCGCTGATCAACTTCAGCATCCAGATCCGCGCCTACCCGACTGGCGTCGCCTTCCGGTACGTGCTGCTCGGCAAGGGCACCGCCACCATCGCCGACGAGCTGACCACGTTCGTCTTCCCCGACAGCACCCTGGTCTACAGCGCGCGTGACGAGGACCCCTACAACCCGGTCGCGCCCGGCTCGATCCCCTCCACGGGCACCTCGACCACGGACACCGGCCCGCTGACCGACCTGCCGCTGACCGCCACCTACGCCGGCGGCAGCCTGATCGCCTGCATCTGCGAATCCTCCCGTCTCAACTTCCCGCGGCTGATGCTCAGCTCCGTGTCCGGGCAGCAGGGCACCCTCGCCGCCTACCTGATGGAGCACACCGGCCGCGGTTCGGACAGGGTCCAGACGACCTCGACGGTCACCACGCCGTTCGCCACGCCCTGGCGGGCGGTAGTGACCGGCTCCACCCACGCCGAACTGGTCGACAACGCCGAGCTGGTGCTCAACCTGGCCCCCGCGAGCACGTTGGCCGACACTTCGTGGATCAAGCCTGGCAAGGCCTTCCGTGTGCAGCTGACCACCGCCGCCGGGATGGCGGGCGTCGACTTCGCCGTGGCTCGTGGCCTGCAATTCATCGAGTACGACGGCGGCTGGTACGGCGACGTCAGAGGCACCGACGCGACGAAGCCGATAGCGGACATCGACCTGTCCTCGGTGATCTCCTACGCCACGAGCAAGGGCATCGGCGTCATCCTCTACGTCGACCGCGTAGCGGCCACCAACCCCGACAGCCTGTTCAGCCTCTACAAGAGCTGGGGCGTCAAAGGCGTCAAGCTCGGATTCGTCAATGACGGCACCCAGGCGATGACGAACCAGATCACGAACTGGGTCAGGACGGCAGCCAAGTACAACCTGCTGATGGACATGCACGACAACGTGCGGCCGTTCGGCTACGAACGGACGTACCCGAACTGGGTCAACATGGAGGGCGTGCGCGGCAACGAGCGCTTCCCGACCGCGAGCCACAACGTGACCCTGCCGTTCGCCCGCAACATCGGCGGGCCGATGGACTACACCATCTGCTACGGCCAGTCGCGGGACCGGACCACCAACGTCCACCAGATGGCCATGGCGGCGGTCTTCTACCAGCCGCTGAACTTCCTGTACTGGTACGACTCGCCGTCCAGGTACGCCAACACGTCCAACTGGCCAGGGCTGCCATGGTTCGACGCCATCCCCACCACCTGGGACCAGAGCCGCACCCTCGCCGGATCGATCGGCCAGTACGCCGCCGTCGCCCGCCGCCACGGCGACACCTGGTACGTCGGGGCGATGACCAACGAGACGTCCCGGACCCTGTCGATCCCGCTGACGTTCCTGGGCAGCGGAACATACACGGCGACCGTCTACGCCGACGGCACCCCGGGCGCCAGCCCCTACCAGACGCCGGTCGTGGTCAGCACCCGGACGGTCACCTCAGCCACCACGCTGAACGTGGCGATGGCTCCCGCAGGCGGTCAGGCGATCATCCTCAAGCCCAGCTGACGCGACGGACGCGGGTTCAGTCGGTGATGGTGATGTACTTCCAGGCGCCGTGGGTCGTGGAGTTGACACAGTCGCCGGAGGGGCCGTTGATGTACGACGAGCCCCGCCCGCGCCCCGTCTCACGCGGTGGCCACGACCCGTGGTTCCCTCCGGCCGGCGGCGATATCTGCCGCCGTCGGCCTGCTCTTCACGTCCCAGACCCTCGTCACCCGCGCGGGCTGCTGGGAGGCTGCGGATCCACCAGATGGTCGCTGCTCGGAGGTCGAGTCCGGCGAGGTAGCTCTGGCCACGCGGTTCGCCTGACCACCGCGCGTCAACCGTTCGACGCCGCGGCCACGGAAGGGCTCAGGCTCCTCGTCCACGCCCTCGAGAAGCCGGACGCAGAGCTGCCCCAGTGAGCGACCCACCGGTCGAACCCGTCGTCTGCGACCCGACCGCACCATCTCTCATCTGGAACGTCATCCGGCCCGCCTGCGGCTGACGCTCCCCACTCGCACCCGCCGCCTCCACCCTGGGCTGCCCCTGGGCTCGGCGGGCCACAACGCGCCCTCCCCCCGATAGCAGGAGTACGAGGATGGAAAATTCACCGACCCACCGGGACAGATCAAGATCAATCGGCAAACCGCCCATGATTGCTCACGCGGACGGGACGCCACCCGGGCGGATTCCGTTGCGGCGCCGGATCAGCCGCGCGGGAAGTGCCCTGACCGCCATGGTCATGATGATCACTGGTCTGCTCCTCGCCGGCTCCCCGGCGCAGGCGGACAACCCCATAGACATGGACCGGTTCGTGGCGGACCCGTCGGCACACGTCTTCGACGGGCGCATGTACATCTACGCCACCGACGACTCCGACAACAGCGGTACGTACTGGGACTCCAAGGACTGGCGCTCGTACTCCTCCGCCGACGGGGTGACCTGGACCGACCACGGACAGGTCTTCGACCTCACCGGCTTCAGCTGGGCCAACAGCCTGGCCTGGGCGCCTGCCGCCGCGCAGCGCAACGGCTTCTACTACCTGTACCTGCCGACGGACCGCAACAAGATCGGTGTTGCCCGCAGCACCTCGCCCACGTCCGGGTTCAGTGACGTACGCGGGACACCCCTCATCGACACCTCGCGCGACGCGAACACCGGAACAGAGCCCATCGACCCGATGACGTTCATCGACGACGACGGACAGGCGTACCTGTACTTCGGCAGCAGCCGCCAGCCCAAGGTCGTCCGGCTCAACGCGGACATGATGTCGACCAGCGGCCCCATCATGAACGTCACGGTCAACGGTGCTCCCGGCCAGGGCTTCGCCGAAGCCCCCTGGATGTACAAGCGCAACGGGCTCTACTACTTCTCGTTCTCGACCGGCTGGCCGGGACAGATCCAGTACGCGACCGCGCCCAGCCCGCTCGGTCCGTTCACGTACCGGGGCGTCGCGCTCGACTACGTCAACGTGAACACCAACCACTCGTCCATCCTGCAGTTCAACAACAAGTGGTACATGGTCTACGCGAACAAGGCTCTTGCGGGCGGAGGTAGCTTCCGCCGGTCGATCGCCGTGGATTACCTGCACTACAACGGTGACGGCAGTATCAAGACGGTGGTCCAGACGGCCGTCGGGACCGCGGGGCCGGAGGGCCCCTACGAAACGATCGCCAACCGTAACAGCGGCAAGGTCATGGATGTAAGGAGCCGCAGCACCGCCGACGGCGCCGGCATCATCCAGTGGTCGAGCTCAGCCCTGGCCGCGAACCAGCACTGGTTCTTCCGTGACGCGGGCAACGGCTACTACAACGTGGTCAGCCGCAATACCGGAAAGTGCCTCGACGTCCAGAGCGCGAGCAGGACGGACGGCGCGGCCGTCATCCAGTGGACCTGCACCGGCGGCACCAACCAGCAGTGGTCTCTGACCAACGTCGGCAACTACGTGCAACTGGCGGCGCGGCACAGCGGGAAGTGCCTCGACGTCAGTGGCGGGAGCACCGCCGACGGCACGGCGATCATCCAGTGGACCTGCACCGGCGCCACGAACCAGCAGTGGACCAGAACCACGGTGTGACCTTCCCGGGCCACGACCGGCCGGAGGGCTGACCTGCCAATGCCAGCGCATGCAGGTCAGCCCTCGCGGGCCGCGGACAGCCACAGCAGTCGGCCCTTGTCGTCGGTGAAACGTTCTTGTCGACGCCCCGCTCGCGCTGCGACACCAGCAGCACCGCACGGCCCGCGACCTGCCCGGAACTCGCCGGGCAACGGCAACACCGCCGCCGGACGCCGAGCCCGCACCGAGCGCCACCGCGTCCTCACCCTCTTCGGCATCACATGATCAACCGGACAGATCAACGGGACATCCGAGGCAAACGCCGGGGCCCTGGTCGTAGGACAGATTCGATAGTTCTCGGCCAGGCCCTCCGATCGGCTCGATCCCGCTGTTCAATAGGAACTGTTCAATGGGAACGAACGATGCCCGCGAGAGGAGCCGTCCGTGTCCCCAGTGGTCGTGCCGCCTGTCGGTGCGCGCATCCGGCAGGCGCGCACCGCGCGGGGCATGAGCCTGCGCGGCCTGGCGCGGGAGATCGGCGTGTCCGCGAGCCTGATCTCGCAGATCGAGACCGGGAAGAGCCAGCCGTCGGTCAGCACGCTGTACGCGATCACCACCGCGCTCTCCATCCCCGTCGAGTCGCTCTTCGACGGCTACGACGGCTTCGACGGCATCGACGGGGAGGAGAGCGCGCCGGTGCCGGCTGCCGCCTCGCCCGTCGCCGGTCCGCCCGGCACCGTCCTGCACGCGCTCGCCGCCTTCGCCGCAGACCCGGGTCACCGGATCGGGCCGCTGGTCAGGGCCGAGGAGCGGGAGGTCCTTGAGCTCGACTCGGGCGTCGTATGGGAGCGTCTGGGCCATGTTCCCGGCGCGGACGTCGACTTCCTGCTGGTGACCTACCGGCCCGGCGGCGCCTCCTCCGGCACGGGCGGACTGATGCGGCACCCGGGCACGGAGTACGGCTATCTGACCTCCGGCGAGCTGGTGCTCACCCTCGGCTTCGAGGAGTACACGCTCCGCCCGGGCGACGCGGTGTCCTTCGAGTCGACGACGCCCCACCGCTACCGCAACGACGGCGACGAACCTGCGGTCGGCGTCTGGTTTGTGTTCAGTATGCCTTGACACTCCCCTCGGGCGGTCGTTCACTCGAAGGGGAGGTTCGCCATGGCGATCCGTACGTTTGGTCCCAACGCCGTCGACTGGGAAGAGCGCGTCGACCTCGACCGGCTGCGCAAGGAGCGCCTTGCCCGGCTGAACGCCGCGCTGAACCGTTCCGAGCTGGGCGCCCTGCTCAGCTTCGACTTCTCCAACATCCGCTATATGTCGTCCACCCATATCGGCACCTGGGCCATGGACAAGCTGATCCGCTTCGCGCTGCTCGTCCGCGGCGGCGAACCGGTCGTCTGGGACTTCGGCTCCGCCGCCCGCCACCACCAGCTCTACAACCCCTGGCTCGACTACAGCGACGGCAAGGGCGGCCCGCCCACCGGCGCCCGCGCCGGCATCTCCACCCTCAGGGGCGCCTTCCATCCCGACGCCGGGATCGCCGAGGACGTCGCCGCCAAGATCGCCCAGGTGCTGCGCGAACACGGCCTGGCGGGCGAGCCGTTGGGCGTCGACCTGGCCGAGATGCCCGTACTGCACGCCCTCAAGGAGCAGGGCATCGACGTCGTCGACGGCCAGCAGGTCTTCCTGGAGGCCCGCCGCATCAAGACCGGCGACGAGATCTCCCTGCTCACCCAGGCATGCTCGATGGTCGACGCGGCGTACGAGGAGCTGTACGGCTATCTGCGCCCCGGCGTGCGCGAGAACGAATGCGTCGGGCTCGTCAGCAAGGTCCTCTACGACCTGGGCAGCGAGTACGTCGAAGGCGTCAACGCCATCTCGGGAGAGCGCTGTTCACCCCACCCGCACGTCTACAGCGACCGGCTGATCCGCCCCGGCGATCCCGCCTTCTTCGACATTCTGCACAGCCACCTCGGCTACCGCACCTGCTACTACCGCACGTTCGCCGTCGGCAGCGCCTCCGCCGCACAGCGTGACGCGTACGTCCGCTGCCGCGCCTACATGGACGAGGCCATCGCCTTGGTCCGGCCGGGCGCCACCACCGCCGACATCGTCCAGGTCTGGCCGCGTGCCGAGGAGTTCGGCTTCCCCGACGAGACGGCCGCATTCGCCCTGCAGTACGGGCACGGGGTCGGCCTGTCCATCTGGGAGAAGCCCATCTTCAGCCGCCTCGTCTCGCTCGACCATCCCGAAGTCCTCGAAGAGGGCATGGTGTTCGCATTGGAGACGTACTGGCCGGCCGCCGACGGCTGGTCGGCGGCACGGATCGAGGAGGAGGTCGTCGTCACCGCCGACGGCTGCGAGGTGATCACCAAGTTCCCCGCGGAGGAACTGCTCGTGGCGGGCCGCAAGTACTGGACGGTCGGCGGCGCGCTCAACACCCGGCGCGAGGCCCAGTCCCACCTCAACACCCCCGAGGGCAGGGGCGGGTCATGACCGGCGCGGCATCGACGAACGCGGGTCAACTCCTCGCGCTCTACGAACAGATGGCAGTGATCCGGCTTACGGAGAAGGCCGCTCACGACCTGTTCCTGGCCGGCCTCGTCAAGGGCACCACCCACCTCGCCTCCGGCCACGAGGCGATCGCGGTCGGCGCGAGCGCGGCCCTCCGCGACGACGACTACGTGTTCGCGACCTACCGCGGCCACCACCACGCCCTGGCCCGCGGCGCCACTCCCGAGGAATGCCTCGCCGAACTGATGAGCCGCGCCACCGGCCTGTGCAAGGCCAAGGGCGGCTCGATGCACCTCACCAAGGCGTCGCGCAACATGCTCGGTTCGTACGCCATCGTCGGCGCCCATCTGCCCATGGCAGTCGGCGCCGCCTGGTCTGCCCGGCTGCGCGGCACCGGGCAGATCGCCGTGGCGTTCTTCGGCGACGGCGCTACCAACATCGGCGCCTTCCACGAGGCGCTGAACCTGGCCGCCGTATGGAAACTGCCCGTGCTGTTCATCTGCGAGAACAACCTCTACATGGAGTACACGCCGATCGCCGACGTCACCGCGGTGGCGAACCCCGCGGCGGACCGTGCGCCCGCGTACGGCATACCCGGCGAGATCGTCGACGGCAACGACGTGGTCCTCGTCCAGGAGGCGGTGGGACGGCTGGCGGACCGGGCCCGTGCGGGAGACGGGCCCAGCCTGCTGGAAGCACAGACCTACCGGCACTTCGGCCACAGCCGCTCCGACCCGGCCACCTACCGGCCCGCTGAGGAGGTCGAGCGCTGGCTGAAGCACGACCCGCTGGATCTCGCCCGCGGGCGGCTCACCGAACTGGGCGTGCCCGAGGAAGCGGTCACCGATGCCGACGCGCGCGCAACCAGCCTCGTACAGCAGGCAGTTGAGGCCGCGAAGCAGGCGCCCGCGGCCGATCGGCGGGAGGCGCTGACCGACGTATGGGCCGACGGAGGTGCGGCGTGGCGGACGTGATCACCTACCGCGAGGCGGTCGCCGAGGGCATCGCACGCGAGATGCGGCGCGATCCGTCGGTCGTCTGTCTGGGGGAGGACATCGGCGCGGCGGGCGGGGTGTTCAAGACGACCGTCGGGCTGCACAAGGAGTTCGGATCCGAGCGGGTGTGGGATACGCCGATCTCCGAACAGGCCATCGTCGGAGCGGCGATGGGCGCCGCGATGACCGGGATGCGGCCCGTCGCGGAGATCATGTTCTCCGACTTCCTGGCCTGTTGCTGGGACTACCTCGCCAACGAGATACCGAAGGTCCGGTACATGACGGGCGGTCAGGTCACCGTGCCGCTCGTCGTCCGCACGGCCAACGGCGGCGGTCTCGGCTTCGGCGCCCAGCACTCCCAGGCCACCGAGAACTGGGCGTTCACCGTCCCCGGACTGAAGATCGCGGCACCCGCCACGCCCGCCGACGTGATCGGCATGATGGCCGCCGCCATCCGCAGCGACGACCCGGTGGTCTTCTTCGAGCACAAGGGACTGTTCGCGACCAAGGGGCCGCCCGCGCCACCGGACCACATCGTCGAGCTGGGGCAGGCCGCCGTCGTACGGGAAGGCGCCGACGTCACGCTCGTCGCCCTCGCCTCGATGGTGCCCGTGGCGCTGACGGCCGCCGAACGGCTGGCCGAGGAGGACATCGACGCCGAAGTGATCGATCTGCGCTGCCTGGTGCCGCTCGACACGCGCACGGTGCTCGGTTCCCTTACGAAGACCTCGCGGCTCGTGACCGTCGAGGAGAACCCCTACCAGGGCGGATGGGGCGGCACCCTCGTATCGGTCGTCGCCGACGAGGGATTCGGCCTTCTCGACGCGCCCGTACGCCGG
Organism: Streptomyces vastus; assembly: GCF_039532825.1. NCBI lineage: Bacteria > Bacillati > Actinomycetota > Actinomycetes > Kitasatosporales > Streptomycetaceae > Streptomyces > Streptomyces vastus. The sequence continues at coordinate 203,849 of NZ_BAAASJ010000022.1, forward strand.
GTCGCGGCCGAGTGCGTGCCGCTGCCCTTCGCGGACGCGCTCGAAGAGCAGGTCATCCCCACGGTCGACAAGGTCGTGACGGCGGTCCGGCGGCTCGCCGCGTACTGAAACACAGCATGGGAGGAATGGCGATGACCAGTCGGATGCTTCTGCGCTCGGGCCATGTGATCTCGATGGATCCCGGCATCGGGGACCTGCCCGAGGGCGATGTACTGATCGAGGACGGGAAGATCACGGCGGTCGAGCCGCGGATAGCCGCCGAAGTCGACGCCGAAGTCCTCGACATGACCGGCCGCATCGTCGTGCCGGGCTTCGTCGACACCCACCGCCACACCTGGGAGGCGCCCATCCGCGGCTGCGCGCCCAATGCCACGCTCGACGACTACTTCGTCGAAGTCCTCGACACCTTCGCACCCGTCTACGGCCCCGAGGACGTGTACGCGGGCAACCTCGCGGGCTCCCTCGAGTGCCTGAACGCCGGGATCACCACGCTCGTCGACTGGTCGCACATCAACAACACACCCGAGCATCCCGACGCCGCCGTGCGGGCGCTGAGCGAGACCGGGATCCGCGCCCAGTACGCGTACGGCAGCGCCAACACCTCGCTCGCCGACTACTGGTTCGACAGCAAGATCGCCATACCGGCCGACGACGTACGACGGATGAGGGAGCGTCACTTCACTTCCGACGACGGCCTGCTGACCATGGCGCTCGCCACCCGCGGCCCGGGATTCTGCATCAACGACGTCGTCGAGGCCGAGTGGCGGCTCGCGCGCGAACTGGACATCCCGATCACCGTGCACGTCGGCATGGGCCGGCTGGCCGGCCGCTTCGGGATGGTCAAGCAACTGCACGACCTCGGGCTGCTCGGCTCCGACACCACCTACATCCACTGCTGCTACTTCAGCGAGGAGGAGTGGCGGATGGTCGCCGACAGCGGCGGCACGGTCTCCATCGCGCCGCAGGTGGAGCAGCAGATGGGGCACGGCTGGCCGCCCGTGATGAAGGCGATCGAGCACGGGCTGCGGCCGAGCCTGAGCATCGACGTGGTCACCACCGTGCCCGGCGACATGTTCACCCAGATCCGTGCGGCCTTCGGCGGCGAGCGCGCCCGGGTGAACGCCGAGTGCTGGCAGGCCGACACACCCGTCCCCGCAACGATGCTGACCGCACGTCAGATGCTGGAGATCGCCACCGTCAACGGCGCACATGTCGCGGGACTCGAACACCGCACCGGCTCACTGACCCCCGGCAAACGCGCCGACATCGTCGCCATCGACGCGACGGCCCTCAACATCGCGCCCCTCATCGACCCCGTGGCCGCGGTGACCCTGTGCGCGGACGTGTCCAACGTCGACACGGTCATCGTCGACGGCACGGTCCGCAAGCGCGACGGCAAGCTGCTCGCCGACACCGCACGGGCGCGGCGCCTTGTCGAGGAGTCCCGCGACCGGCTGGTGGCGGCGGTCGAGGCCCGGAAGAAGCAGCAGGCGTGAGGCAGTCCGGACGGAGGGCGCCGAGGAAGGGGCGGGCATGACCCACTTCGCCGTACGGCGGGCGGCGGACGCTACGTTCGCCGCCCCGACCCAACTGGCGTACCACAGCAGCGGGTTCAGGCGACGGACGGTCGTCGACGAGGCCGACGGCGCCGTGCACAGCGGCTTCGGCCTGTGCGAACTGGCGCCGGACGGAGCGATCGGCGCCCACGTGAACGCGTACGAGGAGTCCTTCCACGTGCTGTCGGGCACGGTGATCCTCGATGTGCCCGAGGGCTCGTACCTGCTCGAGGAAGGCGACTACGGACTGCTGCCGACGGGCGTGCCGCACGCCTGGCGCGGCGCCGGGGACACCGTCGCGCTCTGGGCGGACATGCTCGCGCCGGTCCCGCGAGCCCGCTACGGCTACGACACCCAGGCGGTGCCCGCACTGCCGGCCCGCGAACCGGTCCGCATCGACGTACGCGACCCGCGCACCCGCTCGTTCGGCCACTTCGCGGCCACCCAGATGGACCCCGGCAAGCAGTCTCAGGACCTCCTCGCCGTGTCGGCCAGCATGCGGACCGCGCTGCTCGTCTACAGCGGCATCACCGTGAAGATGATGGTGGACAGCGATCTGGGCGCGGTCGCCTCGACGATGTTCATGGTGCAGTACGCACCCGACGGCGTCGCCGGCAGCCACGACCACCCCTTCGAGGAGACGTATCTGATCGTCGAGGGCACCGTGGACGCCACCTTCGACGGCGAGCGCCACCGGCTCGGCGTGGGCGACGCCGCCTGGGCGGGCGCCGGGTGCGTGCACAGCTTCGCCAACGCCGGTACGGGACCGGTGCGTTGGCTCGAGACACAGGCACCGCAACCGCCGTCACGGCACTCCTACCGCTTCACCAGGGACTGGGACTATCTGCGCGCGACCTTGGGAGAGAAGCCATGAGCAGCGTGGTCGTCATCGGCGGTACGTCCGGGATCGGCCGGGAGTTCGCCCGGCACCGCGCCACGAGCGGTGACGAGGTCATACTCACCGGGCGCGACGCCGGCCGGGCCGCCACCGCCGCCAAGGAGACCGGCGCGTCGCTCGGCCTGGCCCTCGACCTGTCCCGGCCGCACGAGATCGCCGCGGCGCTGACCGATATCGGGCGCGTCGACCACCTCGTCCTCGTCGGGATCTCCCGCGACCACAACAGCGTCACGGAGTACGACATCGACGCGGCCACCCGCCTGGTCACGCTCAAGCTCGTCGGCTACACGGAGGTCGTGCACACGCTGCGGCCCCGACTGCACGACGACAGCTCCATCGTGCTGTTCGGCGGACAGGCCAAGGAGCGGCCCTACCCGGGCGCGACCACGGTGGCCACCGTCAACGCGGGCGTGACCGGCCTCGTGCGCACTCTCGCCACCGAACTCGCCCCGATCCGCGTCAACGCCGTGCACCCGGGGGTCGTCGGCGACAGCCCCTTCTGGTCCGGCAAGGCGCTCGACGCACTGGTCGCCAGGACGCCCACGGGCCGGCTGGCCACCATGCGGGACGTGGTGGACGCCGTGGACTTCCTGCTCGGCAACCGGTCGGTCAACGGCGTCGACTTGAGCGTCGACGGCGGGTGGCTGCTGCGGTGACGGCCCAGAGTGCCTTAGGAAGGGCTGAACTCAGGACTTGATGCCCACGCCCGCGTACAGCGGCACCGGGGCGTCCCCCTGGACGTCCTCGCCCGCCGCGAGCTCGGGATGCCACTCGGGCAGCGAGACGATGCCCGGTTCGACCACCTCAAGCCCCTTGAAGAAACGGGCCACTTCGGCGTGCGAGCGGGCTACGAGCGTGACCCCGCCCGCCGCGTACGTCTGGACGGCCTGCTCCATGGTCCGCGGATCGTAGTCCCCGGTGATCACCGAGAGCACGAGGCAACTACCGGACGGCAGCGCGTCGACGAGGCTCCCCACCAGCTCGTACGCCCCCTCCTCGTCCGAGACGAAGTGCATCAGCGCGACCAGTGACAACGCCACGGGCCTGCTGAAGTCGAGGACGCGCTCGGCCTGATCGAGGATCTTGCGGGGCTCGCGCACATCCGCCTGCACGTACTGCGTCACCCCCTCGGGCCTGCCGCGCAACAGCGCCTCCGCATGGGCGAGCACGATCGGGTCGTTGTCGACGTACAGGACCCGCGCGTCGGGTGCCGTGGCCTGCGCGAGCCGGTGGAGGTTGGGCTCGGTCGGGATGCCCGTGCCGATGTCGAGGAACTGCCGGATGCCCGCCTGGGTGGCCGACCAGCGGATTGCGCGGTGCATGAACCAGCGGTTGCTGCGGGCCGATCGCCTGGCGTGCGGCTCCAACTCCAGGATGTGGCGGCCCAGTTCCTCGTCGACCGGGTAGTTGTCCTTGCCACCCAGGAACCAGTCGTACACCCGCGCCGGATGCGGCCTGCTGGTGTCGATGTGCTGGGGTTGCCGGGGAGCGGACTCGGTCGCGGCCATGCGGCACTCCTCTGCTCGTCTGCCGTCGCGGTGTGCGAGCAGTGTGGCGCCGTTGAGCGGACCCTGGAAGCCCGTTGCCCGCCCGGCCTTCGAGGCTTTCGGTCCTTTCAGTCCTCGTCCTTCGCGCGTTCCTCCGCGTGCCGCAGAACGTCCTCCACGACCTTCTTGTCGAGCGCGGCCCGCACCAACGCGGCTGCCAGCACGGCCGGTTCGGTGTCACCGGCGAGCTTCACCAGATGGTCCGGCTCCTCGGGCAGCCCGAGCCGCTCCGCGCCCTGGAGCGCCTTCGCGTCGAGCCAGGGCGCGGCCTCGGGCCAGACCAGCTGCACCTCCCGCAGGAAGATGTCCACGCCGGCCGGGCCGAGAGCGGGTATCTCCCCCAGCAGAGAACGCAGTTCGTCGAGATCGCCGTCCGCCTCGTCGCGCATACGCCGCAGATCGCCGCCCCAACGGTCCAGCAGCAGCTCGGCGCCCTCACCGAGCATCGTCGCCGTGCGCTCGTCGTAGCGCCGATAGCCGCCCTCGCCCAGCGCGTCGACCCGCTGCTGCCAGCTCGCGTCGGCCATCCGGCGCGGATCGCGCATCCCCGCCTCGTACAGGGCGCGGCTGGCCGCGAGGGCGACCGAACCGCGGATCCGCGCGCTGAGGAGACAGGACATGACCAGGGTGCGGTACAGCGGCTGCGGTGTGTTCCGCAGCTTGATGCCCGCCTCCTCGGCGAACGTACGGCCGTGTTCGGCGACCAGCGTCTCGAGGATCCGGCTGTCCCGGTCTGTTCGTCTGGCCATGACTACGGCCTCAGCGGGTCGTGGCCGAGCGTCATCAGCCGGTGACGGCGCTCGGTCTCCTGGGCCGCGGGGTCCTCAGCAGTGGGCTCCAGCGTGGGGTCCGTCTCGGCCTCGACCGCGTCCACGACCTCGTACATGACATTGATGTCGTCCTCGGTGAGATCCGTGCGACGCTTCTGGAGGATGGCCAGCACATGCTGACCGGTGGGCGAACCCGCGTGCTCCGGCAGCGGTTCGGACTCCTCGTCGGCGTCACTGACCTTCAGCCAGGCGGCCAGCTCCTGCGAGGTCATGTTCACCACACGGTGGAACTCGTCCCACAGCACGTCGAGTTCTAGGGCGTCGGCCATTGCGTACCCCTTCCGTTCGTACGCTCAGTACGCTCGTCCGCAGTCATGCATCTGGCGGTGGTCAGTCGCGTGGCCAGTCCTCGGCCTGGAACATCCAGCGGTGCTTCTCGAGTTCGGCCGTGAGGGAGATCAGCAGGTCCTGGCTCACGCGATCGGCTTCGTCCGTCGCGTTGATCCGCTCCCGAAGCTGCCCGATGGTCGTGTCCAGGGACTCGATGAGCAGGCCGACGACCTCGGTGTCCTGCACCCAGCCTTCCTTCGGGCTCTGGTGGGCGCAGGTCGCGGCGATGGTCTCGGGCCGGCCGTCCGGCGGGATGCCGAGTGCCGCGGCGCGTTCGGCCACGGTGTCGGCGTACGAACGTGCCGTGGCGACGACCTCGTCGAGCTGGAAATGGATCGTGCGGAACCTGGGGCCCACGACGTTCCAGTGGACCTGTTTGCCGATGAGTGACAGCCCCAGCAGGTCCACCAGGGTTCCCTGCAGGGCGTCCGCGACCACCTGACGTGCGGGGTCGGGAAGGGTGCTCTTCACCACAGTCATGACGCGCTTCTCCTCGTGGTTTCGCGGCTTCTGGTTTCGCGGCTTGTGGCTTCGGGGCTCGTGGTCTCGGGACTTATGGTCTGACGTCGGACAAGACGAAGCAGCGCCGCGCGTTCCTCCTCGCACGTTCCGCCCCACACGCCCGAGGTCTGTCCGGTTTCGAGCGCCCAGGCCAGGCACTGGTAGGACACCGGGCAGCGGTCACAGACACGCTTGGCGGCCGCTACGTCCTGCAAGGACGGGCCGGTCGTGCCCACGGGGAAGAACAGTTCGGGGTCCTCATCCGCGCAGGCTGCTCTGCGCAACCACTCCATGCGGGCGCGAGTGCCCAAGGCGGATCTGCGGAAACACGTGCCCTTCAGCTCCCTGCTTCCCGGCGCGCAGTCCAGGCAGTTCGCCGTTTTCCCGGGTACGCGGTCCGGTCCGTTTCCCTAATCGACCGTCCGGTCAGTCCCCGAGTACCCGGTCCACGAAGCCGGTCACGTCCGCGAGGACCACGGCCTTGTCCGTCTCGTTGAACACCTCGTGCTGTGCGCCCGGGTAGACGCGCTCGGTCCAGTCGGCTCCGCGCAGTTCCTCGACGCCCGCGCGGCTGTCGGGCAGAGGCACGATCCGGTCGTCGTCGCCGTGCAGCCACAGCAGCGGGAGTGGGCCCACGCCGCCGCTCTTGGAGATCGTCTCCAGTGTGCGGACGAAGGCTTCCAGCGTCGGGCGCTTGAACGGGCCGTGCCAGACGAGGGGGTCCGCCGCGTACGCCTCGCCCACCGACGGGTCGCGCGAGAGCGTCGCCGGGTCGATGGGGACGTCGGGGATCGGGTCGTGCGCCAGCAGCTGCCGGGGCACGCGCCAGTCACCGATCACCGGCCCGGACAGCACGAGCGCGGCCAGACCGTCGCCGTACCGCTGTGCGTACCGCGCCGCGATGAGCCCGCCCATGGAGTGGCCGATCAGCACGACGGGCACGCCGGGGTGCGCGGCGCGGGCCAGCCGCTCCACTGCGTGGACGTCGGTCACCACGTCCTCGAAGTCCTCGATCAGCACCCGCTCGCCCGCCGACTTCCCATGGCCCATGTGGTCGGGCCCGAACACCGCGGCGCCATGCCCGTTCAGTACGTCCGCCACGTACTCGTACCGGCCGATGTGCTCCCCGTATCCATGGACCAGGAGCGCGACATACCGCGGCCGCTCCCGTGGCCACTCGCGTGCGGTGATGCCGCCCCTGGTGCCGGTGAGGGTGTGCTCGCGGGAGTCGGCCATGGCTCGCTCCTCCATCGACGTCGGCGAAGGTTCCGGAGGATCTTCCCAGGGAGCGGGGCGGGGGTCCACCGTGCGCGACCAGTCGGCGTTCCTTGAAGTTGCGCTCCCTGGCGTTGTGCCACCGCGGGCAAGGGGCCACCTGGCGAGACGGTCCTGACACGGAGAGATGGCTGCGCATAGCATCAGTCTCCGCATGAACACGATGACGCTCTGGCACATCTCTGTCTGGGAGTTCGCCGCTCTCGCCGCCGCGGCCATGCTCGTCGGCTTCTCGAAGACCGCCGTGAGCGGGGCCAACACGGTCAGCCTTGCCATCTTCGCCGCCGTCCTGCCGGCCCGCGCCTCCACCGGCGTCCTGCTGCCCGTGCTCATCGTCGGCGACGTACTCGCCGTGCTCACCTATCGCCGGCACGCCCACTGGCCCACGCTGTGGCGGCTCTTCCCGGCGGTGGCGGGCGGCGTGGTCGTCGGCACGGTGTTCCTGATGTGGGCGGACGACCAGATCGTACGGATGTCGATCGGCGCGATTCTGCTGCTGATGGCCGGGGTCACGGTGTGGCGCCGCCGGAAGGCGACGGCGGAGGAGGAGCCGGAGGCGGTGACCTCGCCGGCGGGCCGGATCAAGGCGCGTTCGTACGGTGTGCTCGGCGGCTTCACGACGATGGTCGCCAATGCGGGCGGCCCCGTCATGTCGATGTACCTCCTCTCCGCGGGCTTCCGCAAGCTCGGCTTCCTCGGGACCTCGGCCTTCTTCTTCCTGATCGTCAACGTGTCCAAGGTGCCCTTCAGCGTGGGCCTCGGCCTGATCGACGGCCGCTCACTGCTGCTGGACGCCGCCCTCGCAGCCTTCGTCGTCCCGGGTGCCGTGATCGGCAAGCTCGCCGTGGACCGCATCAACCAGCGGCTCTTCGAGCAGTTGGTGATCGCGGCGACGGTGGTGGGCGGGGCACAGCTGCTGCTTCGCTGAGCCGGCGCTTTGTCGATTTCTGTGGCGTCGATTCCTCGTTGATTCCCGTGGCCCGTACGCTCGACGCCATGTCCCCGCATGCCCATGCCCATGCCCATGCCCATGCCCATGCCCATGCCCATGGCCATGTCCTGGTCCTGGGCGGCACGGCCGAAGCGCGCGAACTCGCCGCGGCCCTCGCCGCCCGGCCCGGCGTGCGCGTGACCACCTCGCTCGCGGGCCGGGTATCACGGCCGGGGGCGCTCGAAGGGGACGTACGTGTCGGGGGATTCGGCGGGGCGGAGGGGCTCGCTCGGTGGTTGCGCACGGAGCGCGTGGACGCACTCGTCGATGCCACCCATCCCTTTGCTTCGGGCATCACGGCGAACGCGGCGCAGGCCGCGAGGGCCGAGGGCGTCCCGGCCGTAGTCCTGCGCCGCCCCGGCTGGCAGGCAGGGCCCGGCGACCGCTGGCACTCGACGACCTCCCTCGCCGAAGCCGCCGACCTGCTCCCGTCGCTGGGCCGCCGCGTCTTCCTGACGACGGGCCGCCTCGGCGTTGCAGCCTTCGCACCGCTCTCCGAACTCCACTTCCTCGTACGCTCGGTGGAGCCCCCCGAGCCGCCGCTGCCACGCCACACGGAAGTCCTGCTGGCCCGAGGCCCGTTCACGGTGGAAGACGAGACGGCCCTCCTACGCGAGCACGCAATAGATGTCATGGTGACGAAGGACAGCGGCGGCGCCTCGACGTCAGCCAAGCTGACGGCCGCCCGCACCCTGGCCGTCCCGGTCGTGGTGGTACGCCGCCCTCCGCTGCCGGAGGGGATCGCGCCTGCCGCCGATGTCGCAGAGGTGCTGGCTTGGCTGGACGGGGGCCTTTCGGGGACGGGGTCCTGATCTGGCGCCGGTGTGGTGGGTTGTCGCCGGCTGCGCCTGCGTGTGGGGTCCGGGGCGAAGCTCCGGGGATGGGACCGGGCAGGGGCGGAGGGGGCGAAATCCGCTCGCCAGCGCTGCCCTGTTGCGGTGCGGTACCGCGCCCCCTTCAGGGGCGCGGGGCCGTGTCAATTTGCGGCTCCGCCGCGATGGGGGTCCCCCCGCTCGAGCGAAGCCGAGAGTGGGGGAGCGACCGACCACGACGCACTCGCAGCTTCGAACCACCTTTCCCACGGAGCGCTTGGCCCCACGGGATGCGGGGCCACCTGGCGGGGCCCGGTGCAACGGCCCCGCCCTACCCCCGCGGCCGCCTACGCAGCAAGTACGTGTCCATGATCCAGCCCTTCCGCTCACGGGCCTCCGAGCGGAGCTCGGCGATGCGAGGTGCCGTGTCCGCGAGCGGCCCCGAGGAGAGGATCTCGTCCGGGGTACCTATGTACGCTCCCCAGTAGATGTCGATGTCCTGGTCGGCGTACCGCTGGAAGGCCTGGTGGGCGTCGAGCATGACGACGACATCGTCGACGCCTTCGGGGAAGCCTTCGGCAATGCGTCGGCCCGTCGTGATCTGCACTGGTCCGGCGACCCGGTTGAGGCCCGTGCGATGGCGGGCGACAAGCGCGGAGACGCTGCTTATGCCGGGTACGACGTCGTAGTCGAAGGCCACCGCGCCCCGCTCGAGGATCTCCTCCAGGATGCCAAGTGTGCTGTCGTACAACGCGGGATCACCCCAGACCAGGAACGCCCCGCTCTCCTCCTCGCCCAGCTCCTCGCCGATCAGCCGCTCGTAGATGTCGGCGCGGGCCCGGCGCCAGTCCCCGACGGCGGGGGAGTAGCCGGCACCACCGGCAGCCCGGTCCCGCTCCGGATCGCGGGCCTCCACGAGCCGGTAAGTCCCCTCTGGTATGTGCGCGTCGAGAATGTCACGGCGCAGCTGAACGAGGTCCGACTTCACCTCGCCCTTGTCCAGGATGAAGAACACGTCCGTGCTCCGCAGGGCCTTGACCGCCTGAAGGGTCAGCTGGTCGGGGTCGCCCGCCCCAATGCCGATGACATGAATCTTTCGCACACCCCGAGTCTGCCCCACGCCACTGACACTCGGATCACCGCACCTGACCGGAACAGGCGGCAGGCATTCAGACTCGCGCCGCTATGCCTTGCTCCCGCGCAGCCGAGGAGCCCACGCCCCCGCGTCCACCGCGGCCTCGTCCCGCTCCACGACCCCGGCCAACTCCCGTGCCCAGGCAATGAGTTCCGGCAGTTCCATCCCGTACGGCCGCTCCTGCCCGGCCCTCGCCCCCCACTCCTCGACCGCCCCGGCTCCCCGCCGCAACAGCCGCGCCCCACCCGTGAGATTCCCGCGAGCCGCATGCGTGAGCCCCACCGCGAGCTGGGCCAGTCCGCGCCACAGGGCCCGTTCCTCTTCCGGCCCCGACTTCCAGGCGTCCTCGAAGACCTCGTGCGCATGGAACGGCTTCCCCGCCTCCAACAGCGCCTGCGCCTCGTCGACGGTCTCCTCGGGCGTGCGTACGACCCCTTCAGGCTGCCGCTCCACCCCGTCGGCCCCGTACGGCAACGGCCGCCCGAGCCCGTCCCGCGGCCGCGCACTGCGCGCCCGCCCCTCGGCATCCCGGTCCCGTCCGTCGTCAGAAGCACTACCCATACCCCGATTGTCCCCCGTCCCACGCCCACTTCGGAGCACGCCGCGACGTGAGGTAAAGTGCTGTTCGCGCGATCACGCGGTTCACCGCGACGGTCGCATCGGGACGTGGCGCAGCTTGGTAGCGCACTTGACTGGGGGTCAAGGGGTCGCAGGTTCAAATCCTGTCGTCCCGACGGTGCGAAGGGTCTTCGCAGGCGAGAGCCTGTGGGGGCCCTTTGTCGTGTGGGTCGTTTCCGGCTTCGAGGTTGAGCATGCCGCTCATCGGCACCTTTACTCGGAGGTCGGCGAAGATGCCGCTCTTGGACTTGAACAAGATCACTGCGGGTCTGTCGAAGACCTGGTCGGGGTTCCTGCGGGACTGGGACCGCTCGCTGCGGTCGGGGAACCATCCGGAGACCACCCGGTACAACTATCTGCTGGCGGCTGCCCAGTTGGGCCGCTACCTGGGGGAGTACTCGCCGGACCCGGACGCCGATGACGCGGCCGAGGATCCGACCGACGTCACCCGCGCGCACGTCGAGGTGTTCCAGGCATGGATGATCGAGACGCGGTCGGCGGCGACCGCGCTGAACAAGCACAAGGCGCTGCAGCAGTTCTTCAAGTGGCTGATGCTGGCCGAGGGCGAGATCGACCGGTCGCCGATGGAACGCGTCCGGCAGCCGAAGATGCCGCAGAAACTGGTCCCGGTCATCCGCAACGACGAGACCACGAAGATCCTCGGCACCTGCAAGGGCAAGGACTTTGTGCAGCTGCGGGACGAGGCGATCATCCGCCTGTACTGCAACACGGGCGCTCGCCTGTCCGAGGTCGGCAACCTGATGCTCGACGACATCGACCTGACCACGGAATCCGTCCACTACCACGGCAAGGGCAGCAAGGAACGCCGTGTGCGGTTCGGGCCGAAGACCGCGCGGGCCGTCAGCAGTTACCTCCGGGCCCGTGCCAAGCACAAGGCGGCTCACCTGCCGGATCTGTGGCTGGCTGGCTGAGCGAGGGATGCGGTCGCTGGCTCCCAACGGCATCAAGATCATGCTGAAGCGGCGGGGCCTTGCGGCCGGCCTGGTCAAGCTGCACGCGCACCGGTGGCGGCACACCTTCGCCCATGAGTGGAAGCGCGAGCTGTTCGTACGGCAGGTCGCCACGCCCTTCGGCGACGTCCTCGGCCGAAGCGACGATCGGCGTCAGATCGGCGGGAGGCGGCGTCCCGAGCTGACGGAGCATCGCCTCGGAAGGATCGACGCACAGGATCGGCCGGCGCGGCTGGAGCTGCTTGGCCACCTCCCGGGCGAACAGGCCGGTCCCGGAGCCGATATCTGCTGGCCGCACTCCGCGACGATCCCTCGCTCCTGCCCGGTGCCGTCGAAGAGATCCTGCGCACAGAGGTCCCCGGCCACGGAGGGCTGCTGCGCGTAGCCATCAAACCCGTGCCGCTCCCCTCAGGAGGCATCGTCCGCCCAGGCCAGGCCGTCCTGGCCCCCGTCGCGGCCGCGAACTTGGATCCGCAGCACTTCCCCCATCCCGACACGTTCAACATCCGGCGCACCGACAACAAGCACGTCGCCTTCGGACACGGCCCGCACTACTGCCTGGGTGCCAACCTCGCGCGCGTTGAACTGCAGGTAACCATCGGATCGGTGATCCGGGGATTCCCTGGCCTCGCGCTCGCGGGCCCACTGCAGGAGCTCACATGGACCAGCGGAAGTCGGGTCTGCGGCCTGTCGCAACTCCCCGTCACTTGGTAGCGGGGAAAAGCCAAGGTATGGCGGACGATACGACTCCGTAAGCTCCGGCCCTCCGAGAGCCGGCCGCAAGGCGGCGCTGGGCTGACGGCGTTCCAGTCAGATCCGAGGGGACAAAGTGAAATGCGGCGTAGATCAGTGGGCGGCGCGGCGGTTGTCGGCGCTGCCTCGGGCTGACGTAGCTGTTCCAGGGGCCAGGCCACGCGCCGTACGGCGGTGAGGGCGGCCGGGGCAGACAGGGAGCTGGCGGTCCCGGTGAAGGACCCTGCTCCGAGCTGAGCTCAGGAGGCGGGCTGACGTGGGCGTTGGCGGTTGCGGAAGCCGAAGACGAGCCCTCCCAGGGCGACCAGGATCACCACCGCGATGACGCCGGGCCCTTCCGTCAGCCCGTCCACCTTGTCCGCGAATCCGTCCCAGAAGCCCCGCTCCGGAGGGTTGGTCGAGGCGCCGAGCCAGATGGAGCCGTCGGCCGCGGTCACCGGGCGGTCGACGGAGTCCCTGGCGGACGCGGCGAGTTGCGGGTAGCGCCTGGCCGTCTCCGCCGCGCCGACGGTGGTCAGGGTGACGTGGGTGAGGTCCGCGCCGCCCACCGTGTACCGCTCGATGCGGGTGACCGCGCCGTCGCGGGTCTTGCGCGTGATGTCGAACTCCTTGTTGCGGTAGGAGTCGACGTAGGCGTCGAAGACCTCCTTCGGGCGCCAGCCGTCGTCCAGTTCGGCCGGGCCCAGGTCCGCGGACTCGATCACGTCGTCGAACGAGGTCCGGTGTCCCTGCTGGTGCCGCTCGCGCACCCACTCGGCGATGATCCGCGCCATGAACGCCCGGCGCAGGGGCGCGTACTCCGGCGCGGCGTTGACCGCCTTCACGATCTCGGGCAGGACGAGGGTGCGTTCGAGGTTCTCGTTGTGGGCGTCGATGGCCGGATCGGCGTCGCAACCCTGCGCGTAGGGGTCCTCGATGTTCTCGGACTCCGTCTTCACGTCCAGCAGGGCCTTGAGGATGTACAGCGAGTCGCCGTCCTCGCGTACCTCGACCTGACCCGGGACGATCCACGCGCGCGAGTCGAAGCAGCGGGAGCCGTCGGCCGCGGGCTTGAGTTCCCGCCAGTACCGGGCGCCCGTGGCCGTGTCCGGGTGCAGGATCTTCGCCTCCGTGCGCTTCATCTCCAGGTCGGCTTCGAGCAGGGCCCGGCCCGCATTCGTCCGCCCCAGAGCGGGGTCGATGACGCGGTCCGGCTCCGTGGGGTTGAGGTTGACCCAGAACGCCTGCGGGTCGAGAGCGAGCCAGGTGCGCAGATCGGCGCCGAGGTTCTGCACGACGCGCATGCCGAGTGCGGGGTCCTGCTGGTACTCATCGGGGAGCGACTTGGCGGAGTACGCGTACCGCACCCCGCCCGAGCCGTCGGAGACGTACCGCATCTCCAGCGTGGAGAAGTCCACCCCGCCGTAGGCGTCGGCGTCGACCGGGGCTTCCAGCGCATGCGCGAGACCGCCGGCACCTTTGCCCGCCTCGCCGCAGCCGCCGGCAGCGAGGGGGGCGGTGAGGGCCAGTACGGGACCTCTGCTTTTGTTGCCCTGGGATTGGGCGCAGGTGGCCCCCGAACTGCCCGCGGCGGGGAGGGACCGGTTGGCCTTGGCCTTCTGCTCCTTCTCCTCCTCCTTGAGGATGGTGATCCCCTTGCTCGTGATGCCGTTAACCCGGTTCGCCGACGCCGATTGATCCTGTTTGGTCTCGTAGGGCGTTCCGGAGACAAACTTCTCCTTGGGGATGCCGCTGGTGCGCCGCAGGCAGGCCGGGCAGCGTCCACGGTCCGAGAATCCGGCGACGGCCTTCTTCAGCAGTCTTTTGATCGCTCCGTCTCTCATGCCGAGTTTGGAGAGGATGTGGGTCAGGCTGCGGTCGTAGATGACGATCTCGGAATGGTCGAACCCCGGTTCGTTGACCGCGGCGAACTCCAGCACGGGACCGTTTCCCGTCACGCCGATCCGCTTGAAGAGACTCTCGTTCCCTTCTGGCCTCAGCAACCGGCCGTACCCGATGTAGCCGTCCAGATACTTGGTGCCCTGCCCGAACTCGCCGATGATCGCGTTCAGATGGGTGAGCTGAAACCCCGTCAGGTCGAACCAGATGACGGCGAGATTGCGGTTGCCGTCCGTCATGTTGAGGAGCTTGTGGGCCCGGATCCCGGCCCGCCCGATCGGGTCGGCCAGGAGCTTGCGGGCGATGTCCGCGAACTCGCCTCCGACCTCGGGCTTCGGGGTGTTGGCGGCCGGCGGGCAGCCGCACGCGTCCGCTCTCGGGGACGCCTGCGCCGACGGCACCAGCAGGCCGGTACCGAGAACGGCGAGCGCCAGCAGGACGACAGCGGCCCGGTACGCCCGTACGAGAGGAGCCCGTACGAGAGGGCTACAGCGAGGTGTCCGCATCATGCCCACCTGTCCGCCCGAGGTATTCGGAGAGGGGATCACCGTCGAGGGTTTCGGCCCTCGCGCGTCCCCTGCGGAAGGCGATGACGCCTCCCGTGGCGAGGGCCGACGCCGCCAGCAGGGCGAGGACTGCCGTGCCCGTCAGCGAGGTCCCCTTGGAGCACTGCTTCACGAGACCCGTGCCGCGCCCGGAGTCGTCGACGTCGATCGTGGGTTTGTACTGGTAGCTGACGTCGCAGGCGGACGCGGTGGGCGCGGACAGCAGGAGGGTGAGGAGAGCCGCGAGGACGACACAGGTCCCCAGCAGCACCCCGGCGAGCGCCTTCCCGGCGCGGGTACGGAACCTCATGACGCCACCAACCGGTCGATGTCTGTACGGAGTTGGAGGGCTTTCGCGCGCAATTCCTCGCCCTCCCGTTCCTCCGGCCCCGGTACCTCGTCCGCCCTCGCCCGCTGCCACAGCCATCCGGCCACCTCCAACTGCGCCCGCTGGAAGCGGTGCAACGCCAGCGCCGCGTCGCGCCCGTGCCGGCGCCAGGTGCTCACCAGCGTCCACAGCCGCAGCGCCGGATCGACCAGGAACGGCACCTCACGGGCGGCGATGACACCGCCCGCCGCGGCCTCCGCCGTCACGGCCTGTCGCGCGGCGGCGGCGCGCTCCCGCAGGCCGGACCGCAACAGCAGCACGACCACGACGATGAACGGAACCTGCGGAGCCAGCCAGAGGGAAGGCGAGACCACCAGCGTGTCGAGCGTGCCGCCGATCGCGACGTGACCATGGGCCAGCTTCGAGAACCAGGCCGCCAGCGTCTCGTTGGCCACCGCCGCGCCGACCGCCGCCACCAGGCTCGCCGCGACGATCCCCACACGCTGCCCGCGCCCCCGCGTCCGGGCCGCGAGACCGATCCCGGCCCCCAGCAGCGCGCCGCAGACGACCTGCCCTCCGAACAGGCCCGCCCCCTGGCGGATCCAGTACTCGAAGCCGTCCGTCGCGCCGTTGAACTGGCCCGTCACGTGGCCCCACAACCGGATGAACAGGACGCTCTCGCTGAAGTTGTAACCGAGCCCGGTGGCCGCGCCGAGCACGAGGCCCGTCACGACATCGGTGACGCGATGCCGGAACATCATGAGCAGCAGCACGATCCCTGCGGCCCCCGCCACCTGGTTGACGACGCTCAGATGGAGCAGCGCCAGATCGGTCGCGCGGTAGATGTCCGAGAGCTGGAAGCCCAGTTCGCTGTCCATGTCCTTGCCCAGATGGCCGTAAATGGTGCCGCTCGCCAGGCTGGTGCAGGCGCGCCCGAGACCGAACTGGACCAGCGCGCCCCAGCCGAACGCCGTGAGCAGCATCGGCACCGGCAGCCGGGCGAACCACTGGCACCGGTGCATCAGCCATAGGGCGAACGCGCTGGTGGGCACGCACGCGAGCGCGATCAACGGGGACTTCAGGATGAAGAACAGGGAGAACAGGGAGAACGATCCGAGGAGGGCCGCGAGCGTCACCCACGCGAGAACCGTGGCCCGGCGGCCCTCCGACGGGCCACGGGCGGCGATCACCTGGAGTACGACACCCACCGCGATACCCGCGAGCACGCCCCAGAACGCGGCCCGGGGCACGTCGTACAGCGAGCCGAGCCCGCCGAGCGCACCGCTCAGTAGCTCTTCCCCCGGAAACTCGAAGATGGTCAGCGCCGGCTCGTCAGGAAAGACCTTCGGTCGGGTGAGGTTGAGCAGCAGCTCCACCAGATACAGCCCGATCGCCAGCCGGGCGACCAGCAGCGCCCGGCCACGGGCCACCGCGTCGTCGAGTTCGAGTACGGGCCTGTTGTCGGTCACGAGCCATCACCCGGCACTTCGGGCAGGCTCGGCAACTCCAGGCTGGGCAGATCGGTGGGCAGTTCCAGGTCGGGGAGGGCCGGCTCCCCCGGAGCGCCGGAGGGCAGACCGGAGATGGTGGGAAACTCCGGCACCCGCGGTTCCGCGGGATCGACATGCCCGCCGAACTGGACCACCAGGGACGTCACCAGCCCGACCGCGCCAACCCCCGCGCCGATCACCAGTAATCGCAGCTGCGTATCCGGCCTCATGGATTCCCCCGTCACCATGCTGACGCCTCGTTAGATGATAGCCGGGTTCGAACACTCGAACCAACGGTTGTGCCGGGGAAGTTCCCGGCACATGGACACTAGGTCGACAGGTCGAGCGAGGCGATGCCGCCGACGGTGGGCACGTATGCGCGGTCGCCGTGCGTGCGTTGGGTTCTGACCACGGGACGATGGAGGACCGGGTGCGGATCCGACGGGTCCGCGTACCTCAACACCCGCTTCGGTTTGCCGTCGCGGCCGACCATGTACAGCTTCCGGCCGAAGCAGACGTAGGCGTGATCCCCGAAGACCGTCGGGTCGTTGTAATACCTCACGTCGCCGGACCCCTCCAGAGCGGCGGCGTCCTGGAACGTCCACACCGTGGACCCGTCGGCCGGATCGACGGCCACGAGCGGTCCCTGGTTCGTGGTGACGGCCAGGTCGCCGAGGGCGGCGAACGTCACGTACGTCGCCATCAGCACGTTCAGGTACGAGCCCACCTCGTGGTTCACGACGTGCCACAGCGGCTCGCCCGTCAGGCTGATGCCGTTCACGTTCGGCTCTCCCGCGTCCGTATCCCCCCGCGATCCCACGACGAGGGTCCTGCCGACGAGTGCGGGCCGTCCGGGAGCTCTGGGGGCCTCGGCGGTCCACAGCAGGGTCCCGTCCGTGGCGTCCAGAGCGGCTACCACGTCCGCCTGAGTGCCCACATAGACCACGCCCTCCGCCACCATGGGCTCGCTGGTCGGCCCGCCCGGCAGCCGTTCGTTCTCCCAGGCCACGCTGCCGTCGGGCCGGTACGCGCGGACCGTGCCGCCCTGCGTGCCGGTCGTCACGAGCACCAGGTCGCCCGCCGCCACGGGGAACCTGCACCAGCCGTATTTGTTGAGGTAATCGGTGGAGGCGAATTCGCGTGTCCAGCGCACGACGCCCTGCGGATCGACCGCGCACAATGCGGTGGCGATGGGGTCGGCCAGCAGACAGTAGGCGCCGTCAGCCATGGCGAGGGGCGGCATGACCGGCTCTCCCAGGTCGGTTTTCCAGAGCACCTCGCCGGCCGGGGTCAGGGCGTGCAGGGTGCCGTCATCACCCCCGACGTACACGATGGCGCCGTCGGGCGACAACGCCGCACAGTGGCCGCCGTTCTGCCCGCCGAGCCCACCCGGTTCGTATTGCCAGGCCACGGCCGCGGGCTCCGCCGACGGGGAGGCGTCGCCACTGGCGCCGCCCCGCGCCCCGGGGTCCCCGCCGTCGCGGTCTCGTAGCCACAGCCATCCGCCGGTCCCGGCCCCGGCGGCGACCAGCGTCCCGGCCGCGAGCCCCTGGAGCAGCCGTCGCCGTGAGGGCGGTGCGGGCGGTGTCGGTGGCACGGCTGGTGGGGGAGGCGCGAGGGTCGGAGGTGCCAGCGGTGCAGGTGGTGCCAGCGGTGCAGGTGGTGCCAGCGGTGTGGGAGGTGCCAGCAGTGTGGGAGGTGCGGGCGGATGGGCCGGTGCCTCCGGGATCGCGATCGTTGCGGTCGGCTCGGATTCGGGTGCGGTCTTGGCCTTGGCCGGGGTGGCGGTCTCGGCCGGTGCGCTGGTCTTGGCTGGAGCGGTGGTGGCCGTATACCAGCCCGGGCGTCCGTTCTCGGCCAGGGACTCCGCCGTGTGCCCCGCGGCCGCGATCATCTGTGCCGGGGTGGGCCGCTCCTCCGGTTCCTCCCGCAGACAGGGTTCGACCAGCGCCCGGATGCCCTCGGGCACCCCGGACAAGTCGAAGTCCCGGGACAGGACGCGCATCAGGACCACCGCATCCTGGCCCTCGCCGAACAGCTCGTGTCCTGCGGCGGCGTAGACGAGGACCGCGCCCAGGGAGAAAACGTCGCTGGGCGGCCCCACGTGGCCGCTGGTGCGGATCTGTTCGGGGGAGACATAGCCGGCTGAGCCGACGACACCGCCGGTGCGGGTGGACGAGGTCGCCTCCAGGGCCCGTACGATTCCGAAGTCGATGACGCGTGGGCCGTCCGCGGTCAAAAGGATGTTGGAGGGGTTGAGGTCCCGATGGACCAGGCCCTTGGTGTGGATGGCGGTGAGGGCCTCGCCGAGGGCGGCGGCCAGGACGCGTACCGCGTGTTCGGGGAGCGGGCCGTGGTCGAGGACGGCGTCACGCAGGTTGGGTCCGTCGACGAATTCCGTGGCCACCCAGGGCCGTTCGCTCTCGGTGTCGGCGTCCATGACCCGCGCGGTGTACGTGCCGGGTCCGCCGACGGTCCGCGCCGCTCGCACCTCCCGGCGGAACTGGGCGCGGAAGGTGCGGTCCTCGGCGTGTACCGTCCCCACCACCTTCACGGCCAGCCGCAGACCGGTCGGGGACTCGGCGAGGTACACCTCGCCCATGCCCCCGGCGCCGAGTCTGCCCAGAACGGCGTACGGGCCGATCCGCCGAGGATCCGTCTCACGTAACGCCTGCATTCCGTACCCCCCGGTATCGCTCATGCGATGCGTACGGTCGCTGAGAGGCAGCGTAACGCCGGGTCTGCGTCAGGGCGACGAGTATTCGAATCAGACCGTTTTGCCGGGGAGGATCCTGGTCTCCATGCCCCACTTGTCGACCACCGCCTCCAGCAGGTGGGCCCCCGGCACAGCGGCGACTGCCAGCGCCGCGAGGGCGGTCCCTCCGGCCGGCTGGTACGGCCAATTCCACGACGTTGACGGCTACTTGAGCCACAACGCCGAAACGGTGTGGTTGTGCCGCAGGAACGCGGCCGCCTGGGTGGGGTTCCAGCAGATGCGTTCCTGGGCCGCAGGGCGCGGCGTCAGCGCATACCGGCACGGGTTGTCCGCGATCAGCCGGGCGCGCACGGCGGCGCCGAGCGCGCTGGAGAGGGTGGCGCCGATCCGGTAGACGGTGGTGCGCCCCCGGCCGCCAGCGAGCTCGGCCTCCTGCCAGGCGGTGATAAGCCGCGGCCGCAGATTCTGGAGCGCGATGCGCCCGAAGGAGGGGACGAGATCGGCGCGGACGTAGTCGCGGTAGCGGACGAACGTGGTGGGCTTGAGCGTCTCCTCCATGGTGCGCAGCCACTCGGTCAGGTAGGCGGCGAGGGCGAGGTCCTCGTCGCCGTGCAGCCCGGTGCGCTCGCACGTCAGGGCGCGCTCCAGCGCCGCGTGGGCGGCCTTGCGAGTGGGAAAGCCGCTGCGGCAGCGCGGCTTGCGTCTGCCGTCAGCGGACGGCAGGTCGACGGCGAAGGCCCACGAGCCGTGCGGCGAACGGCCCTTGAGCTGCGGACAGGCCGCGCCGAACTGCCGACCATCGACTCGGCGGCAGCCGCACCGCCGGTAGAGACGACCACGCTCGGGGGAACGAGGAGCCATAGAGCTCACCTTCGGTGGGGGAGTGGTGCGTTGGCTCCACAGTGACGGCGGCATCTTCTGGCGTATCAGCTGGCGGATCATGGCGTACGAGGGCGGGTGCCATCACCTCGCCATCACAGGACGCGACCCGTCACCGTTGAACAGCAGCGAGCCCATTGGGTGGCGCCACGCCTCCAATGACCAGATCGCGGTCACCGGCGGTTGTCGAGGTACGGGGCACGGCGTGATCTCCAACTCACTCTCGTGGACGATCAGTACGGGACGCAATTCCGCGCTCTCCGGGGACGGTCAGCAGAACAGAGCCGTTGGGCGGGATTGTGCTCGATCCGTGGCTGGCGGCGGCCCTGCTCGGGGTGTTGGCGAGTGCGGCAAGGCAGTGGCGCAGGCAGTGGCTCGCGGGGTGGTGGGCTTCAAGGTTGATCGTCGGTGTCTACTCGCCGCTGTCGATCGCGGCCATATCGCCAGCACCGCAGGTTGGGCCATAGACCCTTGGGACAGGTAGTGGCGCTCGCCTGATTGCCACTCGTCGTGCATGTCGGCCGCCGGTTGCAGCTGTGGGACGCAGGAGATCATCCGGCTGTACCGCAATACAGGGGCGCGCCTGTCTTCGGCAAGCTGATGCTGGAGGACAGCGATCTGACCACCGAATCGGTGCACTTCCGCGGTAGGGGCAGTAGGGACCGGCGAGTGCGCTTTCGGGCCGAGGACGGCGCGGGCGGTCCGCGTTTGAGGCGGCAGGGCCCGCTATCCCCGGGTGAGTTCGAGCACGGTTGCCATGTCGCTGAAGGGGAGCAGTTTGTCGCCGATGATCTGATGGGGCTCGCTGCCCTTGCCGGCGATCAGGACGATGTCGTCCGGGCCCGCGGCGGAGAGAGCGAAAGCGACAGCCTGACGGCGGTCGGTGAACCGTTCGAACGGTGTGCCGGTCGCCGCGATGCCGGGGGCGATCTGGTCCAGGATGGCCTGGGGGTCTTCGTTGCGGGGGTTGTCCGAGGTGAGGACGCACAGGTCGGAGTGGGTTCCGGCGATCCTGCCCATGTCCGTCCGCTTGGTGGTGTCCCGGTCCCCGCCGCAGCCGAAGACGGTGATGACCTGGCCGCGTGCGAAGTCGCGGATGGTGGTGAGGACCTTGTCCAGGGAGTCCGGTGAGTGGGCGTAGTCCACGATCACCGAGGTGCCGCGCGGCGTCTGGAAGCGCTCGAACCGGCCCGGGATCGCAGGCATCCGGTCGAGGGCGGCGACCAGCCCGCCCAGATCGTGGCCCAGAAGGTGGCAGGCCGCCACGGTGGCCAGTGCGTTGGCTACCGAGAAGCGGCCCGGGACGGGGATCGCCGCCGGATACTTGCGGCCGTCGTGGTGCAGGATGAAACGCGTGCCGGAGGCGTCCACGGAGAGGTCGGTGGCCCGGTAGTCCGCCTCGGCGTCCACGGCGTACGTGGTCACCGCGTCCGGCATCATCGCCTGGATCCCGGCGCCCACCGGGTCGTCGGCGTTGACCACAGCGCGCCTGCACAGGCCCTGGAACAGACGCAGCTTGGCGTTCCGGTAGTTCGCCATCGTTCCGTGATCGTCCAGGTGATCCTGCGTCAGGTTGGTGAAGACGCCGACGTCGATGAACGTACGGTCCACCCGGTGTGTCAGCAGCGCCATGGACGTGGCTTCCAGTACCGCGCTGCCGACTCCGCGGTCGCGCATGCACCCCAGCAGGTACTGCAGGTCCGGCGACTCCGGCGTGGTCAGCACCGACCTCGGCATCGGGATCAGCTCGTCGCCGATCCGGCTGCCGGCGGTCCCGATGACCCCCACCTTCGCGCCCTCGGAGATCCGCAGGACCGACTCGACCATGTACGACACCGATGTCTTGCCGTTGGTACCGGTGATCGCCACCATGTCCATCTGCCGCCCCGGCTCACCGAAGTAGCGGGAGGCGACGACCGCGGCCGCCGTCCGGGTGCCCGGCACCCGTACGACGCACACCTGCGGTGCCGACGCCCACACCGACGCCGCAGGTGCCGGCGTCGCGGCGTCGACGAGTACCGCCGCCGCGCCGCGGGCGAGGGCCGGTGACACCGAGTCTGGGCCGCCTTCACGGTGGCCGGGCACGGCGATGAACAGCGAACCCGGCGTCACCCGGTCGGCGTCGAAGGTGGTTCCCGCGGTGATCCACGTCCTCGCCGGATCGCCCTGCAGAACGTGGTGCTCCTGCCCGGCCAGCATCTCGCTCAGCTTCACAGTGATCCCTTCGAAGGTGGCTCGGGCCGTCGTGCGGCCGTCGCCAGGCGGCAGCTTCCGGCGGTGCGCAGGAAGCTGCGGTGGTGCCGTTGAGCGGGTGCGCAGGTGTCGCGACGCGTCCGATCAGAACCGGATGCGGCGGCTCAGGCCGGCAGCAGAAGTCCTGCCGTGTTGCCTGCGGTGTGTTTACAAGAGCAGCGAGCCGAGCGAGGCCAGGGCCCCGCCCCGGTGAGGGCGCGGAGAATCGCTAGCCGTGGCCGTGCAGCGCGATACGGCCGCTCTCGGGCGCCTCATTGTCAGCTGCGGTCGCCGATCCCACGGCAGCCGGGCACAGCCGACAGGCAGCCTGCTGCAGGCTGCCCCTCACGGCACGTGTGCGACTCATGTGCCGAGTGTACGTCTGCCCGAGCGGCCCGAAGGCCACGCTCGGCGCGCCACCGAGCGCGCACGAGGCGGGTACCTCCTCGTCCGGCGTCCATGGTGGCCCCGGCAGTGGTGCAGCGGGCGGCAATCATCGCGAGGGTTACCCACCGGACGAGATCACCGCGGGGCTGTCCACGAAGGCATCCGGCGAGGGGCTGCTGTGCGGCCCACCGTGGCCGCGAGTTTGCGCAGTTGACGCCAGTTGAGGCGGGGCGAGGAGGGCCTGGCGCCTGGCCTTTTTCGGGGAACACGCACGCGGAGTGCTCCAGGGGCGATGCGGCAGCGGACGGGAAGGGGCAGGATGACGGCTTCGCCGTCGATGCCGGCCTCGATCTCCGGGCGGTCGGCATCGATGACCACTTCCCGGGCGGTCAGGATGGTGAGTGCGTCCGGCTCGGGGGCCAGCAGGAGCGTGGCGGCCTCGGCCGCGCTGCCCACGCTGATGCCGAGGACGCCGAGGATGGCGGAGTCGAGACGGTCACGGCGGCCGAACCCGAAGGGATCGTCGGTGCGATAGGGGTTGTTGCTGACCAGGACGGCGTGCGGGGCGGAGAGCGTGCTGTCTCCGGCGTGGGCGGTCAGCCGGGGGCCCTGCCGGCGGGAGAGCAGGTCGGGCAGCAGGGCCAGGCTGGTGCCGATCTTGTCGTCGCGGTAGGCGGGGCTCTGCACGATCACCGCGTAGGCGCCGAAGGAGGCGTTGTTCACGAAGGGGCGGTCACCGGCGAAGCCCAGGTCGACGCGGAGCTCGACGCCGTCGGTGAGCGCGTCGAGGTTTGTGGCGGGATTGTCGCGGTCCAGGCCGAGGTCCAGGGCGAAGTGGTTGCGGGTGCCGGCGCTGATGACCAGGAACGGAATGTCATGCTCGGCGGCGACGGCTGCGACCAGTGCCTGGGTGCCGTCGCCTCCCGCGGCCCCCAGCAGGTCCGCGCCGTCCGCGACGGCGGCGCGGGCCAGGGCGGTGACGTCCTGGTTACCGTGGGGATCGAGCAGGACGACCGTGGCTGCGAGCTGTTCGGCTTTCTCTTTCAGGTCGAACCGGCCCACCTTTCCGCCGCCCGAGCGGGGATTCATGATGAGGAACGGCCGCTTCGGCGGCGGCATCCGCCGTTCCCGCACACGCACTCGGCGGCCGCCGCTGCCCCGCAGGGCGTACCGTCCGCACCAGACGGCCACTCCCCACAGCGCCAGTGACAACAGCAGGGCCCAGAACAGGGTGATGGCGAGCAGGGCGATGACGGCGGCGGGTATGGACACCGCCAGCGCCGCGGCCGCCCAGCGGGCCGGGCCGCGCAGGGTCAGTGTCCACCAGACGGCGGCGGCACTGAGGCCCAGGCCCGCCACGCCGCCCATCAGCAGCAGTACGCCGCCGATGCCGCCGTAGGCGAGGGGGACAAGAGCGGCGAGCGTGGCCGCGCCCAGCGCCCCTCGGGCCGCCCACCGCTGCATGCGGTGGGCAGGTCTGCTCAGGTTCATGGCTGTTCCTCCACCCGCCGACGGTCGTCGTAGGAACGCAGTACGCGGTCAGGCTCACGCTGTTACCGAAAGGGTCATGGGTTAGAACGCGTGAACTCAGGCTCCTTCTCCGAGGCGACCGAGGTCCTGATCCCTTCCTCGGGCTCGGGC
Organism: Streptomyces vastus; assembly: GCF_039532825.1. Taxonomy (NCBI): domain Bacteria; kingdom Bacillati; phylum Actinomycetota; class Actinomycetes; order Kitasatosporales; family Streptomycetaceae; genus Streptomyces; species Streptomyces vastus. The sequence continues at coordinate 228,162 of NZ_BAAASJ010000022.1, forward strand.
CCACTCTCCGCCGCTGTGTCCTCGGTTCGTCCCTTGCCCGGGAGCAAGAGGGCCACGGACACCGCCCCCACGCCCAGGATCGCCGCGCCCACCAGGCTGGTGTGAGCCACCGCGTCCGCGAAGGAGGAGCCGACGGCGTCCGCCATCTGGTGGGCGCCGTCGGTGAGTTGGCCGGCCTGTTCCTTGAGCTGCGCGGCCTGCTGCGGGTCGGTCGCCCGCGCCGCCTGTTCGGCGAGCTGCCGGGCCTGGTCGCCGATGCCCTGGGCGACCCCGTACCCGGCGGCGACCGAGTCCTGCGCCTGGCTCAGTGCGTCGGCCGGGAGCTTGCTGCCGGCGGTTGCGTCCGACAGGTTCGACGAGTACGAGGTCGACAGCAGCGAACCGAGGATGGCGATGCCGATCGCCCCGCCCAGTTCCTGCGAGGTGTCGTTGACCGCGCTGCCCACGCCCAGCTCCTCCTCGGGGAACGCACCCATGATCGCGTCCGTGCAGGGCGAGAGCGCCAGGCCGATCGCGAGCCCGAGTGCGATGAGGGGTGCCACGAAATCGCCGTACGACGACGACTTGTCGACCTGGGTGAGCAGCGCGAGTGCCGTCGTGCCGCCGACCATGCCCGCGACGATCGTCGCCTTCATGCCGATGCGCGGGGTGAGGTAGCCGGTCAGCGCGGAGCCGGCGAAGACGGCGCCGGCGAGTGGCAGCATGCGTATGCCGGTCTCCAACGCGTCGTAGGCCAGGACGAACTGGAGGTGCTGGGTGAGGTAGTAGAAGGCGCCGAAGACCGCGAGGAGGAACAGTACGACGGCGATGTTGGCACCCGTGAACGCGCGGTTCGCGAAGCGGCGCGGGTCGAGGAGGGGGTGCGGGTGGTGCAGCTCCCACAGGACGAACGCCACGAGCCCCGCGACCGCGACGACCGTGCTCGTGGCCGCCTCGGCGTCCCAGCCGTGCGGGGCCTCGATGAGCGTGAAGACCAGCGCGGCGATCCACACCACCGACAGCAGTCCACCGGCGTAGTCGATCCGCGGGCTGTGCGTGGCCTTGGACGGCGGTACCAGGACGAAGGTGCCGACGATGGCGAGGGCGATCACGGGAACGTTGATCAGGAAGGTGGACTGCCAGCTGAAGCTCTCCAACAGCATGCCTGCGATCAGCGGTCCGGCGGCGATGGCGATACCGGCGGTGCCCGCCCACAAGGTGATCGCCTTGGTCCGCTCGGCGCGCGGGAAGGTCGCGGCGAGCAGAGAGAGCGTGGCGGGCATGATGAGCGCCGCGCCGACACCCATCACGGCACGGGCCGCGATGACCCCTACCGCGCTGTCGACGAGTGAACCCCATATGGCTCCGCCGCCGAACAGGACGAGCCCGAGAACGAGCGCGCCGCGTCGGCTGTACTTGTCGCCGATGGCGGCGAACAGCAGCATCAGGGCGGCGTAAGGGATGGTGTAGCCGTCGATGACCCACTGCAGGTCCGTGCTGGTCAGGCCGAGGTCCTGGGTCATGGAGGGAGCCGCGACCGTGAGGGCGGTGTTGGCCATCACGATCATCAGCAGGCTCAGACAGAGCACCAGCAGAGCCCACCAGCGCCGGGCGTAGGGCCGGTCCATCTTCTCGACCGGTTCGTTTATGAACACAGGCATGAGCTGGGGTCCTTTCGCGAAGGGTGTCGGCGCAATGCCCCCGCGGGCAGGGGTGGACGCATGGAACAGACGGAGAAGCAGCGAGCTTCCGTTCGACAGACTTTATCACTCGACAAAGTCGAAGGATCGAGTCAGGCGTCACGGAGCGGTTGTGAGATACGTCGCCTGGGGGCCACCCACACGGCCGTCGTCGTCCGGAGCGACGATCCCGACTCGGATCTGGGCGAAGTCGACCGTGCTGCCGAGGAATTGGCGCCGGCGGCCAGGGGTGCCGGTTCCCTCGTCGTGATGACCGGCGCCGCCGCTCGGTGGGTGGGGGTGCATGGTCGTCCCGACATCGACACAGTGCGTACCGCGGCGTCGGGCACGCCGTCCGTGCGCGTCGCGCCCGGATTCACCGCCGCCGACGTCGAGGGCTTCCGGCAGTCACCTGGATGCCCTCACCACACAGCGGATCATGGGACGGCTCGCCTCTGCGCACTGTGCCGTCGGCTCCGACGACACCGAGCTGGTCTCACTGCTCACCCAGGACCCCGAGCGTGGCGGCGCTGAGTGATCATCCGGCGCCCAGGCGCTGGGATGCGGCGGCCGGGGCGGGTTCGCGCACGGCCAGATACACCGCGTGCACCGCGAGCACGCGCTCGATCTCGTCGATCATCGGGGCGTAGAACCGCTGTCGATGGTCCGCGTCCGTCATCGAGGTGACCGCGAAGTACATGCTGCCGAACGCGGCGAAGAGTGTGGCGTTCCGCAACATCGCGACCGGGATCACGGGGAAAAGGACAGACGTCTCTGGTTTTTCGCCGATCCACTGTTCCGCTGTCCCGGGCGTGACCACCAGCACGCCCAGGGCGAGGAAGAAGGCGAACAGCGCCAGGCCGACCACCGACGCCTGCACGAGCTGGCGGCCGGCCGGCATCAGCAGCAGGTTGCGTTCCTGCCGTGCGGTCAGCGGCACCGCGGGCAGCTGACCGTCGGGCACCACTTGTTAGACCGGCACATCCGCCAAGGGCGTACCTTGGCACGCCGCCGACAGCATGGGCCGGCTGAGGTCCTGCTCGACCCGGCCGATCTCGTCGCGCAGGCGGGCCTCGGCGGCAGGCACGGTGATCGCGGGTGCAGGCCTGGCACCCGCGATCGTCGCCGCCCAGGAGCAGACAGAAGGCCCCGCCTCTGAGCCGGTCCTCGGCACAGAGGCGGGGCTCCGGTGGTCCGCGGGTCTGGTGGTCGGCGGGTCTGTCAGACCCGGTCGAGGATCATGTCCATCTCGTCGATGAACGCCTGGTCGGGATTGGGCTGGGGGTCATCGCCGTTCTGGCGGGCGTACGCGGCGCCTGCGGCGTTCTCCGCCGCGACCTCGACGGCGTTGCGGTCGCCTGCCTGCTCGAAGGCCCGCTGCAGCGCGGTCTGGCCGAGCGTCATCATCTGGACCACGGCACGGTTGGCCTGCTGCCGCACGCCGGCCTCCTGGGCGGCATCGGCGTTGGCCCGCTGGCGGTCGATGAGCTCCGTAGCCAGGATCAGCAGGTTGACGCCCCACACGATGCCCACCATGGCTCCGGCAGCGCCGACTCCGGTGACGCCGGTGGCCGCCAGGATCAGGCCGCCGATGATCGCGGTGCCGCCCAGGAGCACGGTACGAGTGAACTGGGTGCCGGTCGGATGGGCGAGGCAGCGGTCGCGGCATTCCGCACCGAGTTTGGCGTCCTTGTTGGCGAACAGCGCCACGGTCATGTCCTGGAGCTTGCGGTCGTTTTCACTGGTCCCGAAGTCCGCGCCGGCTATCTGAGGCGGTGGGACAGGCCCGCCTTGGCCGCGTCCTCGCCCACCTCGTGGACCACGACGTCGAGACCCGCCCGGGCGCAGACCTCCGCGATGCCCGCGCCCATCAGGCCGCAGCCGACGACACCCACCGCACGGATCGGGGGCGTTGTGCTCATCGGAAGGCCGCCTGCCCCGTCAGCGCCTGGCCGATCATCAGGGTGTGCATCTCCACGGTGCCCTCGTAGGTCAGGATCGACTCGAGGTTGTTGGCGTGCCGGATGACCGGGTACTCCAGGGAGATGCCGTTCGCGCCCAGGACGGTGCGGGCCGTACGGCAGATCTCCAGCGCTGCGCGGGTGTTGTTGAGCTTGCCGAAGCTGACCTGCTCGGGCCTGAGCCCCCGGTCGTCCTTGGCGCGGCCGAGGTGGAAGGCGAGCAGTGTGCCCTTGGCCAGTTCGAGGGCCATGTCGGTCAGCTTGGCCTGCGTCAGCTGGAAGGAGCTGATCGGGCGGCCGAACTGGGCCCGGTCGCCCGCGTATGCCAGCGCCGTCCGGAAGGCCGAGCGCGCGGCGCCCATCGCACCCCAGGCGATGCCGTACCTCGCCTCGTTGAGGCAGGACAGCGGGCCCTTGAGTCCCCGCACCTCCGGCAGGACGGCCGCACCGGGAAGTCGTACGGAGTCGAGGACGAGCTCACTCGTCACCGACGCCCTCAGCGACATCTTGTGCTTGATCGCGGGAGCCGAGAAGCCGGGGGTGTCCGTGGGCACCACAAAGCCGCGGACCCCGTCCTCGGTACGTGCCCAGACCACCGCCACGTCGGCGACCGAGCCGTTGGTGATCCACATCTTGCGACCGTCCAGGACCCAGTCGTCACCGTCGCGGCGGGCGGCGGTCCGCATGCTGCCCGGATCGGAACCCGAGTCCGGCTCGGTGAGTCCGAAGCAGCCGATGGCGGTGCCCGCCGCGAGGCGGGGCAGCCACTCCTCCTTCTGCTCCTCGGACCCGAACGCGTGGATCGCGCACATGGCCAGCGAGCCCTGGACGGAGACCAGGGAACGCAACCCCGAGTCGGTCGCCTCCAGTTCGAGACAGGCAAGGCCGTAGTCCACGGCGCTCATGCCCGCGCATCCGTAACCCTCCAAGTGCATGCCCAGCAGGCCGAGTTCGCCGAGTTCCTTGGTGAGCCCGCGGATGTCCTCCATCGCCCCCACCTCGAACCACTCGGCGATGTGCGGTTCGACGCGCCGGTCGCAGAAGGTGCGGACGGCATCGCGTACGGCCCGCTCGTCCGGGGTCAGCAGGCTGTCGAGTTCCACGAGATCGAGGGGGTCGGCGGGGCGCGCGGCGTGCTGAGCGTGCATCAAAGTCTCCAGAGGTCGGAAGGGGAGGGGAAGGGGGCCGCCGGCTGGGGGAGTGGCCGACGGCCCCGGTTCCACAGTGGCCGTCGGGTTGTTTACGACGTTGCCGTCGGGCTGATGATGAAGTTGCTGAAGCCGCCGTTGCGTTGAGCGATGCCACTGATGGCCTCGTTGACCTGCTCCAGCGGGTACGCGTGGTGCTCCAGGGCACTGAGGTCGATCACGCCGGCCTCCACCAGGTCGGCCATCGCCTGGCCTTCTCCGGAGGTGAACCAGGCGGATCCGATCAGTCGCAGCTGCTGGTCCATCATCCGGTGGATGTCGACGGGCAGGTCACCGGCCATGGCGCCGATGTTCACCGCGATGCCGCCGCGCGCCATCGCCCGCATCCCGGCCAGGAACGTCTCGTGCGGCGCACCCGGGCCGAGCGCGTCGATGTAGACGTCGGCGCCATAGCCGTCGGTCTCCTCACGTATCCACTCCTCGAGTGGACCGCCGTTCAGGGAGTGCAGGTGCAGGCGGCCGGCCGCCAACTTGCCGACTTGGTCGAGCAGTTGCTGGTCGCGTCCGGTGCCGTAGACGTGTGTCAGGCCGAAGGCGGGGGCGAGCAGCGCCGCGCCGATGCCCAGGGTGCCGCTGATGCCGTTGATCAGGACCGTCTTGCCCGGCCCGGCGCCGGCCTTGCGGAGGGCGGAGTACATGGTGCCGAGGTAGCCGAAGCGGGCGGCGGCCTCGAAGGACAGGTTGTCCGGCAGCTTCACCAGCGCGTACGCCGGCGCCACCATGTGCTCGGCGAGGCCGCCCTGGTACCGGTCCAGCAGGTCGATCGCAGTCGACGAAAAGCCGAAATATCCGGCGAAGGCGTAACTGGCGCAGTTGATCGAGTCGTTGTTGCGGCATGAGCGGCAAGCCCCGCAGCTCCGGCCCGGGTTGACGTACACCCGGTCGCCGACCTCCCATCCCTGGACACCCTCGCCGACCGCCTCGACCACGCCCGCCGGGTCAAGGCCGAAGATCGCCGGAAGGGTCGGCAGGGGGCTGTGCGGGAACCAAGTGGTCCACATGTTCAGGATGTTGGCGAGGTTCGGAACGATGTTGACGGCGTGCACGGCCACGCGGACGTCACCGGGGCCCGGCTCGGGAACGGGAAGTTCCTCGATCTTCATGGGCTCGCCGACGTGGTGCATCCGGGCGGCTCGCATGGTCGCACTCATGGCGTCTCCTCGGGTATGGGTGCGGGAGACGGCGCCAACTGTGGTGTCGTCTCTGGGGACTTGTGGGAGGTGTGGGAGTTGTGGGGAGTGGGTCAGTAATCGAGCAGTGTCGTCAGCCGCTGCCGCTGGAGCTTCCCGGTCGCTCCTCGCGGCAGCGCCGGCACGACGCGCAGTCGCCGCGGCCACTTGTGCCGGGCCAGGCGGCCGTCGAGGTGGGCGCGTATGTCGTCCAGGGACGGTTCACCGCTGTCGGCGACCAGGAAGGCGGTCACGATCTCGCCCCAGATCGGATCCGGCGTCCCGGACACCGCGACCTCGACGACGCCCGGCAGGTCGATCAGTGCGTTCTCGACCTCGGCGGGGTCGACGTTCTCGCCGCCGGTGATGATGGTGTCCTTGACCCGGCCGACGACTTCGATCCGGCCCTCGGCGTCGGTCCGGCCCCTGTCCCCGGTGTGGAACCAGCCGTCGGCGTCGGTGGCGGGCCGCGGCCCGGAGGCGGTCCAGTACGACGACGCGACCGACGGTCCGCGCACCCAGATCTCGCCGACCGCGCCGTCCGGGGCGGGCGATCCCGCCTCGTCCACGACCAGGAGCTCGACGTGCGGCACGGGACGTCCGGCCACGGTGGCCGGTTCCGCGTTCGCGTCGGGTGCGGAGTACGTCACGCCGGCGCTGGTCTCCGTAAGGCCGTAGGAATCGGCCACTCCGACGCCGCGCTCGTTCAGCTGTGCCCTGATCGCCGTCTGGGCCGGTGCCCCGCCGGAGAGGATCCACCGCAAGGTGTCCAGGTCGCCGCTTGTGAAGCGAGGATGGCGGGCCAGCAGGGCGGCCATGGCGGGTACGGCGAAGGCGCAGGTGACGCGGTGGTCGCGTACGAGGTCGATGAACAGGTCCGGGTCGAACTTCGGGGCCAGCACCACTGTCCCGCGACGCGCCCAGGTGTACTGAGGCAGCCCGCCCAGAACGGCGACGTGGGCCAGCGGCGTTGAGACGAGGGCGGTGTCGTCCTCGCCCACGGGGAGCCGCGACAGTCCGTTGACCATGCTCCAGTACAGGTTGGTGTGCGTCAGCGCTACGCCCTTGGGGCGTCCGGAGGTTCCAGAGGTGAACGCGATGACCGCGGCGTCGGAGCCGGCCGGCGGCTTCGGCCCTTCCGAGGCGGGCGCGGACGGCTCGTCGCCGGGGTGCAGGTCCTCCCACGTCAGGCGGAAGCTCGTACCACCGCCACCGCCACCGCCACCGGCAGGGCGGGCGCTCAGGAACCGCTCGTCGCCGATGACCGTACGCGGCACCGTCTCCTCGCAGACGACGGCCAACTCGCCGCCGGCCACCTGAGGATGGACGGGTACGAGGACGGCCCCCACGAGCCGTTCGGACCGGCCGCCACGGTCATGGCGTACCGCGACACGGCCCACGTGACGGACCTGGTGGCGCGCGGCCGGGGCAGCCTTGCGGCCTCCGTCGTCAGCGACGACCTCGGTTGGACGACTGCCTTCGTCCAGGACGCCGCTCCCTGGCACGGACGGCTGCACCTGATGGACTCGGCGAACATGGCGCAAACCACCGGACACGGCTCACCGCTGTCCGCCCTGAGGCACGGTGGCCCCGGCCGGGCCGGCGGCGGCTCGGAGATGGCGGGCACGCGGGGCGTCCTGGACCTGATGCAGCGCACGGCACTCCAGGCCTCGCCACGCCTGCTCGACGCCCTTCGGCCCACCGACTCCGCGTGAACGTCCCTACGGCTTGATGCCCACCCCTGTCCACAGGCTGACCTCGGCATCCGTGGGCTCCGGCGCGGGCCCCTCGGAGCTGCCGTCTCCGGCCTCCGGGCGCCAGCGGTGGCCGAGGGCGATGCCGGGGGAGAGGAGGTCGAGGCCGTCGAAGAAGCGTGAGACGTCCGCCTTGGAGCGGAACTGCACGGGGGTTCCGGCGGTGGTGTAGATCTTCGTGACGTTCTCCCACGTGGTGGGGTCGAAGTCCGGGGTGCAGTGGGTCAGGGCGAGGGCGCTGCCCGAGGGGAGGGCGCTCATGAGGCGGTCGACGATCCCGTACGGGTCCTGGGGATCGGGAACGAAGTGCATCAGGGCGTTGAGGGACAGCGCCACGGGCTCGGTCAGGTCCAGGACGTCCGCCAACTCGGGTGCGTTCAGGAGCGTTTCAGGCTCGTTGACGTCCGCCTCGATATAGGTCGTACGGCCCTCGGGGGCGCTGTGCATCAGAGTCTCGGCGTACTTGAGGACGAGCGGGTCATTGTCGGCGTACACGACCCTGGCCTGCGGGACGACGGCCTGGGCCACCTGGTGCAGATTGGGCTCGGTCGGAATGCCGGTGCCTATGTCGAGCCACTGCCGGATGCCGTGCTCCCGGGCGAGGACACGGGTGGCGCGGTGCATGAAGGCGCGGTTCTCCCGGGCGCACACGAAGATGCCGGGGTACGCCGCCGCGACCCTCTCGGCAGCCTCCTTGTCGACGTCGAAGTGGTCCTTGCCGCCGAGGTAGTAGTCGTACATGCGGGCCGAGTGCGGCCTGCTGGTGTCGATGTGCCGCGCGGTGTGGGGGGAGGTCATCGTGTCCCTTCAGAGGTGTGCTTCGGCATGCCGGCCAGGTGGCAGCAGGCAAGGTGGGGGTCCTGAAGCCGGTCTGGTTCAGCTCTTGGTCAGGTGATCGGCGAGCCCGTTCTTGATCCCCGCGACGAACGCGCTGAACTCCTCCGGTGTGTAGATCAGCGCGGGACCGGCCGGATCCTTCGACTGCCGAAAGGCCACCCGGCCGTCGGCGAGCCGCTTCGTCTCCACGCACTGCCCGCCGCTGGTGCCGCTCCATGGGCACTCCCAGCCCTGCTCACCGAGTTCAGTCGCGGGCATGCCGTTGTAGGTACCGCTGCCGGTGCTGCTCATGTGTACTCCTTACGCATGCGGTTCAGGAGAGCCTTGCTCTCGGTGGTCGACGTCAGCAGGGACATCCGGTTGTGTGCCTCGAGGTGGGCGACCACGTCGGAGCGCTGATCGAGATAGACGGAGCCGGAGAGGAGCTCGGTGTAGACGATGTCCGGCAGCTCCGGCTCTTCGAAACGGAAGTAGGTGAAGGGGGCGAACGCGCCGGTGTGCGCGCCCGCGCTGAACGGCACGATGTCGAGACTGACATGGTCCAGCTCGGCCGCCGCCAGCAGCCCGTCGATCTGCTCGCGCATCACTTCCGGCCCGCCGACGACCCGGTGCAGTACGGCCTCTTCCATCACCACCCACAGGGTCGGCGCCGCCGGCTTGGTCAGCAGGCTCTGACGGCGCAGGCGCAGGTCGACTCTTCGCTCGAGTTCCTCGTCGCTGTCGTTGGGGAAGCCGGCGCGCAGGACGGCCCGGGCGTACGCGTGGGTCTGCAGGAGGCCCGTGACGTAGTGGGGCTCGTACGTACGCAGCGTCCTGGCGCCGCTCTCCAGGCTGACGTAGGCGGTGAACCAGCCGGGCAGCACATCGCGGTAGCGGTGCCACCAGCCAGGGCGATTGGCCTGTTCGGCCAGCTCGATGAACTCGTCGATCTCCTGCCGGCCGACCCCGTACGTCTGCAACAGCAGCTCCACATACAGGATCTTGAGGCTGACCTCGGCCTTCTCCAGCCGCCGGATCGTCAAGGGCTTCACACGCAGGGCCTTGGCCGCCTCGTCCAGGGTCACCCCGGCGCTCAGCCGCAGGTCCTGCAGCCGCTTGCCGAGAATCATGCGGAGAACGGTGGGAGCGCCGGTGCCGGCACCCGGACGGGCTTCGCTCACGGCCTTACCTCCTGAATGAGTGTCACCGGCATAGCTGATTAGGTGTCACCTGCATGAGTCTGACAGCGACTTGGTGATGACGCCAGGCAGATACCGGCTGCCTGAAATTATCAGGCAGGAGGTTGCAGGTTGAACGGACCGGCAAGCATAGTGTCAACATGACCGATCTCACCGACCGCGATGGCAGTCCTCGCCAAGTCCCGGACACACTCCGGGACTTGGTGCGCATTGCGGCCGGATCGGGCACTAGCTGCCGCACCGGCAGGCCTCCGCGCCGCCCCGGTGAGGCTCCCCCCTCAGCTCATCGCACTACCCGTCCCCCGACGGAAGGCGACCACTGTGCCCTCCCTTACGTCCCCTCCCTCCCCCCAGCTCCTGGTCGGCACCGCCCCGGCCAGAGTCCACTGGCTCGAGCTCAAGGCGTGCCCGGCCGGCGTCGGTGAAGCCCGTCGCGCGATGGGTGAGCGGCTGCGCACCTGGCGGCTGCCCGAGCAGGTACGCCAGGACGCGCTCCTGATCCTGTCCGAGCTGGTCACCAACGCGATACGCCACACCCCCAGTACCCGGGTCCTCTGCTGCGCCGGCCTCGCCGCGGACGGGCTGCTCCACCTCGAAGTGCACGACGAGGACCTCACGGTGCGGAACCTGCCCCCACGCGACCCGAGCCCGGAAGATGAATGCGGGCGTGGCCTGTTACTCGTGGAGCACTTCGCGCACGCGTGGGGCGCCGAGCGCTCCGCTCTCACCGGGGGGCACGCGGTGTGGGCGGCCTTCGCCTCGGATCGCGGGTGACGCCGTACCGGGAGTGCCCGGAGTGCCGGGGGTGAAGCGGGGGGACTGACCGGAGCAGGAACCGCATCTCCATGGATGGGCGTTTTACGGTGTCCTGATGCGACTTGTTCCTAGATGGGCCGTGCTCTCATCGGGGTGCGCGCCCGTCCTGCTGGCCGGAGGCTGGGCGATCGCGGCAGTGCTGGAGGGGCCCGCCTACGACCCCGTCAGTCAGACGATCAGTGTCCTGGCCGCGTACGGGGCTGCGGGATTCTGGGTGATGACCGGAGGACTGCTCGCTCTGGGCGCCTGCCACCTGCTGACCGCCCTGGGGCTGCGCCCGGCCGCACTCGCCGGACGGGTGGCGCTGGCCGGCGGGGGAGCGGCGACACTGGGCGTGGCACTGGTTCCGGCACCGAGCAGTGGGGGGTCCCTGCGGCACGGTTTCATTGCCGGGGCCGGATTCGCTCTACTGGCGGTGTGGCCGGTCCTGGCCGCCGATCGCAGAAGGGACACGCCTTGGGGACTTCGGCCCGCGCCCTCCCTCGCGGCGACCGCTCTGATGACGGTCGGCGCGGCATGGTTCCTGCTCGAACTGCACCGTCACGGTGCCCCGGGCGTCGCCGAACGCGTCGTGACCTGCATCCAGTCCCTCTGGCCTTTCGTGGTCGTCGCTTCCTGCGTCCGCCATGCCGACGACGACCGGCCTGTGGTGTGAGGGGCGAACGCCGGGTGGAGTGGTGTCACTTCCAAGTGGCCAGATATTCGCCGATCTTCTCCCGCATGAATACGGAGGACTCCTTCGCCTTCTCCTCCCAGGCGAACACACAGGCGGTGAGGGTGCCGTCGAAGCCGCCTGCGTTGAGTTCGCCGAAGTCGACCTCGCCCATGTTCAGGTGCTGGTGAATGCGGGCCGGGGTGCCGGGCGGGTTGAGGATGTAGCGGTTGCCGGAGGACGCGGTGTGGTCGAAGGCGTCGGCGAGGTGCACGTGGGTGAGCAGGTCGCCCGCGTACTCGATGATGCCGGGGGCGTCGTTGCCGATGTGGAAGGTGTGCGGGGCGCAGTAGAGGAAGCTGACGTTCGGGTGGTTGATGCCGCGGATGAAGTTGATCGCGTCGTGGCCGTCCTCGATGAAGTCGTCCGGATGCGGCTCCAGAGCGAGGTGGATGCCCTCGCGTTCGAAGACCGGCAGCAGTTCGTCCATCGACTACCAGAACTGCGCCTCGCTGCGGTCCGGGTCATCCGGGCGGCCGTTGAACTCGGAGATCATGCTGGTCACGCCGAGGTCCGCGGTGATCTGGGTGGCCCGCTTCCAGTGCCGTACGGCGGCCTGCCGCGCGTCCTCGTCCGGACCCGACCAGCGGAACAGCGGGAGCACGGAGGAGATGCCGACGCCTGCGGACTCCAGGGCCTTGCGGAACCTCGCGACCGTGCCGTCGTCGACGCGCGGGTGGCGGAAGAACGGGATGAAGTCCTCCCGCGGCGACGGCTCGATCCACTCGTAGCCCAACTCGGCCACCACAGCGGGCAGTTCGTGCAGCGGGGTGCTGCGGATCATGTACGGGTCGTGGGCGATCTTCATGGGGCGCGCTCCTCGATTAAAGCGCTTTAAGTTCTGGTACTATCGGCGGAGTCACAGACGGATGCCAAGGGTGTTGCCCCAAAACCACGGGAGGTCGTGTGGGCCGGCTCGGCTCCGGCGCCTCCGGGGGCGGCAACGGCGCGACTCCGCGTCCCCGCCTGGAGGACGTCGCCGCGCGCGTCGGCCTGTCCACGGCGTCGGTGTCGCTGGTCCTGCGGGGCGTGCCAGGGCCCAGTGAGCGCACCCGGCAGCGCGTCCTGAAGGCCGCCGCCGAACTCGGCTACCGCCCCGACCGCACGGCCAGTGCCCTGGCCAGCAGGCGCAGCCGGCTGCTCGGCGTCATGGTCGACATCCACAGCCCCTTCCATGCCGAGCTGGTCGAGCACCTGCATACGGCCGCCGAGGAGGTCGGCTACGACCTGGTCCTGAGCACCCAGACCCGTACCCGCGACGAGAACACAGCCGTCGAGACGCTGCTGGCCTTCCGCTGTGAGGCGCTGCTCCTCCTCGGCCCGGTGGCCCCCGCCTCCGTCCTCGCCGACCTCGACCGCAGGGCGCCCGTCATCTCCGTGGGGCGCCGGATCTCCGGCGCCGAACTCGACGTCGTCCGCACCGCCGACGACGACGGAGTCGGCCAGATCGTCGACCACCTGGTGGGCCTCGGTCACCGCACGATCGCGTACGTCGACGGCGGCAAGGGTGTCATCGCCACCGACCGGCGCCGCGGCTACCGGAGTGCCATGCGCCGCCATGGTCTCGACGAACAGATCAGCGTCCTGCACGGGGGCATCACGGAGGAGGCCGGCGAGAAGGCCGGCCGGCACTTCCTCGACGACGGCAACCTGCCGACCGCCGTCGTGGCCTACAACGACCAGAGTGCCATCGGCCTGCTCACCGCCTTCCGGCGGGCCGGGATCGACGTCCCCGGGACCGTGTCCGTCGCCGGCTACGACGACGACACCCTGTCCCGGCTGGCCGCCTTCGACCTGACGACCGTCAGCCAGAACGCCGAGGAACAGGCCCGTCAGGCCGTGACGGCCGCCGTCGAGCGCCTCGACCAGGGTCGCACGGCTCCCCGCGAGATCGTCCTCGCTCCTTCCCTGGTTGTGCGGGGAACCACGGCTCAGCCGCGCTGATCCCGCATCACTGGCCGTTGCCGTTCGGGCCGCAAACATATGGCTGATGCACCCTTTCATGTGTGGATAGCGGCCGAGCGCGCATTTGTTGAGCAGACTCTTGACACCTTTCGGAAACGCAAGCATGCTCTGCGCACCAGCATTGCTTAAAGCGATTTAAGAGATCGCCAGAATCTTTACCCACCACTCAATCCGGCGTTGCTGTGACCGATGCCGGGACATCCCCGCGACGAGCCGTCCCGACGGAAAACCCGGTGCCGCCAACGCTCCCGCACCGGGACCGCCATCGCCCGACCCCGCCCGGCACCAGCCGCCGGGCCGCCGTGAACGCGCAGGCCCGGCTCGATTCGCGCGTACGCACCGTCGCACAAACCCCGAGACATTCCCGGCCCGCTCACGCCCTCGCCGGGAATCACACGAAGGAGTACCCCGCACATGGAACGCACGCAGACCCGGCGGCCGTCCGGCCGTCGTCTCTCCAGAAGCGGCCGGGTCGTGGTGAGCCTGTTCACCGCGGCGGCGACCGCGTTGACCGGGTGCGCCAGCGGCAAGGCCTCGGGCGGCGACGGGGATCAGTCGACGGCGCCGGCCGGGGGCGGATCGACGTCCGGCAAGAGCAACGGCAAGAACTCCATCTACGTCATCGGCGGCAAGGCCGACGACCCGTTCTGGTCCGCGATCAAGCGTGGTGGCGAGGACGCGGGCAAGCTGGTGAAGGGAGGCGGCGGCAAGGTGACGTTCCTCGGCCCTCATGGCCGGCGGGGAGGCCATGGCCCACCTGGAGGCCGAGCTCGCACAACTGCAGGCCGACGCCTGACCGACTGAGACACGGTCCAAGGCCGTGCCTCGTTCTCTGACGCCTTGTTCTCCGGCGTCGCCGCGGCTTCCTCACGGAGGACCCTCGTCGTCCTGCGGAAAGCCGTACCGTCCCTGAAGCCGGACGAAGCGGGCCGCGGTCAGAATCCGCCGCTGCTCCAGCCCCGACGCGGTGCGCACGAAGCACACGACCCGCTCATGTCCGCCCCGCCCGATCGGCTGCACCAGGCGACCGGACGGCCGGACCTGCGCGATCAGCGGTGCGGGTACCTCCGGGAACGCAGCCGACACGACGACCGCGTCGTACGGAGCGCGGTCCGGCACGCCACCGCTGCCGTCACCGACCCGCAGCTCCACGTTCCGCACCCGCTGCCGCGCGAGATTGCCGCGGGCCTGACGGGCGAGGTCCGGCCGCATTTCGATGCTGACCACGTCGGCGGCCAGCCGGGCGAGCAGCGCCGTCTGGAAACCGAGACCGGTACCGATCTCAAGGACATGCTCGCTCCCGTCCAGGCCAAGGCCCTCGATCATCATGGCGGACAGCGACGGCTGAGTCGTGACCTGCCCTTCCCCGATCGCAACGGGTTCGTCGCGGTAGGCGGCGGCCACGTCACCGGCCGGAACGAATTCCGCCCGGGGCGTCGTCCGTACGGCCTCGAGCAGCCGCTCGTCCCTGATTCCGGCGGCTGCGAGGGCCCGCACGAGATCTTCGGGCGCACGGGGTACGGAGTTCATGGGCGGCTCACCACACCTAAGCCTAGGAAGCTCGTGGCAGCCGGGCGACCGGGTGAGGGTTGCCGGACCGGTTCTGACTCCGGTCCGGCAGCTCAGCGGGCAGACGGTGTCCTACGGATGGATCAGAGCGCGCCCTGGGTCCAGGGTCCGGTGATCGCGAACGTGATGCCGGGCGTCTGGATATTGACGAACAGCCAGTTGCCGTTCTTCGGTTCGAACACGGATCCGGCCCACTCGGATCCCCTGTGGTCGGCGGCCGGGACGTTCTTGCCCGCGGTGCCGCCGCGCAGGTCGACGTTGTTGACGGCGAACCGGAAGATCTCGCCGTCCGTGGTCAGTCCATGGACGTACTCGGTGCCGCTGCCGTCCTCGCAGAGCACCAGGCCTCCGCGGGGGCTGACGCACATGTTGTCCGGGGCGTTGAGCACGTCGGCGCCGGGGGAGGCGAAGAGCACCCGGAACTCGTCGGTGGCCGGGTCGAGTTCGAAGACCTGCCCCTGGCGGGCCGGGCCGCCGTCGGTCGTGATCACGTAGATGCGGTCGTTGCCGTACCAGGCGCCCTCGAGGCGGCTGAAGACGGCGGCGCCGTTCGCCTGCGCCTGGAGCCGCACCGTGTCCGCTGCCGGGTCGACGTCGTCCACGGGCACCCAGGAGACGGTGCCGTACGTTTTCTCCCCGTCGAGGCGGGTGTCGTACGACGTGTCGCCTATGCGCATGGCCTCCAGCCGGCCGCCCTTGGACAGGTCGCCCGGTACCGCCGGAACGAACCGGTACAGGGAGGCGTCGCCGCGGTCCTCGGTCTCGTAGACGTAGCCGGTCGCCGGGTCGATGGCGATGGCCTCGTGGTTGAACCGGCCCATGGCCTTGTACGGCTCGGGGTTGCCCTTGCCCTCCGAGGCCACCTCGAAGATGTAGCCGTGGCGCTTGTCGGCGACCGTGGAGAAGGTTTCCTCGCAGGTGAGCCAGGTGTTCCAGGGGGTGGGGCCACCGGCGCAGTTGCGTATGGTGCCGCCGAGGCTGCCGTAGGACTCCAGCCACTGGCCGGCGTTTGTGTCGAAGACCAGGGTGGTGGTGCCGCCGCCGGCCTCGGGGTTGTAGGCCGGGGCGGTGAAGGCGGGTCCGGCGCCGCGCTCGTGGTTGCGGACGATGTGGAGCTTGTCGTCGTACCGGAAGGCCGCCATGCCGTCATGGGAGCCCGGGGTGCGCACCCCGTCGTCCATGAGGTCGTTGGTCCAGCCGTAGGAGATGTACTCGAACCCGCGCGGCAGCTGCAGCAGTTCCAGGCCGGTCGCCTGGTCCTTGACCGGGCGCAGTGGGCCGTACCCGGCGTCGAATTCCAGCTTGACCGGCGCGGCTGTCGCCGTCCGCGCCGCGAGGGCCTGGAAGGGTACGGACGCGGCCGCGGCCACGGCCACGGCCGCCCCACGCAGGAGCGTGCGTCGTTCAGGACCGGAACTGGTGGGTCTTCCGGCGGACTTGGCTGACATGGGGGTCCTCTCGATGCGACGAATCGATGCGACGAACGAGGGGGCGGCGCGAGTCACCCTAGGTGCAGAGGCTTGGTCCTTTGCCTAACGGAAAGTGAGCGTTGGGAGAAGATCTTTCGCGACGGGCATACGACGCATCGGCCCACGTCTCCTCCCGCCGGTGGGAGGGCGCGGGCACATGGTGGTGCGGGCTTTCAGAGGCGCGAGCTTTTGGGGCACGGGCTTGTTCGGGGCGCGGGGAGTCGCAGGCTTTTGGTCTTTCAGGGGTGCGGGGCTGTGTCGGTTTGCGGCTCCGCCGCGGGGCGCGACCAGCCACGACGGGCGCGCAGTCGAAACACGCACCCCAACCCCCACGAAGCCGACCCGCGCAACCGCCGGAGGCACTCATTCGAACTCCTCGATGTACTCCTCCGGGGGTCCCAGCTCAGGCCGGTCCCGCAACTCCAGGGCTCCGCCGAGCCGTTCCAGTTCGAGGACCGTCACGGTGTTCTCGCCGGCGCGCAGCAGCGGTGCCGGGCAGTAGAGGGTGACCTGCGGGCCGATCTCCCAGTAGCGGCCGAGCAGGAAGCCGTTGATCCAGACGAGGCCGCGGTTCGATCCGGGCAGTGCGAGGAAGGTGTCCGCGGGTGTGCCGACGTCGAACGTCGCGATGGCGAAGCCGGCGTGTGTGGTCGCGGGACCAGCGGAGACCGCGTTGGCCAGCTCCGTGGCGGACCATTCCTGGAGCGCGACCGGCGTGCTGTCCCAGCCCTGGACGATGCGCCGGTCGACGAGGACGGGGCCGAGCAGGCCCTTGTGCCCGCCGATGCCCGGGCCGTAGTTCACCCGGTCGAGGTTCTCGACCAGGACCTCCAGGCGTACGGCGTCTCCGGTTCCGTGGATGGGGAGTTCCGGCTCAGCGGGGTCGGCCACGCCGAGGAGGGTGCCGTCGGCGAAGACCAGCGCCCGGTCGCGTACATCGGTGAGGACCAGCCGGTGCTCGCCCGCCGGGATGCGCGGGTGCGCGGTGTGCAGGACCATCCCCGCGTCCAGCCCGAGCCGCTCGAACGAGGCGGGGCGCGGAGCCCTCAAGGTCGGGATCGGGGCCGGCACGGCGCGGAGGCCGGCGAGGAGGTCGGCGCGGTGGGCGAGTGGGACGCGGGTGGGCGGGAGCGTCGGCATCCGCTCGGGGGAGCGGAGGGGGCCACGGGCGCCGAGAGCCTCGCGTACGGCGAAGAACTTGGCGGTGAGGCTGCCGTCCTCGGCGATCGGGGCGTCGGAGTCGTAGCTGGTCACGATGGGCTGGAGACGGCGCTCGTGCTCGTTGGCGCCTGCCCAGAGGCCGAAGTTGGTGCCGCCGTGGGCCATGTAGATGCTCACGCTGCCGCCGTCGGCGATGATGCCGCGGAGTGTACGGACCGCGCTGTCCACCCCACGGACGTGGTGCCGCTTGCCCCAGTGGTCGAACCAGCCGTTCCAGAACTCGGCCACCACGAACGGTTCGTCCGGTCGCCGCGTGGCGAGGAGCTGCCGGGCGGCGTCGGGCTGGGAGCCCAGGGTGATGGCAGCCAGGGTCCCGGGCAGGGTTCCGCCGTCCAGCATGAGCTCGGTGGGGCCGTCGGCGGTGAACAGCAGCTCCCGGATGCCCCGTTGGCTCAGCGCCTGGCGGTTCCAGCGCAGATACGCATGGTCGTCGCCGAAGCTGCCGAACTCGTTCTCCACCTGCACCGCTACGACCGGCCCGCCTTCTCCGGTCTGGAGCGCGGCGATGCGCGGGACCAGCTCGTCGAACCAGCGGCCGACGGCGGAGGTGAACGCCGGATCCGAGCTGCGGATGGCGACGTCCCGGCCGGTGAGCCAGCTCGGCAGGCCGCCGTTGGACCACTCAGCGCAGATGTACGGACCGGGCCGGACGATGACGTCGAGCCCCTCCTCGCCAACCATGCGGATGAACCGCTCGACATCCCGCCAGCCGTCGAAGCGTGGCGCCTCGTTCTCACGAGGCTGATGGAAATTCCACGGTACGCGGGTGCTGATCCTGACGACCTTCGAAGCCGACGCGTACGTTTTCCAGGCGCTGCGTGCCGCGGCCAGCGGCTTCCTCGGCAAAGGCGTGGAGCTCGCCGACCTCCTCGACGCCATCCGCCTCGTCGCCCGGGCGAGGCACTGCTGTCACCGAAGGCGACCAAGGCACTCATCGCCCGCTACCTCGCCGCACCGGACCCCAAGGGCCCTCCGGTGCCGGAACTGACGAGCCTGACCGAACGCGAGGGCGAAGTGCTCGTCCTCGTGGCCGCCGGTCTCTCCAACGACGCCATCGCCGAACGTCTCCACGTCTCGCCCTGGACCGCCAAGACCCACGTGAACCGCATCATGGCCAAACTCGGCGCCCGGGACCGCGCCCAACTCGTCGTGATCGCCTATCAGACCGGCTTCGCCCAGGGGCGAGGTCCAGCACTCTGACCAAGACCGTGCCCTATGTGGCGAGGCGGCATCCGGCCACAGAGCCTCCGCCAAAACCTGTTGGCGGACCACGGCGACCGTTGCTAATCTCCCGAAGGCCGTGCGAGAGAACGAGGAGGTGGTACCCGTGAACGCAGTATCGACATGGGTGCTCCCCTCCGGGGTCACGGTCGGGCGATAGGTCGTCCGGGAGCGCCGCTCTGAGCCCTCCCGAAAGGCACGACCGTGCAATTCACTTCTGAACAGCTCCTCGACGACGGCGTACTCGAGCGCGAATTCACCCTCGGCGAGATCCCCGGCACCCTGTGGACGCCTGGATCCGCACCGGCCCCGCTGGTCCTGATGGCCCACAACAACGGCCTGCCCAAGGCGGAACCCCGGCTGGTGGCCCGGGCCCGGTACACCGCGGCGCGCGGCTACGCGGTGGCCACCATCGACGCCGCCGGGTGCGGTGACCGTCCCCGTTCCGCCGCCGACGAGCAGGCCCGTACCGACCTCCGGCGGGCGATGCAGGCCGGCGATCCGGTCGACGAGATCTTCGAGTCCTTCATCGGCCCGCTGGTCGAAAACGCGGTCCCGGAATGGCAGACCACTCTGGACGCCCTCCTCGAGCTGCCCGAGATCGGTGGCCCGGTCGGGTACTCCGGGGGGTGGACCGCCCTCGGCATTCGGCTGGCGGTGATCGAGCCGCGCATCGCGGCCGCAGGCTTCTTCGCCGGGGGGTATGTGCCCAGCGCCCAGCGCGAGGAGGCCCGGCAGGTCACCGTTCCGCTGCTGTTCCTGCTGCAGTGGGACGACGAAGGGAACCCCCGGCAACGAGCCCTGGACCTGTTCGACGCCTTCGGCAGCAAGGAGAAGACGCTGCACGCCAATCTGGGAGGGCACACCGGCACCCCGTGGTTCGAGCTGGAGGACGGGTGCCGGTTCTTGGACCGACACCTGAAGTGAGGCCGGGCCGTCTGGCGGACAGCAGACTGTAGAGGGCAATGTCGGCCAGGATGCCGTCACCGAGGACAGGTCCCAGCCCTCCTCGATGGCGGTGGCCGACAGATGCACAACCGCCCCGATCGCGGCGGCACCGGCCATCGGCGGTACCGGCCGGTCGGGGCGGCGCTCGCCACCAGGGCCGCCATCAGCTGGGATCATGCCGTGAGCACTCGACCCGTACCTTGCGGATCGCCGGGCAGGCGACCGACTCGACCACCAGCGCCCGGGCCGGGCCGGGGCTGGCGGCCGGCAGCCGGCAGCCCCCGGATCAGTAGCCGTAGATCATCTTGTAGGCGACCTCGGGGAGGAACTGTCCGGCCGAGGAGCCGGTTCCGGCGCCGCAGTTGCCGTCGGACTCACCCGGGACCTTGATCCACAGGAGCATCTCGGCGCCTCCGCCCAGCTGGGTGGGGGTCCCGATACGACGGCCTGAGGGGTTGCACCACTGGCCATTGGAGCCGTTGCCGTTGCGGCTGGTGTCCACGACGAACGGCTTGGTGTAGCCGTACCGGGCGTTGAGTTCACTGTTGACCGCGTTGCCGTATGCGGTGTTCTCGGCCGTGGTCAGGTAATTGGAGACGTTGAGCGAGAAGCCGTGGGCCTGTCGGAGGCCGGCTTCGTGGAGGCGCCGGGCCATGGTCGCCGCACCCGCCCAGGCCGGGTTGCCGGCGTCGAGATAGACCCAGGTGTTGGGAGCCTGGCGATTGAACTCGGCGAGCGCGCCGATGAGCATGTCCTCGCGTTCGTCGATCTGGGCCTGGGTCATGCAGCCGTAGTCCCCGAGGGAGTCGGGTTCGAGGACGACGACGGCCGGGCGGCCCGCGATCCCGCCCGCGAACTGGGCGATCCAGTTCTTGTAGGCGGACGGCGAGGAGGCTCCGCCCGCGGAGTGCCCGCCGCAGTAGTCGCGGTTGTAGATGTTGTAGGCGACAAGGATGGGCAGCTTGTCCCGGGCGTCCGCGGCGCCCACGTAAGCGCCGGTGGCGGTGCCGATGGTGCCGCTCCAGGAGCCGAACCAGCGGGCCGTCGGGGTGTTGGCGATGGAGGCGCTGATCGCGGGCTCCCGGCCGTCACCGGCGTTGGTGGCGGCCCACCGCTTCGCGCTGGAGTCGGGGTCCACGTAGAACCCGTTGGTCATGGACGGCGGGTCGGCCGCGTGGGCGGACGGTGCGGCGGCGAGCGCCAGCGGCAGCGAGGAGAGCGCTGTCACCAGGGCGAGCAGTCTGCGGCGCATGACAGTACCTCGGTTTTCTGACAGGGATGCCTCGGATGGCGACCGTGGGGAGCGCTCCCATCGGATGCGCTCCCCACGGCACGGTCGGTCAGCAGGTCGAGTTGGTCTGGGTGAGGAGGCCGAGCCGCCACGGGAGGAGGTTGTAGTCGCCGCCCGCGTTGGGGTTCATGCCCTGGTAGAGGTACTGGAGCCGGCAGGCGGGAATGGTGAGCGTCTGGTCGTAGCCTGCACGGATCATCTCGCCGTGGCTGATGTCTCTGGTCCAGGCCCCGGCCGGGAAGGAGACGTTGTTCGCCCGGGCGAACGGGTTGCTCTCGGACGCGGCCAGGGGTGACCACGAGCCGGCGAGGCTGTTCGCGGTCCAGGAGCGGAAGTAGCGCCGGCCGTCCGATCCGATGGCTTCGACGAGCAGCAGGTACTGGTTACTGCCCTGCACCTTGTACACGTTGCTCGCTTCGAACAGGGCGTACTTGTTGGAGTCCTGGGCCGCGATGACGGTGTTGGTGAAGCCGTTCGGGAACTGGCCGACGGTCGTCTGCGAGCGGTACAGGTGGCCGTTGTCGTCGGAGGAGAACAGGTAGCAGTTGGCGCTGTCGCAGATGACCCACATGTCGACCCAGTGGCCGTTGCCGATGTTCTGCCGGATGATGTCCGGCATCGACGAGTAGAAGTTGCGCGGAGCGCTCCACCCGTTGGGGTTGCTGATGTCGGGGTTGGTGGAGTACGAGGCGTTGCCGGTCTGGTAGACGAGGTACCAGAGGCGTTGCGGCGCGTTGTAGAAGACCTGCGGTGCGGCCCGGTAACCGGACCCGATGGCGGTGCGGTCCAGGTAGTGGTGTGTGGCCGAGCCGGCCTGGGACCAGTCGTTGAAGTTCAGGTAGACCAGGTTGTAGCCGGACGAGCTCGCGGTGCTGGCGAACACGTGGTACTTGCCGTTGTACCGGACGACCGTCGGATCCTTGATGCCGGCGATGTTGTGGGTTGCGTCCGGCTTCGGCGAGATCAGGGGGCCGCTGGAGCTCCACGAGTAACTGCCGGGCAGGGCGGCGGCGTCGTCGGCGCTGCGCCTGGTGGCGGGCGTGCCGCCCAGCGTCGTGAGGGTCGCGTTGTACGCCGGCTTCTTGTTGCCGTTGCGGTCGAACAGCAGCGGGTTCTCCGAGGCCCGCCAGGAGTCGCTGTCGCGGATGCCCCAGACCGTGATGCCGGTGCAGCGCGCGATGTTCATGCAGGCCCTGACCGTGTTCGCGTACGCGGTCGGCGGCGCCTGCGCGATGTCCAGTTCGGTGATCTGGACGTCCACGCCGAGGGCGGCGAAGTTCGACAGGGTGGTCTGGAAACTGGCGGGCGGGCCGCCGGCGCCGAAGTGGGCCTGGAGGCCGACGCAGTCGATGGGCACGCCGCGTGCCTTGAAGTCGCGGACCATGCGGTAGACGCCCTGCGTCTTCGCGGCGTTCCAGTCCTCGATGTTGTAGTCGTTGTAGCAGAGCTTGGCCGCCGGGTCGGCGGTCCGGGCGGTGCGGAACGCCTGCTCCAGGAAGCCGCTGCCCAGCACGTCCCGGAAGACCGAGCTGCGGAGCTGGCCGCTATTGCCGTCGGCGAAGGCCTCGTTGACCACGTCCCAGGAGTGGATCCGGCCCTTGTAGCGGTTCATCACGGTGGTGATGTGGTTGTTCATCACGCCGCGCAGGGTGTTCGCGTCCCTGATGGAGTTGACCCAGCCGGGCAGTTGGGAGTGCCACACCAGAGTGTGGCCACGTAAACGCTGCCTCTGGGACGTCGCGCGGTTGACGATCTGGTCGGCGGGGCCGAAGTTGAACGAGCCGCGGGACGGTTCGGTCGCGTCCCACTTCATCTCGTTCTCGGGCGTGACCGAGTTGAACTCGCGGCCCAGGATGCCGGTGTACGTACCGTCGCCGAGCCGGCCTGCGGCCACGGCGGTTCCGAAGTAGCGTCCGGACTGGGCCGCCTGGGCGCCCAGGGTGCTGGCCTTGGGCGCGTCGGGTGCGCCGTTCGCGGTACCGGGCGTCACCAGGGCCATGACGGCTGCCAGGCCTAAGACCGAGGCTCTGCGTAGGCCGAACCGTTTCAACGGGTTCATGGTTCTCCTCGTACGGTCGGGTGCGGGTGGATGGTGCAGAGGGATCGGATCGTTCACGGCACGGACAGCTCGAACCGCGTGACGCGGACCGAGCCGCCGAGTGCCTGGGTGGCATGGTTGAAGAGGGCGAATCGGTAACCCATGAAGAACCGCCAGTCGTTGCCCAGGGAGAAGGCGGGCCCGAGGCGGGTGAAGTGGGTGCCGTCGGTGCTGTAGGAGAAGGTGCCGAGTCGTCCAGTGCCGGGGCGGATGTCGGCGTTCGCCCGGAGCCAGAGGCGACCGCTCGGCGCGCTCGCGCCGGCCCGCACCACGCCGGTGCCGGTGGTGTTCCAGTTGCCGTCCATGGTCAGCCCGTCGACCATGACCACCCGTGTCACGCCGCCGTCGCGCTTGAGCCCGATCCATGCGGAGGAGTCCCGCAGCAGCGCGAGTCCGGCCCGGTCGCCGTCCCGCATCGCGGTGTGATCGAGCTGGACTGTGGCGGTGGAGGCGGGGCCCTGGATGCGGTGCGTGAGGGTGTTGCGGGCCCAGTACAGGTCGTTGGTGACGGTCGCGGTCCGCAGGGTCAGGCCGTTGTTCACCGACCACCTGGTGTGGTCCGGGTTGTGGTTCCACTCCCACCGCGGTTTGAGGGCCGTGCCGTCGAAGGTGTCGACGCCGGTCATGGGGGTGACCGGGCGGGGCGGAGGGGGCACGGCCGGGCTGGGATACGAGGTGCCCCATGCGCCGTCGACGAGTTGCACGACCGGCCAGCCGTCCGCGGTCCAGACGACCGGTGCCAGGGCTGGCACCCGGCCACCGGGGTAGGCGTCCACGAAGGCCAGGTAGTACCAGGCGCCGCTCTGCGTCTGCACCAGCCCGCCCTGGTGCGGGACACCACCGCCGGGGATCGGCCCGCGCAGGTCGAGAAGGACCTGCCGCATCGTGTACGGACCGAAGGGGCCGCTCGACGACTTCAGGATGTACTGGCCGTTGGCGGGGCGGGTCAGGAAGATGTAGTACTGCCCGTTGATCCTGTAGAAGCGCGAGCCCTCCAGGGTGCCCACACTCGACGGTGTCGTGAACACCTGCTGCGCGCGGACCTGGCTGCGGCCGTCGGGCGAGAGCTGGGCCACGCTGATGGTGGTGTTCCCGTACGCCACGTACAGGGTGTCGTCACTGTCCACGAGCAGCCCAGCGTCGTAGTACGGCGTGCTGATCGTCGTCAGCCTGCTCCACGGCCCCTCGGCGGCGGTGGCGGTGTAGACGTATGACCGGGCGAAGTCGATCTGGCCGAGCCAGTAGAACGTCCCGTTGCTGGGACGGTAGGCAAGTGACGACGCCCAGACCCCTCTGACATAGCCGCGGGCACCGTTCAGGTCGTACTTGGCGCCGAAGTCGAGCATGGGCACCGAGTGACCGGCGATCTCCCAGTTCACCAGGTCGTACGAACGCAGCACGGGCGCGCCCGGCGAGTAGTGCATCGTCGAGGCCGAGGCGTAGAACGTGCCGCCGACGCGGATGACATCGATATCCGCGAAGTCCTGCCAGATCACCGGGTTCATGTACTCCGCCGCGGGCGCGAGGGCCGACCCTTGGGCGGAGGCGGTGCCGGGGGCCGCTGTCGGAGGAAGCAGGGCACCGGCGGCCAGGCCGGTGGCGGCCGTCAGCGCGCGGCGACGGGACAGGACATGATGAGTCCATGACATCTGCACGGGTGGCGTTCTCCTTCTGTGGTCCAGCCGTTGGTGGTTGGAGTTGCCCGGAGGTGCCTGCTGGTTCGCGCGGAGCGGCTGCTCCGTATACGAGATGCCGAACATGAACCGGCTTGTCGCGCATCCTGGATGCTAAGGGGCTGGTGAATCCCGTCAATACCTCTCGCATGAATCGTTGGTTACTTCGAAACATTCGAAGTGGCTGATTCCATGTCCCGCCGGCCAGTTGTCCGGACGGTGCAGGTGTGCCACCTTCCGCGGTGTGTGGGTGGCCGCATCCTGGAGGCGGTTCGGCGATGGGTGTTGACATGTTCGATCGCCTCCCTAGTATCCGTGAGGCCTTAGTTTCCGAATGGCTCACGAAATTTCGAACCGCCCTTGTCTCTTCTGCAAGTGTCATGGACGCGACATCGATCTTCGGGTGACCCGCCCATGGCGCCCTTCGGTCAAAGGAGCCCTTGGTGCCCAGACGATCAGGCGGACGACTGCTCCGCCTCCTCGCGACTACCGTGCTGACGGTCACCGCGTCCCTGACGGCCTCCGCTCACTCCACCGCCTCGGCCGCGCCCGGCAGCCCGGCGCTCACCCCACCGCTGGGCTGGAACAGCTGGAACAGCTTCGGATGCGGGATCACCGAGGCTCAGGTCCGCCAGGCCGCCGACGCGATGGTGTCCTCCGGCATGCGGGACGCCGGATACCAGTACGTGGTGGTCGACGACTGCTGGTTCGACCCGCAGCGCGACGCGGCGGGCAGCCTGCGGGCCAACCCGACCAAGTTCCCAAGCGGGATGAAGGCGCTCGGGGACTACATCCACGGCAAGGGCCTGAAGTTCGGGATCTACCAGGTGCCGGGCGAGCGCACCTGCGCGCAGACCAGCGGCGCCTATCCCGGGTCGACGGGCAGCAGGGGGCACGAGGCCCAGGACGCCGCCACGTTCGCCTCGTGGGGCGTCGACTACCTCAAGTACGACTGGTGCTCCTCCAGCGGCACCCGTGACGAGCAGGTCGCGCGCTTCGCGCTGATGCGCGACGCCCTGCGCGCCACCGGGCGGCCGATCGTCTACAGCATCAACCCCAACAGCTTCCACGCCATCACCGGCGCCACGTACAACTGGGGCGAGGTCGCCGACCTGTGGCGGACGACCGAGGACCTGCTCGACATCTGGCAGAACGGCAACACCAACAGCTATCCGATGGGCGTCGGCAACGTCCTGGACGTCACCGCGCCGCTGGCGGCGCAGTCGGGCCCCGGACACTGGAACGACCCGGACATGCTGGTCGTGGGCCGTCCCGGCCTGTCGCTGACCGAGTCCCGCTCCCACTTCGCCCTGTGGGCGCTGCTGGGCGCCCCGCTCATGGCCGGCAACGACATCCGCACCATGTCCGCCGACGTGAGCGCCATCCTGCGCAACCCGCGTCTGCTGGCGGTGAACCAGGACTCGCTGGGCGCGGGCGGGCGCAGGGTGCGCGACGACGGCAGCACCGAGGTGTTCGCCAAGCCCCTGTCGGACGGCTCGGTCGCGGTGGGCCTGTTCAACCGCGGAGAGGGCGTCGCGACGGTCACCACGTCGGCCGCACAAGTCGGCCTGTCCGGCGGGCCGTTCACTCTCACCGACCTGTGGACCGGCGGCACGTCGAGCACGTCCGGGCAGATATCGGCGAGCGTCCCCGCGCACGGCGTCGCCGTTTTCCGGGTGACCGGAGGCAGCCCGCTCGCCGCCACCACCTCGCGTCTGCGGGGCAACGGCTCCGGCCGCTGCGTGGACGTGGACAACGCCTCCACCGCCGCCGGGGCCACGGTTCTGCTGTGGGACTGCCACACGGCCGCCAACCAGCTGTGGACCACGTGGGCGGGCGGCGAGTTCCGCGTCTTCGGCGACAAGTGCCTGGACGCCTACAACCAGGGCACCACCAACGGCACCCGGGTCATCACCTGGCCCTGCAACGGTCAGGACAACCAGAAGTGGGAGGTCGGCTCCGACGGGTCGATCCGCAACGTCCGCGCCGGGCTGTGCCTCGACGTCAACGGGGCCGGCACCGTGGGCGGGACCCCGCTGGTCCTGTGGACCTGCAACGGACAGGCCAACCAGAAGTGGACCCGCGCGTGAGCAACCGCGGTTTCAGAAAGGGAGTTTCACGATGACGAGGACAAGATCCCTCTTATGGTCCGCCGTGGTCGCGATGCTGGTCGTCCTGAGCATGGGAGGCACGGCACTGGGCCGCGGCCAGGGCGAGAACGCCCCGCGCGTGGTCTCCGACACGGCGGCCGCCTCCGCCAACGCCGCCGCCCCGAGCTCCGGTTGCGGCAAGACCCCCACCCTGACGAGCGGAACGCACACGATCCAAAGCGGCGGCAACAACCGGAACTTCATCCTGCGCATCCCCGACGGCTACGACCGCAACCGCGCCCACCGGCTGGTCTTCGGGTTCCACTGGCTGGGCGGCACCTCCACCGACGTCGCCACCGGCCGCACCGTGGAAACGGGCACCTGGGCCTACTACGGGCTCCAGCGACTGGCGAACAACAGCACCATCTTCGTCGCACCCCAAGGCCTCAACAACGGCTGGGCCAACGCCGGCGGTGAGGACGTCACCTTCGTCGACGACATGCTCAGGCGCATCGAGGCGGACCTGTGCGTCGACACGACACAGCGCTTCGCCCTGGGATTCAGCTACGGAGCCGCCATGTCGTACGCCCTGGCCTGTTCCCGCGCGACGGTCTTCCGCGCGGTCGCGGTCCAGAGCGGCGGGCAGCTCAGCGGTTGCAGCGGCGGCACTCAGCCCATCGCCTACCTCGGGGTGCACGGTCTCAGGGACAACGTCCTCGGCATCTCCGGCGGACGGGCGTTGCGAGACAGGTTCGTCAGGAACAACGGCTGCACTCTCCAGAACCCGCCGGAGCCGCCCCAGGGCAGCCTGACGCACCGGGTCACCGCCTATTCGGGCTGCTCGGCCGGTCATCCGGTCGTCTGGGCAGCCTTCGACGAAGGACACATCGCCGCTCCGCAGGACGGGGCCGCAGGCGACAGCGGATCCAGGACCTGGTTGCCGCAGGAGGTCTGGAAGTTCTTCACACAGTTCCAGACCTCCAATCCGCCGTCGGGGACGGCGACACCCCTCCGAGCTCCTACATCCTCAACGGCACGGCCTGCGCCATGACGGTGACTGCGCCGAAGTGACCGACGGTTCGTCGGCGCCCGACCTGGTGCTCTCTGCCTCCGGCTGAGCACCAGGTCGGACATCGGGCGGGGTGCGTTCCACGGGTTGGTGGCTGACGGCGCAACCGGCCGGAGCCGTGTCAGGAGGTCGTGCCGGTCACCGCGCTTCCCGACTTGGTCACGTGGTACGTCACGGTGGCACCGCTCCAGAAATGGAAGGTGAGCTTGACGCGCGCGTTGTCCTTGAGCGATTTGAGGAAGGTGGGGGTCAGGCGAATGCTCTTCTTGGCGTAGTCCGGTGCGAATGCGGTGTTGAACTGCTGGTAGGGGGTCCAACTGGTCGGGCCTGCGTTGCTGCCGTCGGCGTACGCGGCCTGCATCGTCGCCAGCACGTCACCTCGGAACTGTGTGGGGACGCGGAACGACGCGGTCGTACCGGTCGTGTCCGACTGCACAGGCGTGTCGTAGCTGATCACCTGGATGCGCCAGGGGACTCCTCGGGAGAACCCGGCCTGGAGCGTCGCGTTGACGCCGGGGGAGCGGTCGCCGACGAGCCGGGTGAGTGTGGCCGCCTTCAGGGTGAGCCGGTTGCCGGAGTGGGTGTAGTCCCGGCCGCTGACCAGTTTGGTGGTGCCCTGTTTGAGCGCGGTGAGGGTGGCGCCGTTCAGGTTCAGGGCGAGCGAACGGTCCTTGACGGGGCCGGACTTCGGCACGAAGACGCGGTCGGAGGAGGCGGTCGCCGAGCGTGTCGTCCAACTCGACTTGATCTGGCGGAACAGCCCCGCGTCCTTCCAGCGCAGCTTGCCGCGGTCGTAGAAGGAGCCGTTGTCCCACAACACGGTGGTGACCTTGTTGGTGCGGGCGGCGTGGCCGAGCGCCTCGAAGTACTTCAGCATCTCACCGCGTTCCACCGCGCCGGGACCGTGGTCGTAGCCGAGGAGGCCGTACTCGCCGAGGACGACGGGGATGCCCTGGGCGACGAAGGTGTCGCGCATGCGCTTGAAGGTCTTGTCCAGGTCGCCCCGAACCTGCGTGTCGAAACGGGTGGAGCCGGCGACGTTCACGCTGAACGGGAAGTAGCCGTAGTAGTGCACGGTGGCGATCAGCCGGGAGTCGCGCAGCGACTTGATCGTGGTGGCCAGGTTGTCCATCAGCCGCTGGTCGGGGGTGCAGACCTCGGTGGGCAGCATGAGCAGACGGTTCTTGTTGTTGCCGCCCGACGCACGCACGACCTTGTGGAAGGACGTGTTCAGCTCGTTGAGCATTTGGGCCTTGCGGGTGTTGTCGGCGTTGTCGAACTGGGGCTCGTTGACGCTCTCGAAGACCAGCTGGGCAGGTTCGTTCCGGAACGCGGTGGCGATCTGGGTCCAGGTCGCGTCGAAGCGGGCCCTGACCTGGTCGTGGTCGGTGGACATCTTGCTGGTCCACTGCCAGGAGTCGTGATGGACGTCGAGGATCACGTAGAGGCCGTCGGCGATCGCCCAGTCGACGACCTGCTTGACCCGGCTCATGTACGCCGGGTCGATGGTGTAGTTCGGCGCCGCTCCCTGGTGGTCGCTCCAGGTCACGGGGATACGGATGCTCTTGAAGCCCTGGGCGCGGACCGAGTCCAGCAGGGTCTCGGTGGTGCGGGGCTGGCCCCAGTTGGTCTCGTTGGGGATGGCGTCCAGGCTGTTGCCCAGATTCCAGCCCGGCTGCATGGAGGCCACGGCTGCCATCGCGTTGTCGGGCACCGGGGCCGGCGCAGCTGCCGCCTGGGGCTCGGCGTCGTCGCCGAACGTCCCGAAGACGGCGCCGTAGGCGAGAACGCCCGCGGCGATCAGCGCCAGCGGCGTACCCACGGCCAGCCGGATTCTGCGTCGGCGGTGCTGTGGGGCTTGCTGCTTTCTCATTGCTCATCCGTTCTGGAAGATCGAGCCAGTGTCGATCTCCAGTGGTCGCCGCCCGGGCAGAACGTTGCCGCGTTTCACAGAAATGGCACAGAAAAGAGGCCGCTGCCCTCTGCGACGACCTTCATCCACACCGGTCGGCCTCCTCGCCAACTGCGGCGGAGACAGGCTGTGTTGCCAGCAACTTCAGTTGAACCGCGGTGCTGCGGCCGACGCTGAACTGAGGCCGACCTCGCCCTTGGCGAGCATGCGAACGGGCCGATCGGAGGGTGCCTTAGCGGCACCTTTGCCCGCGAATGGCCCGGAACAGTTGGTCAGTACTGGGATACGGGCGGGAGAACCGGCAGTAGAGCCACGTTTCGGCTCGCTGCTCAACTCTGCGCCGTGAAGGGCGCCTGACGCGCATCTGCCCCGGTCAGGCGCCCTTTTTCCCGTGCCGGGAAGACCCCAGCTTCTTCGGCGAATACGACAGCAGCAGATTCTTCGTCTGCTGGTGGTACACGCCGGACCTCGCTTCTGACCTGGGCAAAGGGTGGAATCGTCTGCTGCGGAGCCGAGTTGGTCCGCGCCTGGTCCGGCTCTTGGTGAGTAGTCCGTGGTGCTAGCGAGAGGGCCTCGCGGTACCACATGGCATATGCAGGCGACGTCGTCTCAGAGCGTCCATCAGTGGGTCCGGGTTGTAGTGCATGGCCTTGGCCTGTTCGGGGTTGGAGTAGCGGATGCGCGGCGCGTGCAGGCCGGCCCGGTCGGCGTCGACCCCCGGGCCGATCCCGCCGCAGGACCTCGGTCGCCGTCCTGTGCCGCTACAAACCGGGCGTGGAACGCCGTCTCATCCACCGGCCCCGCAACCACCTCCTCGAAACCTCAGTAGCAAGCGCCACCGGCGGTGGCACCGCGTTACGGGATGGCCCTCGGGCTGGTGAGCGTTGCCCGACCCCGCGCTCCGTCGCCGTAATAGCGCTGACGTGGTCGCGTGACGCGGGCGGGCTCGGCCTTCCCCGAGCCCGCCACGCCGGCTCCATACCGGAGCCGGACTCGTGTCACGCCGTCAGCGCTGCAGTGTCAGCAGACCCGGACGGTAGGGCCATTGGCCGTAGTCGCCGCCGGAGTTCGGGTCGCGTCCCTGGTAGAGGAACCGCAGGTTGCAGGGATCGACGGTGAAGGTCTGATCGGCGCTGGTGCGGATCAGTTCGCCATGGCTGATGTCGTTGGTCCAGGTGGCGCCGCTGTTGGCCTTGCCGGCGAAGGGGTTGCTCTCGGTCGCGGCCTGGGGTGTCCATGAGCCGTTCAGACTGGTGGCCGTGAACGAGCGGAAGTAGCGGCCCTGCGAGCCGATCGCTTCGACGATCATGAGGTAGCGGTTCTGGCCCTGGAGCTTGTAGACCTGCGGGGCTTCGAACAGGTTGTTCGTCGTGTCGCTCATGATCGTTGTGTAGGTCGAGCCGAAACTGCTCGGGAAGTTCCCGATCGGCATGCTGGCCCGGTAGATCTTGCCGTTGTCACCGGCGAAGAACAGGTACATGTTCGTGCCGTCAGCGATGAGCGTCTGGTCGATGGGTCCTGTTCCGGAGCCGGGGATGCTTCCGGTGAAAAGCACCTGCTGTGCTGACCAGCCATTGGGGTTGGTGGGATCGCTCGACGTCCGGTAGGAGAAAGCGCTCCCACCCCCCCACTGGTAGGCGAGCACCCAGATGTTCTTCGGCGCGAAGTAGAAGAGCGTGGGCGCGACGGTGGAATTCGACATCGTGTTCTGGCTGGCCGAGGCCATCTCCGGCCAGTTGGTGAACAGGCCGAAGTTCATCGAGCCCCAGCCCGATCCCTGTCCCACGCCGTGCGTCGTCGCATAGACGAGATGCTTGCCGTTGTAGGGGGCGACGGTGAAGTCCTTGAGCGAGGCCCACCCAGCCTTGGGCTGCGCCAGTGTGCCCGTTGATGTCCAGCGGTATGTCGACGGAAGATCGCACTGGCCGGGGTTGCCGCCGCCGACCTTGACGAGTTGCCACTGCTGGTTGGTGCCACCCCAGTCGTCGTACTGGACGACGTTCGCGTTGTCGGCGGTGGAGGCGCCTTGTACTTCGAGGGCCTTGTTGCTGTGGCGCGCGATGAACCTCACGTAGCCATCCGAGCTGTCGGCCAGCCGGAACTGCTGGTTGGTGCCGTTCAGGTCGGCCCACTGGACGATCGAGCCACCGTTGGCCGTGGAGAAGTTGTGGACGTCCAGCACCTTGCCCGAGTGGCGGGACTTGATGCGGTAGTAGCCGCCGCCGGAGTCGACGAACTGCCACTGCTGCTGGCTCTGATCGTTCCTGGTCCACTGGGTGATGCGGGCGCCGTCGTTGGTCGCCCTGTTGTAGACGTCCAGAGCTTTGCCGCTGCTGCGGTTGACCAGCACATACGAGGCGTTGGGGTCTACGGTCGCCGCGCCGGCGGGCTGGGCACCGAGGAAGGTAGCCACGAGCAGCAGGGGCGCAAGGACGGCGAGTAAGCGTCTTGGACGGACCGGGGACGGGTGGCGAAACCACATCAGAGGGCCTCCGTTCGGGGGCGGGGTGAGGTGACACCGAGGAACCGCGGAGCGGACGTGCCGGGGGACAGGGCATCTCGAATGTTTCGAAGAATTCCCCGATGCTTTGACGCCACAAGCTAGGAATTCGGGGCCCGCTGGTCAAGGCCTGTCGCCGATCTGTCCATAAACAGCGCCTCCCATTTGGGCTTGACGAGCTGTCGCGGCGTTCCAGAAAGTTTCGGGCAAGGAACCGAAACTTCTTCTGCGGGAAGTATTGACGATCCATCGTCAATACTTCAATCTCCCTGTCTGAGAAAGCGGCCCTAGTTCGAGATATCGAACCGTGCCGCCTGGGTGATCTGTGCTGCATGGCAGATCCATGCACAGCTGCACGACAGATCCGCGCACCAAAGCACCTTCGCCACCCCGTTTCGTTCCGGTGAGGTCCGCACCAGCGCATCGTGGCTCTTCGCGCAGTTGGAGAGGTACGCGACGCCGCGTGACGGTCCCCCGGCTGAGCCGCGATGGAGGTACCCCCATGCCTGTGTCGGAACACCGCCGCCGCCCGCCGTAGGTCACCCGGCGGCCGGCCGGGTGCCGTCCGTGCCGGTTGAGATCGGCCCGGTGCCATCACCGCGATGTCCGGTGATTCCGTGCTGCCCGGTTTCCGACCCGCCCCGTCCGTCTGCCGAGTGGGAGCGGACGACGCATTCCCCTGCGCTTCAGTCCTTCCATGATTTCTACCTTGGAGGCACAGTCATGGGCTCGTATGCCCTTCCCAGACCCGTTATCCGCCGGAAGATCCGCGGCCTGCTGTTGGCGCTGGTCGTCGGCGTCCTCGGTGTGGTCACCGCACTGGTCGCGCCGCCGACCGCACACGCCGCCGAGAACACGCTCGGCGCCGCCGCGGCGCAGAGCGGCCGCTACTTCGGCGCCGCCATCGCCTCGGGCAGGCTGGGCGACTCGGCGTACACGACGATCGCGGGCCGTGAGTTCAACTCGGTGACGGCCGAGAACGAGATGAAGATCGACGCCACCGAACCGCAGCGGGGCCAGTTCAACTTCACCGCCGGTGACCGCGTCTACAACTGGGCGGTGCAGAACGGCAAGCAGGTGCGCGGCCACACCCTGGCCTGGCACTCCCAGCAGCCCGGCTGGATGCAGAGCCTCAGCGGCAGCACGCTGCGCCAGGCGATGATCGGCCACATCAACGGCGTGATGGCCCACTACAAGGGCAAGATCGCCCAGTGGGACGTCGTGAACGAGGCGTTCGAAGACGGCAGTTCCGGAGCCCGGCGCGACTCCAACCTGCAACGCACCGGCAACGACTGGATCGAGGTCGCCTTCCGCACCGCGCGCGCCGCCGACCCGGCCGCCAAGCTCTGCTACAACGACTACAACGTCGAGGACTGGACCTGGGCCAAGACCCAGGCCATGTACCGCATGGTCCGAGACTTCAAGCAGCGCGGCGTGCCGATCGACTGCGTCGGCTTCCAGTCGCACTTCAACAGCGGCAGCCCCTACAACAGCAACTTCCGCACCACCCTGCAGAACTTCGCCGCCCTCGGCGTCGACGTGGCCATCACCGAACTCGACATCCAGGGCGCCCCTGCCACGACCTACGCCAACGTGACCAACGACTGCCTGGCCGTCCCGCGCTGCCTCGGCATCACCGTCTGGGGTGTGCGCGACTCCGACTCCTGGCGACCGGAGCACACGCCGCTGCTGTTCAACCGCGACGGCAGCAAGAAACCCGCCTACACCGCCGTCCTCAACGCGCTCAACGGCGGCTCCTCCACGCCCCCTTCGGGTTCCGGAACGATCAAGGGCGTCGGTTCAGGCCGCTGCCTGGACGTGCCCGGCACCAGTACCACCGACGGCACCCAGCTCCACCTGTGGGACTGCCACAACGGCACCAACCAGCAGTGGACGTACACCGACGCCGGCGAGCTCAGGGTCTACGGCAACAAATGCCTGGACGCCGCCGGCACCGGCAACGGCACCAAAGTCCAGATCTACAGCTGCTGGGGCGGCGACAACCAGAAGTGGCGCCTCGACTCCGACGGATCCATCGTCGGCGTCCAGTCCGGCCTCTGCCTCGACGCCGCCGCAGGCGGCACCGCCAACGGCACCCTGATCCAGCTCTACTCCTGCTCGAACGGAAGCAACCAACGCTGGACCCGCACCTGAGGGGACCTGCCACAAGCGAAAGGGTGAATCGATGAAGACCTACGGTGCGGTTTCCTCCGTCCCTCCATTAATACATCGCTGGTGGTCCCGGGTCGCCGCCGTGGTGGCGGCGACCCTCGCGATCGGCATGCTCGCCGCGGTGAATCCGGCGCCCGCCGAGGCCGCGACGGTGGACACCAATGCCTGGTATGTCCTGGTCAATCGCAACAGCGGCAAGGCACTGGACGTCTCTGGCACATCCACCGCCGACGGCGCGCGGGTCAGCCAGTGGACGCGTCATGACGGAGCCAACCAGCAATGGCAGTTCGTGGACTCCGGCGATGGCTTCTACCGCCTCAAGGCCCGGCATTCGGACAAGGTTCTCGACGTGGCCGGCGCCTCGACCGCAGACGGTACCGCGATCCAGCAGTGGGCCGACCACAACGGGGCCAACCAGCAGTTCCGCCTGGCCGACTCCGACGCGGGCCACGTCCGGCTGATCAACCGCACCAGCAGCAAGGCGGTGGAGGTGCAGGGCGCCTCCACCGCCGATGGCGGCAATGTCGTCCAGTACACCGACTGGGGCGGCGCCAACCAGCAATGGCAGATGATCAAGCTGTCGTCCGGTGGCGGTGGCGGTGGCGGTGGCGGATGCGGCAGCGCACCGACTCTGGCGAGCGGTACGCACACGATCCAGAGCGGCGGCAAGAGCCGCAGCTTCATCCTCAGGGTTCCCGCCAACTACGACAACAGCCACCGCTACCGGCTGATCTTCGGGTTCCACTGGCGGGGCGGAACCGCCGGCGACGTCGCCTCGGGCGGCACGAGCGGGAACGCCTGGTCCTACTACGGCCAACAGGAACAGTCGAACAACAGTGCGATCCTCGTCGCCCCCCAGGGCCTCGGCAACGGCTGGGCCAATTCGGGCGGTGAGGACATCACCTTCGTCGACGACATGATCCGGCGTATCGAGGGCGGTCTCTGTGTCAACCCGGCGCAGCGTTTCGCCACGGGATTCAGCTGGGGCGGCGGTATGAGCTACGCACTCGCATGTAGCCGGGCGAACGTCTTCAGGGCCGTCGCAGTCATATCCGGTGCTGAGATCAGCGGGTGCAGTGGCGGCAGCCAGCCCATCGCCTACTTCGGAATCCACGGCATCAGCGACTCCGTCCTCAACATCGCGCAAGGACGGTCCCTGCGCGACCGATTCGTCCGCAACAACGGCTGCGCCGCCCAGAGCCCGCGCGAGCCCGCGCCGGGCAGTCGAACGCACATCACCACCGCCTACTCGGGCTGCCGTGCCGGGTACCCGGTCCAATGGGCCGCGTTCGACGGAGGCCACGCACCCGGTCCGGTCGACGGCTCCCCCGGCGACAGCGGCGTCGCCACCTGGACCAAAGCAGAGATCTGGAGGTTCTTCGCCCAGTTCCAGTAACACGCCCGCACCACGGAGTGGAGCCAGGATGATCCTGGCTCCACTCCGTCGACGTCCATCCCAGATTGAAGGACAGTTAGGCTTTTCCAGGAGAGCTCTCACGAATGCGCACGCTGGAGACCGGGCTCTCGACCTTCTTCGGAAGGGCGAGTATCACCAAGGAAGGGGTCCCGGCTTCGCGCTCTAGAAGAAGCCAAGCTTCTTCGGCGAGTAGCTCACCAGCAGATTCTTCGTCTGCTGTCGGTACAGCTGTGACACGTCGCTGACCTGCACAGATAGTGGCCGCGTGTGGCTCGTTGGAGTCGTTGGCCCGGGCATGGTCCGGATCCTGTCCTGCCTACGGCAGCCGTCGGGTGGCGGGTGGCGGTCGGGTCCTGGGTCGACCGCTCGTACTCCTGGTCCGCCGCCTGGGGCGACGCTTCCTCGGCCTCCATTGCCGACCGCCGCTCGTCGGCCTCCAACTCGTTCGTCCTCGCCCCGCTCGTTCCTCGCGGGGGCTCCGGGCGCTCCAACTGATGTTCAGGACTTGCCGGTCCGGGGTGGTCGCGGACTGGTTGGCCGCGTCGCTGACTTCGGCCGGGCCTGCGCAGTAAAGAAACTGGTCGTCTTCGCCGGGGGCGGCTGATGGCCACGATCTGCAGCACGTGGTGAGTCCGCGGCCTCGGCTGCGGTGCGCTGGGTGTGTTCGTGGTCGGCGAAGGTGTGGCCGGGCCCGGCTGGGTTGTCGGGGCGGGCGGCGGCGATCACGCACCCGTCTGCGTCCCGCCGATCGGGGTTGGAGATGGCACCCAGTCCTGACCGGGGTTGGGTCCTTCGCAACTTTCTCCACAACAGACCAAAAGCCTGGTTGGTCCGGAGGGAAGTATGGACACCTTGGGCTGAAGTCTTCTAGCCTTGTCGGCGGACCATCACGGTCGTCGATGTGACCCGACAGCGCGGTAGCCATCGACTTCTACTGTTTCCGAGCGGTTGCCCCCGCTCGGCCCCCGCTCGGCGTAGTGGCCTGCTGAAGCACACCCAGCGGGCCGAAGCGGCGACATCCCGCTATGGCATCGGCGCGGCAGCGCGCGCCCCAAGCCTGGCAGCCACCTGTTCAGGAAGGGGACTGCATTGTCATGTTCATGAGAATCAGGGCTACAGCCGCGCGTTGGCCGGCCATCGGTTCGGCTCTGCTCCTGGTCGCGGCCACTCTCGTCGCGGCCTTATCCAGTGCGACCCCGGCCTCGGCGCATCCGATCAACGCCGCCGACTTCCAGCAGGTCCAACTGGCCCGCGGGGTCCCGGAGGTCGGTGAACCGATGTCGCTGGCCGTACTCGCCGACCGGTCGGTGCTGCATACCGCTCGCAACGGGACCGTGCGCCGCACGGATGCCAGCGGCACCACCAGGGTGATCGGCAACATCCCCGTATACGTGCACGACGAGGACGGCCTGCAGGGCATCGGCATCGACCCGGGTTTCGCCACCAACCGGCACATCTACCTCTACTACGCCCCGCCGCTGTCCACACCAGGAGGCGACGCACCGACCACCGGCGGCAACTGGTCGGCGTGGCAGGGTGTCAACCGGCTTTCCCGGTTCACGCTCAACGCCGACTTCACGCTCAACCAGTCCAGCAGAGTGGACATCCTCGACGTGGCGGCTGACCGAGGTATCTGCTGCCACGCCGGCGGAGACATCGACTTCGACGCAGCAGGCAACCTGTACCTGTCCACAGGCGACGACACCAACCCGTTCGAGTCCGCCGG
The DNA here is from genome assembly GCF_039532825.1 of Streptomyces vastus. Taxonomy (NCBI): domain Bacteria; kingdom Bacillati; phylum Actinomycetota; class Actinomycetes; order Kitasatosporales; family Streptomycetaceae; genus Streptomyces; species Streptomyces vastus. Next base: position 265,796 of record NZ_BAAASJ010000022.1, read on the forward strand.
ATATGCCCCACTCGACGAGCGGTCCAACCGCAACCCGGCGTTCGACGCGCAGCGCACCGCCGCCAACACCAACGACCTGCGCGGCAAGATCTTGCGAATCAAGGTGAACGAGAACGGGTCGTACTCGATCCCGGCAGGCAACATGTTCCCGCCCGGCACGGCCAGGACCCGGCCGGAGATCTACGCGATGGGCCTCCGCAACCCGTTCCGGATGAGCGTGGACAAGGCCACCGGCATCGTCTACGTCGGCGACTACGGCCCCGATGCCGGCGCCACCTCGGCGCGCGGACCGCAGGGCCAGGTCGAGTTCAACCGCGTCACGGGCCCGGGCTTCTATGGCTGGCCATACTGCACCGGCACGAACACGGGCTCCGAGACGTACGCCGAGTGGGACTTCGCCACCAACACGGCAGGCGCGAAGTACAACTGCTCGGGCGGGCCGACGAACAACTCGTTCCGCAATACCGGCTTGAGCGCGCTGCCCCCCGCCAAGGCTGCCTGGATCCGTTACGGCGGCGACGCCGGCAGCCCGCCGGCGTTCGGCGGCGGCTCGGAGTCGCCGATGGCGGGCCCGGTGTACCGGTATGACCCCGACGTCAGCTCGCCCACGAAGTTCCCGCAGTCGTTCGACGGGCAGTTCTTCGCCACGGAGTTCGGCCGCGGCTGGATCAAGCCGATCCACCTCAACGCCGACGGCTCCCCGGGGACCATCGACAGCTTCCCCTGGAGTGGCAAGCAGGTGATCGACTCGGCGTTCGGCCCGGACGGCTCCTACTACGTGCTGGACTACGGCGCCGGGCTGTACCAGGGCGACCAATACTCTGCCCTTTACCGCTTCGACTACGTCGGCGGCGGCAACCGGGCGCCCACGGCGATGGCCGGCGCCAACCGGACCTCCGGCGCGGCGCCGTTGACCGTGACGTTCTCCTCGGCCGGCTCATCCGACCCTGACGGTGGGGCACTGACCTATGCGTGGAGCTTCGGTGATGGCACCAGCTCCACCGTCGCCAACCCGACGAAGACGTACAACACAAACGGCGACTACACGGCCACGCTGACCGTGCGCGACCCGCAGGGTGCCACCGGCACCGCCGACGTGCGGATCACCGTCGGCAACACCGAGCCGACCGTGACCATCAACAGCCCCGACGCGGGGGAGATCTTCGCCTTCGGCGACACCGTGCCGTTCAGTATCACCGTGACGGATCCGGAGGACGGCACGGTCGACTGCACCAAGGTCAAGCTGACGTACATCGTCGGTCACGACAGCCACGGCCACCCGATCACCTCGAAGACCGGTTGCTCCGGCACGATCACCATCCCGGTCGATGGTGAGCACGACGACGCGGCGAACATCTTCGGGGTATTCGACGCCGAGTACACCGACAACGCTGGGCTCACCACGCACAAGCAGCACATCCTGCAGCCGAAGCACCGGCAGGCCGAGCACTACAAGACATCGTCCGGCATCGCCACCTTGGACAAGTCGACCGCCGAGGGCGGCAAGGCCGTCGGTGACATAGAGAACGGCGACTGGATCGCATTCGAGCCGTACAAGCTGAGCAACGCCACGTCGTTCAGCGCCCGGGTGTCGTCAGCCGGCGCGGGCGGCACGTTGCAGGTTCGGGCCGGCTCGCCGACCGGCACCGTCCTCGGCTCCGCCACCGTCCCGGTCACCGGCTCGTGGACGAACTTCACCACCGTCAACGGCTCGATCTCCGGTGCACCGGCCGGCACCACCACGCTCTACCTGACCTTCGCCGGTGGCTCCGGATTCCTCTTCGACGTCGACGCGTTCACCTTCAATCCCGGCGGCGGCCCGACACCCGGCGCGGGTCCGATCGTCGGACTCGCGAACAAGTGTCTGGATGTCCGTAACGGCAGCTCGGCGGATGGGACGGCGGTGCAGATCTCGTCGTGTACGGGCTCGGCGGGGCAGCGGTGGACGGTGACGCCGGGGTCGACGGTCAAGGCGTTGGGCAAGTGCCTGGATGTCAGCGGTAACGGCACGGCGGACGGGGCGAGAGTCCAGTTGTGGTCCTGCAACGGTGGCGCCAACCAGAACTGGCAGGCGTACCCGGACGGGTCGCTGCGGAACCCGCAGTCGGGCAAGTGCCTGGACGTGTCGGGCGCCAACTCCTCGGACGGCACCCTCGTACACCTGTGGACCTGCCACGGCGGAACCAACCAGAAATGGACCCTGCCCTGATATCTGTCACCAAGAAGAGAGCGACGGACATGCGCAGAAAACCCCGAACCTTGCTTGGTGGGGCGGTCGCGACACTCGCCGCCCTGGCCCTCCTCGGGCAGCCCAGCCCCGTCAATGCCGCGGACACGTCCTACGACGTCCTCGTGTTCTCCAAGACGGCCGGTTTCCGGCACGACTCGATCCCGGCAGGGACCCAGGCCATCCGCGACCTCGGCGCGGCGAACAGTTTCACGGTGACGGCCACGGAGGACGGCAACCACTTCACCACCAGCAACCTGAGCCGTTACGAGGCGGTGATCTTCCTCAACACCACCGGCGACGTTCTGAACGGCGCCCAGCAGTCGGCGTTCCAGTCGTACATCGGCTCAGGCGGCGGCTTCGTCGGCGTCCACTCGGCCGCGGACACGGAGTACAACTGGCCGTTCTACGGCGATCTGGTCGGCGCCTACTTCGCCTCCCACCCCGCTGTCCAGCAGGCCAACGTCAAGGTGGAGGGGCGGGCGCACGCGGCGACCGCCCACCTGCCGCAGACATGGACCCGCACCGATGAGTGGTACAACTTCCGGACCAACCCCCGTACCACCGCGCGCGTGCTCACCACGCTGGACGAGTCGTCGTACTCGGGCGGCTCGATGGGCGCCGACCACCCGCACACCTGGTGCAAGACCCACTCGGGGGGCCGGGCCTTCTACACCGGCGGCGGGCACAGCCAGGCGTCGTACGCGGAGCCGGCGTTCCGGGCGCACCTGCTCGGCGGCATCCGGTACGCGGCAGGCCAGACCAAGGCCGACTGCCGGCCCGAGACCGGCTATACGACCCTCTACAACGGCTCGACCACCGGCTGGTCGCAGGCCGGCCCAGGCGGCTTCACCAACTCGGACGCCACCCTCGCCTCGTACGGCGGCTTGGGCATGCTCTGGTACAGCGCCCGGCAGTTCACCAACTACTCGCTGAAGCTGGACTGGAAGATGCCCGGCGACGACAACTCCGGCGTGATCGTGGGCTTCCCACCGTCGAGCGACCCGTCGTCGGCACTGAACAACGGTTACGAGGTCCAGATCGACGCCACCGACGCGCCTGACCGCACGACTGGCTCGATCTACGCCATCAAGGCCCCGGACACGGCTGCCCGGGACGCGGCGCTCAACCCACCGGGCGAGTGGAACACCTTCGAGTTGCTGGTGGAGGGCGAGCGGCTCCAGGTCTGGCTCAATGGCGTGAAGATCAATGACTTCACCAACACCGACCCCGCCCGCTCGCTCGCCGGCCACGTCGGCATCCAGAATCACGGCACGGGGGACGACGTCTCGTTCCGCAACGTCCGGATCAAGGAGCTGGGCGGCGGCCCGGCACCCGGCGCGGGTCCGATCGTGGGGCTCGCGGGTAAGTGTCTGGATGTCCGTAACGGCAGCTCGGCGGATGGGACGGCGGTGCAGATCTCGTCGTGTACGGGCTCGGCGGGGCAGCGGTGGACGGTGACGCCGGGGTCGACGGTCAAGGCGTTGGGCAAGTGCCTGGATGTCAGCGGTAACGGCACGGCGGACGGGGCGAGAGTCCAGTTGTGGTCCTGCAACGGTGGCGCCAACCAGAACTGGCAGGCGCACCCGGACGGGTCGCTGCGGAACCCGCAGTCGGGCAAGTGCCTGGACGTGTCGGGCGCCAACTCCTCGGACGGCACCCTCGTGCACCTGTGGACCTGCCACGGCGGAACCAACCAGAAATGGACCCTGCCCTGAGCTGACGCGGCAGGCTGGAAGGGCCACCTGCCACTGTGCGGTGGCCCTTCCGAGTTCCCAGGCGGCCGTCACGGTGACGCAGTGCGAGCGTCCCGCTCCAGCTGAGGCTGCCCGGCGGGGGGCGGCAGAAAGGATCCTCCAGAGGCGAGCAACTCGGCCGCGGGACGACCGACGACTTCCGTGGAGGGCCAGCCCAGCAGGCGTCGTGCCCCCTCGTTCCACTCGACGAGCGAGCCGTCGCCGTCCACGACCGCCCGCGCCGTGACGGCACCGTCCAGGGCAGACGCAGATACGTCACCGTGCGTTACCTTGCGGCTCCTCATCGTCGCGAGTTCCATTCCGCCGGACCGAAGGGGCTGACGGGTGGATTCAAGCCTAGTGCGTCGCCGGGCCGTACATCCGGGCAGTGACAGGAGTGCTGAAGGGTTTTGCGGCCGGCGCCACGAGGAGGGCGACACCGTCGAGGTGGGCGTACTCCGACACCGGCCCGTCGAGCTGTTCCTCGACGCAAAGTCACTCGGGGCAAGGAGGTTCGACGAAGGAGACCGTCGACGGGCGCCCCTGCCTGGAGACCACCGAGGCGACCGGTGGCGACAAGACCTTCACCGACGGCCCTTACCGCAAGCGAGTTGAAGGCACTGGCCCGCAGGAACGGCAGGGTCGTCGCCACCGTCGTCCTGCGCACGGCCGGCGAGCCGCACGCCGTGCGTCCGAAGGCCGACCGCAAGTCCCTCGCGGCGGACCCGCGTTCTCTGGTCTTCGTGACCGCCGAGATCGTCGACGCCCGGGGAGTGGCGGTCCCCGACGCCGAGTACCTGATCTCCTTCGACGTAACGCGGGCCGACCACCAGGGGAGTACCGTCCCGGCGCGCAAGCGGAGTCACCGCTTCGAGGTCCGGACGGAGAAATCGGACACAGAACCAGTCCTGTCCGGGTAGTTGACGGGATGTCAGGTCTCGAACAACATGGTCAACGTAGGCCTCTGGGAGCGCTCCCACGCCATCGGTCACCGCTGTGCGCCCACCTCCCCCGAGGAGCCCAGACGTGAAACGACGCAGAACCACCCTGCTCGCCATAACGGCCCTCCTCGCGGCAGCGCTCACCGCGCTGCCCACCGGCTCGGCCCAGGCCGAGGAGGTCGAACAGGTCAAGAACGGCACCTTCGACACCACCACCGCCCCCTGGTGGACGTCCAGCAACGTCACCGCGGGCCTGACCGACGGCCGCCTCTGCGCCGAGGTCCCGGGCGGTACCACCAACCGCTGGGACGCCGCAGTCGGCCAGAACGACATCACCCTCGTCAAGGGCGAGTCCTACCGGTTCAGCTTCTCCGCCTCCGGCACCCCCCAGGGCAAGATCCTGCGGGCGATCGTCGGCCTGTCGGTGGCGCCGTACGACACCTGGTTCGAGGTGAGCCCGCAGCTGAACGTCGCGGGCGACTCGTACTCGTACACCTTCACCTCGCCCGTCGACACCGCCCAGGCTCAGGTCGGCTTCCAACTCGGCGGCAATGCCGACCCGTTCACCTTCTGCATGGACGACGTGTCGCTGCTCGGCGGGGTGCCGCCGGAGGTGTACGAGCCCGACACCGGGCCCCGGGTGCGTGTCAACCAGGTCGCCTATCTGCCCGCCGGGCCGAAGAACGCCACCCTGGTCACCGACGCCACGACGAAGCTCCCCTGGCAGCTGAAGAACGCCTCGGGTGCCGTGGTCGCCCACGGCCGCACCACCCCGCGCGGCCTCGACGCCTCCTCCGGGCAGAACGTCCACTCCATCGACTTCGGCTCCTACCGCAAGCGCGGCGCGGGCCTCACACTGGTCGTCGACGGTGAGACCAGCCGCCCCTTCGACATCGACGCGAGCGCCTACGAGCGGCTGCGGCTCGACTCGCTGAAGTACTACTACACCCAGCGCAGCGGCATCGGGATCAGCGACGACCTGCGCCCCGGCTACGGCCGCGCAGCCGGCCATCTGAACGTCGCCCCCAACAAGGGCGACGACGACGTGCCCTGCCAGCCCGGCGTCTGCGACTACACGCTCGATGTCACCGGCGGCTGGTACGACGCCGGCGATCACGGCAAGTACGTCGTCAACGGCGGTATCTCCACCTGGGAGGTGCTCAGCACCTACGAGCGCGCCCTGTACGCCCGCACCGGGCAGGCCGGGAAGCTGGGCGACGGCTCGCTCGACATCCCGGAGAGCGGCAACAGGGTGCCGGACCTACTGGACGAGGTCCGCTGGGAGCTGGAGTTCCTGCTGAAGATGCAGGTGCCGGACGGGAAGCCGCTCGCCGGCATGGCCCACCACAAGATCCACGACGAGCAGTGGACCGGCCTGCCCTTGATGCCCGGCGACGACCCGCAGAAGCGTGAACTGCACCCGCCGAGCACGGCGGCGACCCTGAACCTGGCGGCCACGGCCGCGCAGGCGGCCCGCCTGTACCGCCCCTACGACCGCGCCTTCGCGGCGAAGACCCTCGACGCGGCGCGGACCGCCTGGGCGGCGGCCCGCCAACACCCCGAGCTCCACGCCTCCGAGAGCGACGGCGTCGGCGGCGGCGCCTACGCCGACAACAACGCCACCGACGAGTTCTACTGGGCGGCCGCCCAGCTGTACCTCACCACGGGTGAGAAGGAGTTCGCCGACTTCGTCCTCGACTCGCCCGTGCACACCGCCGACATCTTCAAACCCATCGGCTTCGACTGGGCCAGAACGGCCGCCGCGGGCCGCCTGGACCTGGCGACCGTGCCGAACAGACTGCCCGGCCGCGACAAGATCCGCCAGTCCGTGATCAAGGGCGCCGACCGCTACCTGGCCACGCTCAAGGCACACCCGTACGGCATGCCGTACGCCCCCGACAACAACCTCTACGACTGGGGCTCCAACCACCAGATCCTCAACAACGCGGTCGTCATCGCCACGGCGTACGACATCACCGGGGCGTCGAAGTACCGCGAGGGCGCGCTGCAGAGCATGGACTACCTCTTCGGCCGCAACGCCCTGAACATCTCCTACGTGACGGGCTACGGCGAGGTCGACGCCCGCAACCAACACAGCCGCTGGTACGCCCACCAGCTCGACCCGGACCTCCCGAGCCCGCCCGCCGGCACGCTCGCCGGAGGACCGAACTCGAGCATCCAGGACCCCTACGCACAGAGCAAACTCCAGGGCTGCGTCGGTCAGTTCTGCTACATCGACGACATCCAGTCCTGGTCGACCAACGAACACACGATCAACTGGAACGCGGCGCTGGCACGGATGGCGTCGTTCGTGGCGGACCAGATCTGACTCCGCCGTCCGCTCCCATGCGGCCGACGCCCTCGCCAAGGGCGTCGGCCGCACTGCTTCGGTACCGCATCGCAACACGCCATCGCTCCGATCCCGCAGCATCGCATTCGGCTCCCGCCCGGCGCCCCTCCTCTTCGCCTTCGCCCGGGGCGCCGCCCGCGACGTGGGCTCGGGCGAGCCGCGCGAGCGCCCGGGCGGCATCGCCCATCTGTCGAAGATCTCGGTGAGCAAAGGCCAAACAGTCAAGGCCCGCCAGGAGATCGGCCTCTCCGGTGCCACCGCAACGTGTCCGGCCCGCACCTGCACTTCGAAGCCCGCACAGGACCCGCGTACGGATCCGACATAGACCCCGTCGCCTATTTCCGCAGCCACGGCCTCTCGCTCTGACCCTTGAAGGAGGAGGGTCCGCGGCACCATGCCGCGGGCCGCACACCATGAACACCAGCACGCGCTACCAGGTCCACATCAGCCGCGACGGCCAGCTCCACATCGACGGCGAACCGCAGGTCGTTCCCGACGGAGTCGACCCCTCGCAGGTCGTCGTCCAGGTCCTCCACATCGAGGCCGCCGGCAGCGGCCTGCCGGTCCTCGTCCAGGTCCAGGACGAGCGCAGCTGCCGAGCAGGGTGACACGGCCGCCGGGACCCTCAAGGCCGCGCAGTTCCGGGCTGACCTGGCCTATCTGAGCGGCGAGTACGCCTTCGCCACCGCCTCATGGACCTGGCTCGCTCTCGCCTGGTTCGACCGGATCGGGCCGGGCAAGCGACGTACCCGGGTGGCAGCGCAGAACGCCGCCCAGGCGTGGATGCGACTACCGCTTCACGAGGCAGGCCCCCTGGCCTCCGACCTGGTCAACATGCTCCTGAAAGTGGCCGCCCCGGAACGCACCGCAACCATGCGCGCGCAGATCGCCGAGCGACTCGGACAGCTCAACAAGCAGGGGAAAGTCAAGGCCGGTCGGGCCTTGACAACCTTGCAACATCATCAGACTCAGGCTGTGCCGAGCTCCGGTCCGGGCATGGCCGAATATGTGCTCACGAGCAGGCCGGGACGCCCGGCGCATGCGCGTGCGCCCACTCCTGAAGGACCGCCGCCGCGGCGGCGAGTGCCGGCTCGGCCCGCGTGGTGAGGAACGGCAGCAGCGGGTCAGGATTGCGCGCGCTGGGATCCGCTGAAGTACATGTTCCGCGTGTACCACTCATTGACGAACGCCGGGTCGACCGATGGCCAGGTCGGTGTGTAGCTGGAGGGCCGGTCAGCGGCCCAGGCACCGCCGACGCGAAAGTAAGCCGGTGGCCGCGGAGGCCCCAGTTGGTCCGGCAGCCGCGAGGAGTCTGAGCCGAGTGAACATGGGCATCGACGAGACATCGTGGGGAATCTTCTCTGTTCGGCGAGTAGAAGGACGGCGTCGCCGCTCAGCGACGGCTCCACTGCTGGTTGGTGCCGCCGTGGCAGGACCAGAGGGTGGTCCTGGTGCCGTTGGCGGTGCCGTTGGCGTTGGCGTCGAGGCACAGTCCGGAGTGGACGCCGGTGATGGTGCCGTCGGGGTTGACGTTCCATTGCTGGTTGTTCTGGCCGTTGCAGTCCCAGATGATGACGGGGGTGCCGTTGGTGGTGCCGCGTCCGCTGGCGTCGAGGCACTTGTCGCCGTGGACGGTCAGTTGTTTGCCGGCGGTGTAGGTCCAGGTTTGGCCGGCTGCGCCGGTGCAGTCCCAGAGCTGGGTCTGGGTGCCGTTGGTGGTGCCGGCGCCGGGGACGGTCAGGCAGCGGCCGGACTGCGCGCCCACGATCTGCTGAGCCGTGGGCGGCGGTGGAGTGGTGGGCGGCGTCGCGTCAAGGCCGAAGAAGCGGATGGTTTCCGCGGCCTCGTCCGGCAGACCGTGCCCCCGGCCTTGCAGGCTGATCGCCTCGACCGGCGCGGCGCCGCCCGTACCGCCGTAGCGGGTGCGGGTGTAACCGGCCTTCGGCGAGTCGGTGAACACGGGCGTCTGGCTGAGGCCGTGCACGTTCGTCCACTGCTTGACCTGCTCCCCGAAGTTGGGGTACCGCAGGATGTCGTCGTTGGTGCCGTGCCAGATCTGCATCCGGGGCCGCGGCCCGGCGTACCCCGGGTAGGCGCCTCGCACCAGGTCACCCCACTGCTGCGGGGTCTTCGTGATCCGCCCCTGGGCGCAGTCGGCGTTCCACTCCGAGCCGTTGGTCGTGGCGAAGCAGGCGAACGGCACGCCGGCGATCGAGGCACCCGCGGCGATCACGTCCGGATAGAGGCCGAGCAGGACGTTGGTCATCATCGCCCCGGACGACTCACCGACGGCGAAGATCCTGGCGGGATCCACGGGGTACCGCTGCTTCACGTGGTCGACCATCGACATGATCCCGACCGGGTCGCTGCCTCCGCCGCGCCGCAGCGCCTGTGGCGATGCGACGTCCCAGCACTTGCTGCTGCGCGTCACCGACGGGTAGATCACGATGTAGCCGTACCGGTCCGCCAGCGAGGCGTACGGCCTTCCGTCGTGGAATGCCGGGCCACTTCCCCCGCAGTAGTGCGAGGCGACCACGACGGGGGGCCGCGCCGCCAGGCGGTCCGGCACGTACAGGTACATGCGCAGGTTCGTCGGGTTGGCGCCGAAGTTCGTGACCTCGACGAGCGTGGCCGCGGCTGTCGGCGACGCGACCGCCGGCCGTCCGAGCAACGCCACAGCGATGGCGAGCACCGTGGCGACCGCCATGAAGATCCGTCTCATCTCTGGGCTCCTCGGTCATCGGTAGGACCACGCTGATGGAGTGGTGCGCCCCGGCTCCCCACGGAGGGAGTGAAGGCGGCACGTGATGTCACGTACCGCCTTCACTCGTCGGGGTGCCGCGTCGGCTACCCCGTGGGCGACTCAGCGGTAGCCGGCGGCGACGATGTTGGCTTGTACCGCGTTCTCGGTCGCGTCGGACGGGTATCCGGACACCATCGCGCCCTCGTAGAAGGTGCCGGCGCTGAGGTTCGCGCCGCCGCCGGGCTTGCAGCAGTCACCACCGCTGCCGAGGATGATGGCGCCCTGCTTCTTCATGGGGCTGTAGCCGGGCGGAAGCGCGCCGTCCCACAGCGTGGTCAGGCTTCCGGTCTGACCGTTGCCACCCTTGAGCGCGAAACGGCTCGTCCCGTTGTTCTTCAACATCGCCGTCACGAACTTGCTGGTGAAGGCCCGCTGGTTCGAGTTCCAGGTCTGGCTGCCACCGGAGTAGAGCCCCCATTCGAGGTCGGCCTGGACCCATGGGCCGGTGCCGGCGCACCCGCCGAACCAGCACTGGGTGCTGAAATTGATCGCGTCCATCGCCCCGGCCGCGTCGGCCGCTCGGGTCGTCTCACTGTTGCCGTAGTCGAAGCAGCAGCCGCCGTTGACATGGGTGCCGCTGGTCACCATGTACATGCCTTCGGGGGCGCTGCCGGTCGGCACGCCGGTCAGGTGGCCGTCCCGCCAGTAGCTGTTGCCGGGGTTGATGTAGAGCGAGTAGGCCTTGCTGCCGCCGACCGCCAGCGACTCCGACGTCGCGATCGCCGGGCGGCTCTGGTTGGAGCCGGGAACCACACTCGATCCCTGGTACCACAGGTCGTTCCCGCGGCCGGACTGGTCGTAGACGACGGTGACGACACAGGTGGTCCCCGCGCAGAACGAGTCCTGCGTCGTCGATTCGGCGGTGCCACCCGCGCTCAGGACGCCGATGTTCCGGGTCGTGCTGTCGGACGAGCGCCGGACCTGGTAGAGGTTGCCGTTGTAGGTGCCGTAGAGCGCTCGTACGGTGCTGTGGGCGGCGATGCAGGGGGTGCCGCCCGAGGCGTAGATGTCGCACGTGCCCGCGCCGCCCGGCACCGGCGGGGTCGGCGAGTTCCACTGCTGGTTGGTGCCGTTGTGGCAGGACCAGAGGGTGACCTTGGTGCCGTTGGCGGTGCCGGCGGCGTTGGCGTCGAGGCACAGTCCGGACTGGACG
>NZ_BAAASJ010000022.1:277015-328686 GCF_039532825.1 Streptomyces vastus
CGTTCCATTGCTGGTTGTTCTGGCCGTTGCAGTCCCAGATGATGACCGGGGTGCCGTTGGTGGTGCCGCGTCCGCTGGCGTCGAGGCACTTGTCGCCGGAGACGGTCAGTTGTTTGCCGGCGGTGTAGGTCCAGGTCTGGCCGGCCGCGCCGGTGCAGTCCCAGAGTTGGGTCTGGGTGCCGTTGGTGGTGCCGGCGCCGGGGACGGTCAGGCAGCGGCCGGACTGCGCGCCCACGATGGGGGCGCTCTGCCCCGGCTCGATCGGTGCCGCCACCGCGGTGGCGCCGACGGCGACAAGCACCAGGGCGGTGCCCAGCGCGGACAGCCGTCCGTACCGGCGGGGCCGAGGTATCCGAAACCTCATGGGGGTTCCTCACCTGTTCGTAGGGAGGGATGCCCGGCGCGCGACCGCGCCGGGCATCCCGTTCGGACGGGCTATACGGCGGTGAACCGCCACTGTTGGTTGGTGCCGCTGTGGCAGCTCCATTGCAGGAGTCGTGCGCCGTCGGCCGTCGAGCCGCCGTTGACGTCGACGCACAGTCCACTGGGGAGGCTTTTCACCGTGTACACGCCCACCGTGGTGGTCGGTGTGACGAGGAACTTCTGCGGATTGCTGTTGTCGCAGGTGGACTGCTGCAGGAACGCGCCCTGGGCGGTGGACCCGCCTGTGACGGCGAGGCACTTGCCGCTGTGCACCGCCTTCAGGTGGACGGCGCCGCCACCGGCGTCGACGGCCTGCCACTTCTGGTTGTCGCCGCCGGTGGTCGGCCACTGGACGATCTGGGCGCCGTCAGCGGTCGAGGCGTCGCTGACGTCCATGAATTTGCCGCTGTGCTGCGCTGCGACAGACCAGGTCCGACCGGCCACGCCGTCACCGTCGCCGCTGCCCGGTTCGCCGACCCCGTTGCCGCCGAAGGTGAGCGAGTCGAGGTCGAACCAGTTGTTCGAGGTGCCCTTGAACACCAGGTAGAGCCGGTGCGAGCCCGCGAGATCGGCAGTGTTCACCGCCGGCGTGGACTGGTAGTTGTTCCAGCCGCCGGTGCTGGGCACCGGTGTCCTGGCCAGGAGTGTGCCGGTCGGGGAGTCGGCGCGCAGTTCGATCGATCCGCCGCCGCTCGGCGACGACAGGCGGTAGCTCACGCTCGTGATGCCCGACAGGCTCATCGGGTCGAACGCGATCCAGTCGTTGTCGGAGATGTCGCCGACCCGCTTGCCGCTCTCCGCGTCGGCCTGCTCGACGACCCGCACACCCGACTGGTCCGTGTAGAACTCGGCCTGCTTGTGCTTGGGCTGGAGTATCGCGTGAGCGTAGCCGGTGAGCGGGGCCGCACCGCCGGGGCCGCCGTCGTCGGTGTAGCGGGCGTTGAGGACGTAGTACAGGTTGGCGCCGTCAGGGTGCCCGCCGAGCAGCGTCGTGTCGATGGTGCCCGAGCACCCCGGGTAGTCCGTGGTCTCATGCTGGTGGTCGTCGTGGCCGAGGGCGGGGTTGACGAACACCTTGGTGCAGTCGATGGGCGCGCCGCCGGGGTCCGAGACGGACACCTTGTACGGGACGCGGTCGCCGAAGTCCAGCATGCCGCCGTCGGGCGGAATCGTGATGGTGACCTTCGGTGCGGTGTTGCCCACGGTGATCGGCACGTTGGCGAAGGCTGTCTTGCCGGTGTTGTCGGTGACCTTGAGCTGGGCGGTGTAGTTGCCGTTGGCGGTGTAGGTGTGTGACGGATTGGCCGCCGTGGACGTGGTGCCGTCGCCGAAGGTCCAGTGGTAGCTGAGCGTGCTGCCGGGATCCGGGTCCGTGGAGCCCGCGCTGCTGAACTGTACGGTCAGCGGCGCGTTCCCGCTGGTGGGCGTTCCGGTGGCTTTGGCGATCGGCGACCGCCCGCCCTGGTTGTAGTCGATGCGGTAGAGCCCCGAGTCGTTGTTGCCACCGAAGAAGTTGGTACCCCACTCGAGCAGGTACAGCGAGCCGTCCGGCCCGAACTCCATGTCCATCGGCTTGAGGAACTTGCCGGCGGGCATGAAGGCGTTGGTCCGGGTGACCGCGGTCGCGGAGTCGAAGTGGACCTCCTTGATGGTGTGGCGCGACCACTCGTAGAAGAAGTGGACCCCGTCGTAGTAGGGCGGGAACTTCGTCCCGGAGGGGTTCGCGGCGTCGTAGCGGTAGACCGGTCCGCCCATCGGCGCCGAGCCGCCGGAGCCGAGCTCGGGGAAGTCCGGTGAGACGTCGTAGCCGTACCACATGTTCGGCGCGACGATCGGCTTGAGGCTGGTCAGGCCGGTGTTGTTCGGCGAGTTGTTGACCGGCGCGTTGCAGTTGAACTTGGCGCCGACGACGCGGGTGTCCGGGTTGTAGGGCGCGTAGGCCTGGTTGTCGCCGTGGCAGAACGGCCAGCCGTAGTTGCCCGGGGCCTTGATGACATTGAGCTCGACGAGCCCTTCGGGGCCGCGGTTCGTCGCGGGGGCGCCCCGGTCCGGGCCGTAGTCGGCGAGGTAGACCCACCCGTTGTCCGGGTCGATCGAGAAGCGGAACGGGTTGCGGAAGCCCATCGCGTAGACCTCCGGCCGGGTCTTCGCTGTGCCTTGCGGGTAGAGGTTGCCGGCCGGGATGGTGTAGCCGCCGTCGGCCGATGGCCGGATGCGCAGCAGCTTGCCACGCAGGTCGTTGGTGTTGCCGGCGGTGCGGGCGGCGTCGAGGTTGGCCTTGCCCGGCCGCCAGTCAAGCGGGGCGTAGCCCTGCCAGTTGGAGTCGAGGTTCGGTGGGACGTCGTCCCCGGTGCCGATGTAGAGGTTCCCGTCGGGGCCGAACTCGATGTACCCGCCCGTGTGCCCGGGCTCGGCGAACGTGCGGTCCCGGGTCGCGGGGATGTCGATGATCGTCACCTGGCTCGACATGTTCAGGGTGTCGCCGGTGAGCGTGAACCGGGAGACCCGGTTGATGTCGTTCGGGACTCCGGCCGGGGAGTGATACAGGTACACGTAGCCGTTGTCGGCGAAGTCGGGGTCGAGCGCCAGTCCGGTGAGGCCGTCCTCGCCACCGGTGTAGACGCTGAGCGTGCCGGCTGTCACGGTTTTGTTCGTGGTCGGTTTGAAGATCTTCAGCTGCCCGGCCCGCTGGACGTAGAGCACCCGCCCGTCCGGGGCGACCGCGAGGGCCATCGGGTCCGCGGTGTTGTCGTCGAGGGTGCGCTTCTCGAAGTTGCTCCACACGGTGCCGCCGCAGTCGCCGGGCTCCTTGCCGGCCGCCCACTTGACGCCCCCGAGGACATGGTTGCGGAAATGGGTCTCGCTGTAGGCCGCGCTGGTGTGCCCCATGGCGGTGGCCCACACGCGGCCGCCGCCGGTGTTGCGGCACCAGGAGATGGGGTGGTCCGGCCCCATGGCGCGGGAGCCCGGGTTGTACGTGCGCTCGTCCGCGGTGACCAGGACATGGACGTCGCCGCGGGGGTTGCGGTCGAAGTTGTACCACTCCTCGCTACGGTTCCAACGGTCCGGCAGGTTGGCCGTCGACGGGTGCTTCTTGTCCGCGACGACGGCGGTGCCGGGCAGCACGCCGGGGGAGTGCTCCGGCATGTGTGCGCCGCCGTTGATGGTCTGGTCCCACCACGGGTACTCGTTCTCGATGCCCATGTCTGTGGCGTTGTGGATCGCGACGATGCCCTTGCCGCTGGCGAGGTAGCCTTCCACCGCCTGACGTTGGGCCGCCGTGTTCCACACCATTCCCGAGGTCTGGAACATGATGAGCACGTCGAAGGTGGCGAGGTTTGCCGGGGTGAAAACGCTCGAGTCCTCGCTGTGGACCAACTCGAAGTCATTGGCCGCCGCCTGCTCCCGAAGCATGGTGAGGCCGGCGGGGATCGAATCGTGCCGGTAGCCGGCTGTCTTCGTGAAGACCAGGGCTCGGAAGGCCGGCGCCGCTGACGCCGGTTGGGCTACGACGAGCGACAGGAGCACGCTCGCGATCGCCCCGAAAATTAATATGATGCGACGCATGCCGTCTCCTATTTCGGCGGAGCAACAATGGCATGACCACGGGCACGCGTCGGCCGCACCTCCGATGCGCCAAAGTGCCTGAGCGCGTCGTAGGCACGCGTGTGCCGTCAGCTCGTCATCCCGTCGTCCGCCGTGACGGGCCGTCAAGTCCCTACGGAAGAAAGGGGGGCGTCACACCGGATGCGACCGTCTCCCGTGGTCTGCCGGCCAGCATGCAGCGGCGTATCGCAACAGTCAATATGGCTCGGGTGCGGTCGATTCCATAACACTTTTTGCGCATCAAATCGTCGTGGGTTTGGCGCGCGACTGTCGTCGGGCCGATTCCATAACACATTCTGCGCATCAGCCGTCGTGGATTGTCGGGCGACTGTGGACGAACCGATTCGATAACAGATTTTGGCGTATCAATCGCTGTCGACTGTGATGTCCGGTGGTATTGCCAGGCGCTCATCGAGGCATTTACTCTCGGGGCCGCGATGTCGCCATCGCGTCCGGCGAAAGTTCGCGGCTATTCGATGACAGCTCGCGGGCGGGAGCTGTCATTCCATGCCGGCCGTACCCAAAAGATTCAGCTATCGGTGACTCAGTCCTGCTGACGACGCGAATGTAGAGGGTCCCACGATGTCTGCCCTGCCGCCGTCGCCGCTGCTCGCTCTGCGAGGCATCGGCAAGTCGTTCCTCGGCGTGCGGGTGCTCGATGGCGTCGACCTCCAGGTCCGGCCGGGCGAGGTGCACGCGGTCGTCGGCGAGAACGGCGCCGGCAAGTCCACGCTCATGAAGGTGGTGTCCGGCGTCCACCAGCCCGACCAGGGAACGGTTGAGTTCGCCGGCGCACCGCGGACGTTCCGCAGCCCGCGTGAGGCCCAGCAGGCCGGTATCGGCATCGTCTACCAGGAGCTGACCCTGCTGCCCGAGCGCACCGTCGCGGAGAACGTCTGGCTGGGTCGCGAGCCCCTGCGCCGCGGGCTCGTCGACCGCAGGGCGATGCTCAGCCACACCGCGGGGCTCCTCGCCTCGATCGGGGAGGGCTCGTTACCGCCCGACACGCGTGTGGGACGACTCGGCGTGGCGCAACAACAGGTGGTCGAGATCGTCAAGGCGCTCGCCCTCGACGCCCGGCTGCTCATCATGGACGAGCCCACCGCGGCTCTCGCCGACCACGAAGTCGACCAGCTCTACGCGCTCGTACGGCGGCTGCAGGAGCACGGGATAGGCGTGCTGTACGTCTCGCACCGCCTCAAGGAGGTCTTCGACCTGTCCAGCCGGATCACCGTGCTCAAGGACGGCCGGGCGGTGGCCACCCTGGACACCGCGGACACCAGCGCCGATCAGCTGGTGCGCCACATGGTCGGCCGCGAGCTGTCGAGCTACTACCCCGACCCGGCGAAGCCGCAGGAGCTGGGCCCGGTGCGGCTGACTGTCCGGGGCGGAGGCAACCGGAAGCTGCGCGGCATCGACCTGCGGCTGCGCGCCGGCGAGGTGCTCGGCGTCGGCGGCCTGCAGGGCTCCGGCCGCTCGGCGCTGGCCCGCGCGCTGTTCGGTGCCGCACCGTTCAGCACCGGCCAGGTGACCGTCGACGGAGAGCGCGTCCGGCTGCACTCGCCCCGCGCCGCGATACGGGCCGGTATCGCCTACGTCTCCGAGGACCGCAAGGGCGAGGGGATCGTCGCCGAGCAGTCGGTGCTCGACAACGCGCTGCTGGCCGGCCGCGCCGTCCGCCCGGGCCGGCTCGGCCGCGGTGCCCGCACCGCGCGGGTCCGGGAGCTGCTCGCGGCCGTTGAACTTCGCGCCGCGGGGGAGGACCAGGAGATCCGTTTCCTGTCCGGGGGCAACCAGCAGAAGGTCGTGTTGGCCAGGTGGCTCGCGCTCGCCCCGAGGATCCTGCTCTTCGACGAGCCGACCCGGGGCATCGACGTGGGCGCCAAGTCGGCGATCCACGATCTTGTCCGTCGGCTGGCCCGCGACGGCGCCGCCGTGCTGATGGTCTCGTCCGAGCTGCCCGAGCTGCTCGGCATGAGCGACCGGATCATCGTCATGCGCGACGGCCGGATCGCCGGCGAGCTACCCGCCGGCGCGACGGAGGAGGAGGTCGTCGCCCTGGCGGTCGGCACCGTGGGGGAGGCGGCCGGATGAGCGGCGCGCTGTCCCTGCCGGCCCGGCGGACCCCGCCCGGCGTGTTCGTCGCCCTGGTCCTCACCCTGGCGATCGGCTGGCTCATCGTCACGGTCGACGGCGGCCGGCTGTTCAGCCAGCCGACGACGGTGAGCCTGCTGCACGTCGCCGCCGGTCTGGGCCTCGTCGCGGTCGGCCAGACGCTGGTCATCATCGGGGGCTCGCTGGACCTGTCCGTGGCGTACGTGGTCAGCCTGAGCACCCTCGTCGCCGCCGAGACCATGGCCGGTGACGACGGTGCGCTGCTGCCGGCGATCGGCCTGACGCTCGCCGTCAGCGCCACGATCGGCCTCGTCAACGGCCTGCTCGTCACCACAGCGCGGATCAACCCCTTCATCGCGACCGTCGGCGTCGGACTGCTGCTGAAGGGATACCTCGACAACGGATACGACGGCCCGGCCGGCAAGACCGCACCCGCCCTGGTGCAGGGCCTGGGGTACCAGCGCATCGGCCCGGTGCCGCTGTCGTTCCTGCTGCTGCTCGCCGTCGCCGCCGCGGCCTGGTTCGTGCTGGCGCGCACCCGCTTCGGCCACCACCTGATCGCCGTGGGCGGTGACCCGGAGGTCGCCCGGCTCTCCGGCGTACGGGGCAGCCGGGTCCTCGTCACCGCCCATGTGCTGTGCGCCCTCTGCGCCGGCCTCGCCGGGGTCTACCTCGCCAGCCGGCTCGGCGCCGGCGCACCGAGGGTGGGCACCGAGGGACTGTACGACCTGGAGTCGATCGCCGCGGTGGTGCTCGGCGGCACCGCCCTGGCCGGCGGGCGCGGCGGCGTTGCCGGCACGGTCGGCGGCGTGCTGCTGCTCGCGAGCATCGACGCCATCTTCAACCAGCTCGAGGTCGACGTGTTCTTCAAGCAGGTGATCCGTGGCGTGATCATCATCGCGGCGGTCGCCGTCTACGCCCGCCGGGCGATGCGAAAGGCGTCATAGCATGCGGATCGCGCGCCCACTGCGGCTCCTTGATTTCCGCTCCGGCAGTCTCGCCCCGATCATCGTGATCCTGGCGGTGTTGCTGGTTCTGCTGACCGCCCGCCAACCCGACTTCCTCTCGCCGCCGTCGCTGATGTCGTTCCTCGGCCGCTCCGCGCCGGTCGTCCTGCTCGCCGCCGGCCAGTACTTCGTGATCGTCTCCGGCGAGTTGGACCTGTCCGTCGGCTCTCTGGTCACCGCGCAGGTGGTCATCGCCGCCCGGCTGATCGACGGCGATCCGTCGGCCGGCTGGCCTGTCGTCGTGCTCCTGCTCGCGTTCGGCATCGCCGTCGGCCTCGTCAACGGCCTCGTCACCACACGGCTGCGGGTGCCGTCGTTCATCACGACTCTCGGGATGTTCCTGATCCTCGTCGGTGCCGTGTACCTGTGGTCCGACGGTGCCCCGAAGGGCGGCCTCTCCGAGGAGTTCCGCCGGCTCGGCCGGTCGGCGTTCGAGGACGTTCCCGCGCTGGGCCGGATCCCGTACGCCCTGGTCATCCTGCTGGCGGCGGCCGCTCTGGCGCTGGTGCTGACGCGTTCGGACTTCGGCCGCACCCTGGTCGCCGTCGGCGGCAACCCGCGGACCGCCGAGCTGAGCGGCGTGCGCGTGTGGCGCGCCAAGACCATGGCGTTCGTCCTCAGCGGACTCGCCGCCACGCTCGCGGCGGTCCTGATCGGCGGGTACAGCGGAGTGTCGTTCCAGGCCGGTGCCGGCCTCGAGTTCGGCGCGATCACCGCGGCGGTCCTCGGCGGTGTCGCTCTGGGCGGGGGCCGCGGTTCGGTCGTCGGCGCGATGCTGGGCGCGCTGACCCTCGAGACGCTCTTCACGCTCATGAACTTCTACGGCGTCTCCGGCGCCCTCAAACCGACCGTCCAGGGCGCGATCATTCTGTTCGCCGTGGCGGCGTCGTCCTTCCGTTTCCCGTCCAGATAAAGGGGACTCAGTGAGGCATTCCATGACGGTGCTGGCCGTGAGCACCTTACTGGTGCTGGCCGGCTGCGCCACCGACGAGCCCACCACCGGCGCATCGGGTTCGCCCTCGGCGGGCACCGGGTCGGGCACCGGGGAGCAGTCGAAGTTCTTCGTGCAGGCCGACTACGACAAGCAACTCGCGCTCCTGGACGCCGCGCCCACCGGGCCGGCCGGCAAGCCCTGGGAGCAGGCGCTCAACCCGGCGATGGTGGAGACCGCGAAGTTCACGAAGCCCGGACCGTACAAGATCTGCTTCTCCAACGCGGGGCTGAACAATCCCTGGCGCCAGGTCGGTTTCAAGACCATGCAGGCCGAGGTCGACACGCACCGCGGCCGGATCTCCCAGTTCGTCCACGTCGATGCCGAAGGCAAGGATCAGAAACAGATCGCCGACATCAACGACCTGCTCGGCAAGGGCTGCCACGCGCTCATCGTCTCGCCGAACACCACCGCGACGCTCACCCCGGCCGTGGAGGCCGCCTGCCGGAAGGGCCTGCCGGTCATCATCTTCGACCGCGGCGTCGACACGACCTGCCCGGTGACGTTCATCAACCCGATCGGCGGCTACGGATTCGGCCACGTCGCGGCGGAGTTCGTCACCCGGGAGATGAAGCGCGGTGGCAAGGTGCTCGCGCTGCGCATCCTGCCCGGCGTCGACGTGCTGGAGACCCGTTGGTCCGCGGCGAAGGTCGCCTTCGACAAGGCGGGCGTCGACGTCGTCGGCGTCGAGTTCACCGACGGTGATCCGGCCAAGACGAAGAAGATCGTCAACGACTACATCCAGCGGTACGGCACGATCGACGGCGTCTGGATGGACGCCGGGGCGGTCGCCGGCGCGGCGGTCGAGGCGTTCGAGGACGCCGGCAAGCCGGTGCCGCCGATCAACGGCGAGGACCAGCTCGACTTCCTCAAGCTGTGGAAGGACAAGAAGCTCACGGCGATCGCCCCGACCTACCCGACCTACCAGTGGCGCACCCCGATCATCGCCGCGCTGAAGATCCTCGACGGCGAGCAGGTGCCGAACCCGTGGAAGCTGCCACAGCCGACCATCACCCAGGACAACCTGGACGAGTACGTCGACGCCACCATGCCGCCGCTGCACTATGCGATGTGCGGCTGCACCGACCTGCCCGGTTACCCGCGGCGCTGGAAGTAGTCCGGTGTACACCATCGGTGTCAACCCGTGGGTCTGGGCCTCGCCGGTCGACGACGAGGCCATGGCCGAGCTGGTGCCGCGGATCGCCGCGTTCGGTTTCGACGCGGTCGAACTGCCGATCGAGCAACCCGGCGACTGGGACCCGGCCCGCACCCGCGACCTGCTGGCGGCGTACGGCCTGCGCGCGGTCGGCGTCTGTGCGGTCACCTCGCCCGGACGTGACCTCGTGAACGCCCCGCCGGAGGTCGTCGCCTCCACCGTGGCGTACCTGAAAACGTGTGTGGACAGTGCGGTGGCCGTCGGCGCGCCCTGCGTCGGCGGCCCGGTCTACGCCGCGGTGGGGCGGACCTGGCGCATGTCACCGCCTGAGCGCGCGGCCTGCTACGCGGACGTCCGCCGCGCCCTGCGGCCAGTGGCCGACTACGCGGGGGAGCAGGGCGTGAGCATCGGCGTGGAGGCCCTCAACCGCTATGAGACGAGCGTCGTCAACACGGTCGAGCAGGCGGTGGAGCTGATCGACGGCCTGCCCGCGAACGTCGGTCTCATGATCGACACCTATCACATGAACATCGAGGAGGCCGACCCCTACGAGGCGCTCGTCACGGCGGGTCCGCACATCAAGCACGTCCAGGTCAGCGGCACCGACCGCGGCACCCCGGGCGCCGACCACTTCGACTGGCCACGCTTCCTCGCCTGCCTGGCCACGACCGGCTACGGCGGCGCGGTGTGCATCGAGTCGTTCACCGCGCAGAACGAGGCCATCGCTACCGCGGCCTCGATCTGGCGGCCGCTTGCCCCGTCGCAGGACACCCTCGCCCGTGACGGGCTGTCCTACCTCCGAACCGTCCTCCGCGGACTGGAAAGCACTCCTTGACCGGGTGACAGGCCCGGTCGCGCCGTCATCCCCTTCCGCCCGGGAACCGCCATAAGGAGAAAACGTGTTCACAACTCTCACGATACGAAGGCGGCTTCTGGCCGCAGCCGCCACAGTCGGTTTAGCCGCGACCGCCGTGACGGCGTTCCCCGCGCCCGCATCCGCAGCTCCCCGCACCGTGTACGTCTCGCCGTCCGGCACCGGCACTGACTGTTCCAGCGCGCAGCCGTGCTCACTGACAGCCGCGCAGGCGGCGGTGCGATCGCTCAACGACGACATGTCGGACGACATCGTGGTGCAGTTGGCCGACGGTGTGTACCGGCTGGCCCAACCCTTCCGGCTGACGGCGGAGGACTCCGGCTCAGGCGGTCACACGGTCGTGTGGCGGGCCGCCCCGTCGGCGCGTCCGGTGATCACCGGTGCCCGGGCGGTCACCGGCTGGTCGGTGGCCGACGCGGCCAGGAACATCTGGCGGGCCGACGTGCCCGCCGGTCTCGATGCCCGGCAGCTCTATGTCGACGGCGCCGTCGCCACCCGGGCACGCACGCAGGTGAACAGGGCCGATTTCACGGCCTCCAGCGCCGGAATGAGGTTCTCGGGCGGTGCGCTGAGCTATCTGAACAACCTGGCCGACCAGAGCCGGATCGAGGTGGAGAGCGTCAACTCCTTCACCGACCGGTACTCGCCGGTGCAGAGCATCAGCGCGAACTTCATCACGATGCAGCAGCCGGCGTGGAACAACAACAACTTCGGCTACGACACCCTCATGCGGCCACACCGGGCCGGTCCGTTCTACCTGTCCAACGCGTACGAGTTCCTGGACTCGCCCGGCGAGTGGTACCTCAACCCCACGGCCGGAGACTTGTACTACATCCCCCGGGCCGGGCAGAACATGAGCACCGTCAGCGTGGAACTGCCGGCGCTGCAGTCGCTGGTGAACCTCGGGGGCACGTACGGCGAGCCGGCGCACCACATCACGTTCAGCGGGATCACCTTCACCGGTACGAGCTGGCTGGGCCCCAGCAGCAACCAGGGTTACGTAGACCAGCAGACCGGCGCGTACCTCGCCGGCAACCGGAGCTGGCCGGGCTTCGACTCCTGCCACAACGGCTGCGCGCAGTTCGAGGCCGCCCGGCCGCACTGGCTGCAGATGCCGGCCGCCGTGCAGATCTCCGCCGCCAACACCATCACCTTCAGCGACTCCAAGTTCGTCAACCTGGGCCAGACGGCCATCGGTATCGGCAACGACGCCAACGCGCACGCCAGCGGCGTCGGCCTGGGCGCCGGCAACATCACGGTGACCCGGTCGGAGATCGCCCGGAGCTCAGCCGGGGGCATCCTCGTGGGCGGCGTGCGCGCCGACGCCCACCACCCCAGCGACCAGCGCATGGTCAACAGGGACATCACGATCAGCAACAACCGCATCCACGACCTCGGGGCGGACTACCGGGGCAACGTCTCCGTCCTGACCACGTACGTCACCAACAGCACCGTCGCCCAGAACGAGGTCTACAACATGCCGTACTCCGGCATGTCGATCGGGTACGGCTGGGGCGCCAACGACGCGGGCGGCAGCAACCACTATGCCAACCGCGGCCTGTACGACTACCAGCCGCGCTACACGACGCCGACCACCGCGTCCAACAACCGGCTCATCGGCAACTACATCCACGACGTCATGCAGCAGATGAACGACGGTGGCTGCATCTACACGCTCGGATGGAACCCGAGCGCGCAGATCAGCCGGAACCACTGCCTGCGGACCAACGGACACTTCGGGCTGTACTTCGACGAGGGCTCGAAGTACTACACGGCCACCAACAACGTCTTCTCGAACACCGGTACGTGGGCGACGGCCAACTACTGGGGTGGCGAGAACATGGGGAACTGGACCGTCACCAACAACTGGTCGACCAACGGCAGCACGAACGTGACCAACGGGGACCGCGGCAACGTGGTCTCCGGCAATGTCACGGTCACCAATGGCAACTGGCCTGCCGGTGCCCGGGACGTGATGGCGTCCGCCGGGCCGCGGGACACCACCCCACCGCCGCCCAAGCAGCAGATCGTGGGCGCGCAGTCCGGCCGCTGCCTGACCGTCCCCGGCGCCGGCACCACCAACGGCACCCAGACCCAACTCTGGGACTGCACCGGCGCAACCGGCCAGACCTGGACCTACACCGCCGACAAACAACTGACCGTCCACGGCGACAAGTGCCTCGACGCCGACGGACGCGGCACCACCAACGGCACCCCGGTCGTCATCTGGGACTGCAACGGCCAGAACAACCAACAGTGGAACATCAACCCCGACGGCACCATCACCGGCGTCCAGTCCGGACTGTGCCTCGACGCCAACGCCGCCGGCACCGCCAACGGCACCAAGGTCACCCTCTGGTCCTGCCACAACGGCACCAACCAGCAGTGGGCACTGCGATAGCGGAATCGACGCCTGTCCGCTCCTTTGGGACAGGAGCGGATGCTCCTCGCTCGCGGCAGGACCCGTCAGTCGCCTCTAACGCCGCAGCCGGGTCGGCTCGCCCGGCCCGCTGCGGCGCACCACCCACGCTTCGGTGATGTGGGTGAACATCGCCTCGGCCGCACCTTTGGGGTCGTGCGCGGCGATCCGCTCGTAGATGCGCCGATGGCCGTGGTTGGACGCGACGCAGAAGGCGCGGCCGGTTCGGCCCATGTACCGGGCGGAGTTGATGACCTGGCGCTCCAGCGAACGGACCACGGCACGGCCGATGCGGTTCCCAGACGCCTGCATGACGGTGTCGTGGAACGCCCGGTCCTCTTCGTTGTATGAAGCGGGATCGTCGACGAGCTCATCCATCCGCTCCACCAGACTGCGTAGCTGGTCGATCACCTCGGCGTTCGCCAGGCGGGCGGCGACGTTGGCCATATCGGACTCCAGCACGCGGCGGGTCGCTACGAGGTGATCGAGGATGGCCAGGCTCTCGTCCTCGGCGATGGTCGCGCCGAGGACCAGCTCGTCAAGCATGTTCCACATCGCCGGCGGGGTAACCATCGTGCCGGCGCCTTGGCGGACCTGCACCAGCCCCTTCTCCTGAAGAATCTTCACCGCCTCGCGGACCACGGTGCGGCTGACCGAGAAGGTCTCGCAGAGCACGGGCTCGGGAGGCAGCGGCGAACCGGACGGATGAACTCCACGGACGATCCGCTCCACCAGCTCAGCTGTGACCGCTGCGGCAAGGTTCGCCGGGCGTCGGCTCCAGGTGGGGGCCTCGGAGGCCTCTGCGGATGACTGCGGTACTGCGGTCATGACACCCCCCGGGACCCGTGCCGTACCACGGATGCTCGCCAACTATACGGCATCCGGTTGACGTCATACGTCATACGAGTTAGATACGTCATACGAGTTGCGTTCTTCCTCAACCTCAATTGCCGGACAGCCGGCCACCTCAGGAGAGTGGGGCAGCAATGAAGCAGCGAACACTGTGGTCGGCGACCCTGGTTGCCGGGCTCGTTGTCTTAGCCGGCTGCGGAAGCGCCTCCGCCCCGGATTCGGCGTCCGGTGGTTCGAAGGGCAAGCTCGTCGTCTGGGACTGGAAGTCCGGCGACGCCGCAGCGTCCTCATACATCAAGAAGGCCAAGGCCGACTTCGCCGAGCGGCATCCCGGCGTGACGGTCGAGTTCGTCGCGCAGCCGTTCGAGCAGTATTACACCCTGCTCGGGGCCGCCATCCAAGCCGGCAAGGGGCCGGACGTCATGCTCTTCAACGGCGGCGGGCAGATCCGTGACCGGGCGGACTCCCTTCTGCCGTTGGACGATTACGTCCGTGATGACAAGAAGAGGCTGGCCGGGTGGGAGGCCTTCACCAAGGACAGCAAGACCTACGCCGCTCCGGTGACATTGCAGGGTCACCCGATCTACTACAACAAGTCGCTCTACCGGAAGGCAGGACTGGACCCGGAGCAGCCGGCCACCAGCTGGGACGAGTTCGTCGCCAACTGCCGGACCATCGCCAAGGCGACCGGTGCCAGGTGCTTCGCGCAGGGCAACAAGGAAGGCATCGGTATCCAGTTCTTCCTGTCCGGGCTCGGCTCGGGCGTCCTGCCGCCCACGGAGTACGACGACTGGATCGCCGGCCAACGAGACTGGTCTTCGCCGGCGGTCAAGCGGGTCTTCTCGCTCTGGAAGGAGGCCGATGACAAAGGCCTGAACAACGACGGGGCGAACTCGACGGCGATGTTCAACGACGCGTTCGCGGTGTTCCAGTCCAACAAGGCCGCCCACGTCATCGGGTTGATGTCGGACGTCGGGCACTGGAAGGACTTCGCCGAATTCCTCGACGCCGGCGATGTCGGCGTCATGAAGTCACCGGTCGTCACGGCCGGCGCCACGCCGAGCCTTCCCTACGACGGCGGCATCGGCTACGCCGTGGCGAAGTGGACGAAGGACCCCCAGGTCGCCGCCGACCTGGTGCGCTCCCTGACCTCGACCGACGCACTGAAGTCGTTCTACGCCGACGCGGGCGCCATCGCGGCCGACCGCACCGTGGACGTCTCGAGCGGTGGACCGGCCGTCGCCACCATCGTGTCCGCGGTCGACGGTGGCAAGCCCGCCCTCCACGTGGCCCTGTCGTCCAAGACCGTGGACCTGATGGGGCGGCTGTCTCAGCAACTGCTGAGCGGATCGGTCACGGTCGACGCGGCGGTCAAGCAGCTGGCGGCGTCCGACCAGGTGGGCTGAGGCCATGTCACCCGTTGGTTCGTCGGTCCGCGCTGCTCAAGGGGCGCGAGCAGGTGAGGCGGTAGGTGGCCGCGGCCCCGCGTCGAAATCTCCGCGAGTCCCAAAGGGCCGTCGCGCCGAACGCCTCGCCCCCTACGTCCTGGTCGCTCCCGCTGTCCTGATCATCGTGGTGCTCCGGCTGTGGCCGCTGGGGTTGGGAGTCAGCTTCTCCTTCACCGGTGACGGCGAACGCAACGGCAGCACGGTGGGGCTCGACAACTACGCAGAGCTCATCGACGACCCGCTGTTCCGCACCGCGCTTCGCAACGTCGGACTGCTGGTGCTGCTGCTGCCGGTCGCGGTCGCGATCCCGGGACTGCTCGCCACCTTCATCTACCTGCGGGTGCCAGGACACTCGTTCTTCCGGAGCGTCTACTTCTTCCCGGCTGTGCTCTCACCGGTGATCGTCGGCGCGATCTTCAACCTGCTCCTGGCCTACGACGGTCCGCTGAACGCCGTGCTCGGCGGCTCAGGGGTCGGGCCGGTGGACTGGCTCGGCGATCCCGACGTAGCCATCTTCGCCGTCGTCGGCGTGCACATCTGGGCGACGTCAGGGATGGCGCTGGTGGTGTTCCTGGCCGGGTTCGCGACCCTGGACTCCGCACTTCTGGACGCCGCCCGGGTCGACGGCGCCTCGCTCGCGCGAATGATCTGGCACGTCATCATCCCGGGTCTGTCCCGCACCATCCAGTTCGTCGTCGTCACCACGATGATCGGGATGCTGACCTCGATGTTCGGGCTGCTCTACGTCATGACCAGTGGTGGCCCGGAAGGGTCGACCTACCTGCCGGAGTACTACATCTGGGTCCAACAGGGGCAGATGAGCCTCCCGGCGCTCGCGTCGGCCGCGTCCACAGTCCTCTTCCTCATCATGCTGGTCGTGGGCCTGCTGCAGGTCGGCCTGCTGCGCCGGGCGGGGAGGGAGGACTGATGTCCCGCCTGGGGCCGGGCAGATGGCTGGTGGCCGTGCCGATGGTGCTCCTCGCCCTGGCGACGATCTACCCGCTGCTGTTCACCGCCAACGTCGCGATGAAGACCCGCCGGGAGTACATCCTCGACCGGTTCTCCCTGGCGAGCACTCTCCAGTGGGACAACCTCAGCACCGCGTGGAACAGCGTCGGCATGGGACGGTACTTCCTCAACTCCGTGATCGTGGTGGCCTGCGCCGTAGCGCTGTTACTGCTCATCGGGTCCATGGCCGGGTTCGCGCTGGCTCAAGTGCGGTTCCGTGGCTCGTCCGTGCTGGCCCTGGTCTGCCTCGCGGCACTGTTCATCCCGTTCCAGGTGATCATGGTGCCGCTGGCCAGGATGATGGCCGACGGCGGTCTCATCGACACCTATCCGGGGCTGATCCTCGCCTACGTCGCGCAGTTCCTGCCGTTCACCGTCTTCCTGATGACGAGCTACTACCGAGCGGTGCCCACCGAGCTCGTCGACGCCGCACGGATCGACGGAAACACCCTGTACGGCGTCTACCGGCGAATCATGCTGCCGATGGGTGCTCCGGCCCTGCTGTCGGTGGGCATTCTCGACGCGCTGTTCTGCTGGAACGACGTGCTCATCTCGCTGCTGATGATGCCGTCGGCAGAACATCGCACCCTGATGGTGGGCATCACCTCACTGCGCGGCCAGTACTCCGCCGACATCCCCACTTTCGCAGCCGGTGTCCTGATCGCCGGGCTACCCGTGTTGGTGACCTACCTGTTCTTGCAGCGCCAGATCGCCGACGGCGTGACGGCCGGCGCGACGAAGGGCTGACGCATGCGCATCACCGGGTACAGAACCCTGACGACGGTGCAGCAATGGGGTCGACCTGTCGGTGACGCCAACGGCGTCCACCTCGACGGTGTCGTGCCCGTGCCGGTCGTCATCGTCGAGACCGATGAGGGGATCACCGGAGTCGGCCTGGGACCACACGTGGAAGCTGAGATGATTTTCGCCGCCCTCGACGGCCAGGACCCGCGCGCGGTGACCGCCCTCTACGACCGCATGCTGCGGCACACCTTCAAAGCCGGGCATGCCGGCGTGGTGTTCGGCACGATCGGTGCGTTCGACACGGCGTTGTGGGACATCAAGGCACAGGCCGTGGGTGAGCCGCTGTGGCGGTTGCTCGGCGGCGACGACCGCACGGTCCACGCCTACGCCTCCGGCCTGGACATCGGCCTCACCGACGATGAGCTCGTCGCCGCCTACCAGGTCTATGCCGAACGCGGGCTGAGGGCCGCGAAGCTCAAGGGCGGCCTGGACATCGAGCGTGACCGGCACCGGCTGTCGCTCGTACGCGAGGTATTGACCGAGGCCGCGCACGGGACCCGGCCAGGGCTCATGCTGGATGCGAACGAGTCCTGGAGCCGCAAGCAGGCGGTACGCCACGTCGGTGAACTGGAACGCACACTCGACCTGACCTGGATCGAGGAGCCGGTCCGGCGCTGGGACGCCGACGGCCTGGCCGCTGTCAGCCGTGGCGTACGGACGGCGGTCGCCAGTGGCGAGAACCTCACCGGCCTCGAGCAGTTCCGCCCGCTGATCGCGGCGGGAGGCGTCGACATCGTCCAGACGGCCGCGGTCTGGGGAGTCACCCACTTCTTGCGTGTCGCCGCGCTGGCGCACGCCTACGACCTGCCGGTCAGCCCGATCGGCAACACGCCTGTCGCGCTGCTGCACGCCGCGACGTCTGTGCCCAACCACCTCGTCAGCGAACTGCAGGGCCTGCGGCCGCCGATCGGCGTCGTGATGGACCTGCACGTCGAGGACGGCGCCTTTGTGCTCGGCGACACGCCGGGCCTGGGCATCCGGATCGACGAAACGGTGATGACCGCGGCCCGTCAGCGAACGGCACACGCACCCGACGGACCGCACATACGGCCGGAGCGGGCCGGCCGGCGGCTGCTCGCGGTCACCCCTGGACCATGCAGATCCACCGCGGAAGGGACGTCCGACACCATGGGTATGGAGGATCGATGAAAGCGGTTGTCTACCGCGGGGCCCGCACCCTCGAGATCGAGAGCCGGGTCGCCGAGGCGCCGGCCCTGGCGAAGGAGTGGGGCGGGCGCGGCGTCAACGCCATCGCACCGGGCTGCATCGCCACCGACAACACCGAGGCGTTACGCGCGGACCCCCAGCGCGACCAGGCGATCCCTGGCCGGATCCCGGCCGGTCGCTGGAGACGCACCGACGATCTCGCCGGGGCCACGGTTTTCCTCGCCTCCCCGGCGTCGGACCGTGTCGACGGCAATGTTCTTGCCGCTGATGGCGAATGGACGGGGCGATGATGGGCCGCCCAGCATTACCAGCCGGCCGCACCCGAGTCGATCGTACGTGCGAACCCGAGGGTGGCGACGTGCGCGGCACCTGGGGCGGCCCTGCCCGAGGCAACATGTACGGGCTCGTGATGCGAGCCGGCCGACCCGACGAGACGAGCCTGGTCGTCGCCGCGCAGGCCGGCGATCCACGAGCGCTCGACGACCTGGCCGCGACGTACCTGCCGCTGGTGTACGCGATCGTGCGCAGGGCACTGGGTGAGCTCGCGGACGTCGACGACGTGGTGCAGGAGACGATGCTGCGGGCACTTCCCGAGCTGCGCACGTTGCGCGCCCCGGAGTGCTTCCGGCCCTGGCTGGCCACGATCGCGACACGACAGATCAGCACCCATCTGCACCGGCGGCAGGCGGACGCCGAACGGACGGCCCCCCTCGACGAGATGACCGACCCGCCGGACGCCGACGCCGAGAACCTGGCTCTGATCCACGTCGAGCTGTCCGGTCATCGCCGAAAGATCGTATGCGCCAGTCGATGGCTCGACCCGGACGCCCGTGCGCTGCTGTCGCTGTGGTGGCTGGAGACCGCGGGCCGGCTGACGAGGGCGGAGCTCGCGGCGGCGCTGGGAACGAGCGTGGCTCACGCGGGTGTGCGCGTCCAGCGGATGCGCAACCAGCTGGAGCTGAGCCGGTCACTCGTCGCCGCGCTGGAAGCCGGCCCCCGGTGCCCACAGCTGACCGCCGCGCTGGGGGGCTGGGACGGCCTACCGAGCACGCTGTGGCGTAAGCGCATCACCCGGCACACCCGATCCTGCGCGGACTGCTGCCGGGCCGCCGACGAACTGGTACCCCTTGAGCGGCTGATCGTCGCCTTGGCGCTGCTCCCCGTCCCGCCGACGCGGTCGGCCACGGTGCTCGACAAACCTGCGCTCGCCGGGGCGACCGAGAATGCCGTCGTGATGGGAGCCGAGCCGGCCGAGGTCGGCTCCGGGCCGGTTGCCGGCGTCAAGGCTGGGTTACTCGGCCAACTCGTCTGAGGGCTGCTCGAGTCGGCACCCAAGTCTTCGCGTTCGGCGACGGGCCGTGCTTTTCGGCACTACGGCGACTGCGACTGTTCAAGCCGGCCGCCGATAACGAAAACTGCCACGAATTACACGCGTCCGTCACTCTAATTCGCCGCCTGAAATGGTTATGAGAGGTGGCTGTCAATAGTCCCGCTTCTCCGGTTGGTTGCACGACGGCTCAGGCCCACATATATCGACGGTCCCCTCTTGAATGGACCATGACAATCTGTCAATCTTCTAGTCGTCGACGCGTAGCGTTCCCCATTCATGACCTGTGAAAGCGGAAGCCAAAAGCGATCTACGGATTGCCGGCGCCAACACAGTGCGGTGGCTCCGACTTCGAAAGGTGCCGGTGATGAACGAATTCGTGCACATCTCCCTGCCGTGGCGGATGGGGCTACTCACCCAGACCAACTCCACCTGCTGACCGGAGATCCGGGCGAAGCCGGGGAGCGAGGCTTTCCAGGCGCCACGGCAGCGGCATGACGCTGACATGCTCGCTGCGCGAGCGATCTGGGAGGGGGCCGGCGCGGAGAGGGCAAGCTCCGCGCCGGCTCGGCCGGCTGCCGGCAGGCGGCCAACGTCAACAGATCCTGCACAGCGCAGACGTGACCACACCGCCAACCGGGAAGGCACGACCATGCCCCACACCCATCGCCGGCGCTACCTCGCCCGGGCGCTCGCCTGCATCCTGACCGCTCTCAGCGCGGTCGCGGTCGTCGAGCACCCGAGCGCCTCGTTGGCCGCCGCCGACACCGCCCAGTTCCGCGGCGTCAACTGGGCCCGGCTCGGTGACAACTTCCACGGTGGACCGCTGGTCCTGCACGGGTTGAGCGGCTCCGACAGCTACCAGACGGTCGTGGCGAAAGCCAACGCCATCTACACCGGCTTTGAGAACAACCTCGGCGCCAACACCGTTCGGCTCCCGATCAACACCTACACAGTCGGGACGAGCTGGTGGAGCGCGTACACGGGCGCGATAGACGCAGCCACCGCGAAGGGATTCAAGGTCGTCCTCTCCTACTGGGACGACGGGGTGGCCGCCCGCGGCGGTCGCATCGTCAACCCGAGCGCCTTCGACACCATGTGGAACACCGTGCTTGCCCGGTACGGCACCAACAGCCTCGTCCACTTCGAGCCGATGAACGAACCGGGGGGGCACAGCGCCGGTGAGTGGGCGAACGTGGTGAGCAACTGGATCAGCAGCCACCCGTCGATTCCGCGGAACCGCATCTTCGTCAGCGGCGCCGGCCTGAACACCGACATCAGATCCATGTGCGCCGACCGCCGCCTCGACGGGACGTTCCTGTCGCTGCACCACTACACGTTCTTCAGCGGCGCGAAGACCTACGACCAGTGGGTGGCGTACCTGCGGAACGCGATCGGCTCCTGCGCCGACCGCACTGTCGTCGACGAGTTCGGCGCGCCGATGGATACCGGGCTCAACTACCACGACGCCGGCAGCACCGACAACTTCGTGCGCTACTTCCGGGCCACCACTACGGTGCTCCGGGAACTGCGGATCGGCTCCATCTACTGGCCTGGGCTGGGCGGGAAGATACGCGCCGGCCAGGGCGACGACTGGTATGCCATGCAGAAATTGCACGGGACCGGTACCAACCTCACGCTCAGCACCCCCAGCGCCAGCGGCCGCGAGCGCCTCAGATACGGCTGGGGCTTGGATGGCGACGCCCCGGCCCCGACCAGCCTGCTGCGCAACGTCAGCACCGGGCGCTGTCTGGACATCCCCGGCGGGACCACGGCGAACATCCAGGTCCAGGTGTACACCTGCGCCAACACGGCTGGCCGGCAGTGGACCTTGACGGCCGGCGGACAGATCACCGCACTTGGGGGCCAGAGGTGCCTGGATGCGTACAGCAGCGGGACGACGAACGGCACCGTGGTCGGCACGTGGGCGTGTAACGGCGGCGACAACCAGCGTTGGACGGTGGGCGCTGACGGCACCATCCGCAGCGTTCACTCCGGCCTCTGCCTCGACGTGAACACCGCCACCTTCAAGGTGCAGCTGTGGGCGTGCTGGGGCGGCGACAACCAGAGATGGCAGATCCAGAACAGTGACGCGCGACGCGACGCCCGACTCGGCGTACACGGTGGACGGTGACCGCCGGCCGCGGTCGAGCCGATGGCGACAACGACGCCACAGCAGACGGTCTGCCGGCAGCTCAAGGGTCGAACCGGCGTGGGGCCGGTGGTGATCGGATGCCGCTCCCACCTGCCCTGGGCCGACCTGCGGCGGGGATGGGACTTCGGCTCCACCGGCCACGGCGACGTGCCCTGGGAGGACTGCTTCCGCGCGCTGAACGCGATCGGCTACGACGGGCCGACCTCAGCCGAGTGGGAGGACGCCGGCATGGACCGGCCGATCCGAGCGCCCGAGGCGCTGGCGTTCGTTCGGAAGCCGGCGCTCGACGCGCCGGCCGCCCCGCGTTCGACGCCGCATTCGCGAGGAAGGACCGAGGCCGGCGCAGGGCCGGTCACCCAGCCGGTGGCCGGCCTGCGGCTCGTCGCCGAAGACAGCGTACGGCCGTCGCTTTCTCACCGGCGGTTTGTCATCACCAAAGTCACTGATCTGCTCCAGTCCGTGAAGGGAGAACGACATGTCCGAGGTGACACGCAGACGGTTTCTCGCCGCCGGGGCGGCGGCTGGAGCAGGAATCGTGCCGGGTGGGTGGACGGCCATGGCCAGGGCCGGCTCGGCCGCGCCGCCGGAGGTTCTGGCCGCCAACGACCTCGCCCTGTGGTACGACAAGCCGGCCGGCGCGGACTGGCTGCGGGCACTGCCGATCGGCAACGGACGCCTCGGCGCGATGGTGTTCGGCAACGTCGACACCGAACGGTTGCAGCTCAACGAGGACACCGTCTGGGCCGGCGGTCCGTACGACTCCGCCAACACCCGCGGAGCGGCCAACATCGCGGAGATCCGGCGGCGGGTCTTTGCGGATCAGTGGGGGCCGGCGCAGGACCTGATCAATCAGACGATGCTGGGCAGCCCGGCCGGACAGCTGGCCTACCAGCCGGTCGGAAACCTTCTGATCTCCTTTGGCAGCGCTACCGGTGCGTCGCAGTACAACCGGACGCTCGACCTCACCACCGCCACGGCCATCACGACCTACGTGCTGAACGGCGTGCGGTACCAGCGTGAGGTGTTCGCCAGCGCACCCGACCAGGTGATCGTGGTCCGGCTGACGGCCGACCGGGCCAACTCCATCGCCTTCAACGCCACATTCGACAGTCCACAACGGACTACGGTGTCCAGCCCGGACGGGGCCACGATCGCCCTCGACGGCATCTCCGCCGCCATGGAGGGCATCGCCGGGCGGGTCCGGTTCCTCGCCCTGGCCAACGCCGCCGTGACGGGCGGCACGGTCAGCAGCTCGGGCGGTACGCTGCGGGTCTCCGGCGCCACCAGCGTGACGATGCTGGTGTCGATCGGCTCCAGCTACGTCAACTTCCGGAAAGTCGACGGCGACTACCAGGGGATCGCGCGGAGCCGCCTCAACGCTGCCCGCAACGTCGGCATCGACGAACTACGCAGTCGGCATCTCGCCGACTACCAGGCGCTGTTCAACCGGGTGTCGGTCGATCTGGGACGTACGACGGCGGCCGACCAGCCGACCGACGTACGGATCGCACAGCACGCGCAAGTGAACGACCCGCAGTTCTCCGCCCTGTTGTTCCAGTTCGGCCGGTATCTGCTCATCTCGTCCTCGCGGCCGGGCACCCAGCCGGCGAACCTGCAGGGCATCTGGAACGACCAGATGGCTCCGTCCTGGGACTCGAAGTTCACCATCAACGCCAACCTGCCGATGAACTACTGGCCCGCCGACACGACGAACCTGTCCGAATGCTTCCTCCCGGTCTTCGACATGATCAACGACCTGACCGTGACCGGCGCCCGGGTGGCCCAGGCGCAGTACGGCGCCGGCGGCTGGGTGACGCATCACAACACCGACGCGTGGCGGGGCGCCTCGGTCGTCGACGGGGCGCAGTGGGGGATGTGGCAGACCGGCGGCGCATGGCTGGCCACCCTGATCTGGGATCACTATCTGTTCACCGGTGACATCGACTTCCTCCGCTCGAACTATCCGGCCCTGAAGGGCGCCGCCCAGTTCTTCCTCGACACCCTGGTCGCCCACCCGACGCTCGGACACCTGGTCACCAACCCGTCGAACTCTCCCGAGCTCACTCACCATGCGAACGCCACCGTCTGCGCGGGACCCACCATGGACAACCAGATCCTGCGCGACCTTTTCAACAGCGTCGCCCGCGCCGGCGAAATCCTCGGCGTGGACGCCGCCTTCCGCGCTCAGGCAGCGGCGGCCCGGGACCGGCTGGCGCCGATGCGGGTCGGCTCCAGGGGCAATATCCAGGAGTGGCTGGCCGACTGGGTGGAGACCGAGCGGGCTCACCGGCACGTCTCCCACCTGTACGGTCTGCATCCGAGCAACCAGATCACCAAGCGCGGGACACCCCAGTTGCACGAGGCCGCGCGGCGGACGCTGGAGCTGCGCGGTGACGACGGGACGGGATGGTCGCTCGCGTGGAAGATCAACTTCTGGGCACGGATGGAGGACGGTGCCCGGGCCCACAAGCTGGTCCGGGACCTGGTGCGGACGGACCGGCTCGCGCCCAACATGTTCGACCTGCACCCTCCGTTCCAGATCGACGGCAACTTCGGCGCCACCTCGGGCATCGCGGAGATGCTGTTGCAGAGCCACAACGGCGAACTGCACGTGCTGCCGGCGCTGCCGTCCGCCTGGCCCACCGGGCGCGTGAGCGGACTGCGCGGCCGCGGCGGATACACCGTCGGCGCCGAGTGGAGCAGCGGCCGGATCGAGTTCGTCGTCACACCCGACCGAACCGGTGCCGTCCGGGTGCGCAGTCGGATCTTCGCCGGCGACTTCACGCTGCAGGACGATGCCAGCGGCGAGCCGGTCCAGCCGAAGCGGCTCGAGGCCGATCTCATCGAGTTCGCCTGCCAGGCCGGCAACACCTACCGCGCGTCCGCACTCAGGTCGGGGCCGGTGGAGGCCGGCGTGCCCTATCGGCTGGTGGCCCAGCACAGCGGCAAGGCTGCCGACATCAACGGTGCGTCCACGGCCCCCGGTGCGCGGCTGATCCAGTGGCAGATCACCGCCGGTCTCAACCAGCACTTCGAGTTCCTGCCCTCCGACGGCGGGCACTACAAGATCCGGGTCGGGCACAGTGGTCTGGTCCTGCACGTCGCCAGTAGCAGCAGCGGCGCCGACATCACCCAGCAGCCGGATACCGACGCCGCCGGCCAGCAGTGGCGGGCAGTCGACCACGGCGGTGGCGTGATCAGTCTGGTCAACCGGCAGAGCGGCCTCGCCCTGGACGTGTGGGAGGCCTCCACCGCCGACGGAGCCCGCATCTCCCAATGGGCAGCCACTGGTAACACCAACCAGCGATTCCAACCCCACCGCATCTAGGGCCAGGGCGAACTGCGGCCCGACCAACCAGGAAGAGCCATGTCACCGAGCAGCGAGGGAGTCGCATGATGTCGATCCGCAGATTGTTCTTCGGGCGAGCCGTGGTAGCGGCACTGCTCGTTCTCGCCATGGTCGGCGTGGCAGGAGTCAGCGCTGCGGCCGGCACGTCGCCCACCGCCGGGGCCACACTTGCGGGGACTGCCGGATGCGGACGTGCCCCCACACTGACGAACGGTACGCACACGATTCAAAGCAGCGGTAAGAATCGCTCCTTCATCCTGAGCATCCCCGAAAACTACGACAGCACCCGCCAACATCGATTGGTCTTCGGATTCCACTGGTTGGGTGGCACCGCCGGGCAAGTCGCCGGCGGCGGAAGCGATGGCGATGTCTATGCCCACTACGGACTCCGGCGACTGGCGAACAACAGCGCGATCTTCGTTGCTCCGCAGGGCATCAACAACGGCTGGGGCAACTCCGGCGGCGAGGACGTAACCTTCGTCGACGACATGATCAGACGTATCGACAACGACCTCTGCGTCGACACCACGCAGCGCTTCGCCCTCGGGTTCAGCTACGGCGGAGCCATGAGCTACGCACTCGCATGTGCCAGGCCGAACGTCTTCCGTGCGGTCGCCGCGATAGCCGCGCCTGGGGGGATCAGCGGGTGCAGCGGGGGCACCCAGCCCTTCGCGTACATGGGAATCCACGGCATCAATGACAACATCGGCGCCGGTCGCGGGATGCGGGACAGGTTCGTCAGGAACAACGGCTGTACTCCCCAGAACCCGCCGGAGCCCGCGCCGGGCAGCCGCACCCACATCACCACCGCCTACTCGGGCTGCCGAGAGGGGTATCCGGTCGTCTGGGCCGCGTTCGACGGAGGTCACCAGCAAGGCCCCGTGGACGGGTGCGCCGGCTGTGAGAGCGGCGCCCGGAGCTGGGTCAAGGAAGAGATCTGGAGCTTCTTCACGGGTGCTGACCCGACACCGAACCCGACCACATTCCGGCTGCGGAGCCAGTCCGCCGGCCGATGCCTGGACGTCAGCGGTGCCAACTCGTTCAACGGCGCCCAGATGATCACCTGGGACTGCCACACCGGCACCAACCAGCAGTTCACTCGGACCGGACAGACCCTGCGGGTGATGGGTAGATGCCTGGACGTGCCGAGCAACGCCGCCTCCGGCGCCCGAGCACGGATCTGGGACTGCACCGGCGGCGCGAACCAGCAATGGAATGTGAACACCGATGGAACCGTCAGCAACGTCCAGACCGGGCTCTGCCTGGACGTCGACGGCGGCAGCACCGCCAACGGCGCTGCGGTGATCGTGTGGAGCTGCCACACCGGCGTCAACCAACGCTGGGCCCGAGCGTAAGCAGAGGTGTGAAGGCGGCCGCAGTAGTCGCGGCCGCCTTCCTCTCCAGTCGGCCCAGCCTTTCGGAAGTCTGTCTCGGCCTGACCGCACTTTGGGCCCAGCGGGCTCGTTGCCGTCGGCGCCATGGCCGTCATCGAGTCTGACCGCGCCATGCCAATAGCTGGGCGAGCCAGAACGTCACACATCAGGCGAGACGAGTCGGCGGCCCGGCCGGTGTGCAGCACGACGGCCACTGCCACTAGGACGCCGCTGAGCCCGAGCCTGCCCACGGTGAGGTGCCGCGCGGCAGCCGCGCCCTGGCGCTGACTACTCCAGCGGTGGCGGCGCGGCCGACGCCCCAGCCGAGCGGCACCAAGCGCGTTACGTGGGCAGAGTTCGTCGAGGCCGGGTTGCTCAGGCAGTACGGTGCCATTCCCGTCCCTCGCGGATGGCGATGGCGGCTTCGGCGCGTTGTGTGTGGGCGTGCCGGTGCAGCTCCTCGGTGCTGTGGGCGTCGAGGGCGATGGTGCGGCGACTGGGCTCGACCCGGCCGGCACCGGGCCGTCGGCCGGGTCGGCCGGCAGCCGGCCGACCCGGCGGGGTTGACCGCGTTACCCTGCGCCAGCGCTGCACCGACCGGACGCTGACCCGCAGGTCGTGCGCGATGACCGCGTTCTCGTAGCCCTGGGCGAACCGCTCGGCCGCCTCCACCCTCGACTTCTCGCGGAAGGCCCGCCGCTCGTCGGTCAGCCCGCCCCCTTGCGCATACCTCATGCAGTCTGCATACCGCAGGGATCATGAGCCGTCAGCCCTTGCCGACACCACGCGCTGAAACTCAGTAGATGTGTGCCGAGGAGGGCGCCTGAAAAGTGTCCGCCCAGGTCAGGCGCCCTTTCTGCGCCTAGAAGAAGCCCAGCTTCTTCGGCGAGTACGACACCAGCAGGTTCTTCGTCTGCTGGTAGTGCTCCAGCATCATCTTGTGGTTCTCGCGGCCGATGCCGGACTGTTTGTAGCCGCCGAACGCCGCGTGTGCCGGGTACGCGTGGTAGCAGTTCGTCCATACCCGGCCTGCCTGGATCGAACGGCCCGCGCGGTACGCCGTGTTCATGTCCCGCGTCCATACGCCGGCCCCGAGCCCGTACAGCGTGTCGTTGGCGATCTTGATGGCGTCGTCGAAGTCGGCGAACGACGTGACCGAGACGACCGGGCCGAAGATCTCCTCCTGGAAGATCCGCATCCGGTTGTCGCCCTGGAAGATCGTCGGCTGGACGTAGTAGCCGCCGGCAAGCTCGCCGTCGTGCTCGATACGGTGACCGCCCGTCAGTACCTTGGCGCCCTCCTGCTGGCCGATGTCCAGGTAGGAGAGGATCTTCTCCAGCTGGTCGTTGGAGGCCTGGGCGCCGATCATCGTCTCGGTGTCGAGCGGGTGACCGGTCTTGATCTGCTCGGTACGCGCGACGGCCGCGTCGAGGAACTCGCTGTAGTGGCCCTGCTGCACGAGCGCCCGCGAAGGACAGGTGCACACCTCGCCCTGGTTGAGCGCGAACATCGTGAAGCCCTCGAGCGCCTTGTCGCGGAAGTCGTCGTCCTGGGCCCAAACGTCGTCGAAGAAGATGTTCGGGGACTTGCCGCCGAGTTCCAGCGTCACCGGCTTGATGTTCTCGGAGGCGTACTGCATGATCAGCCGCCCCGTCGTGGTCTCCCCGGTGAAGGCGACCTTCGCCACGCGCGGGCTGGACGCGAGCGGCTTGCCCGCCTCGACCCCGAACCCGTTGACGATGTTCACCACGCCCGGCGGCAGCAGATCCGCGATCAGGCTCATCCAGTAGTGGATGGACGCCGGAGTCTGCTCGGCGGGCTTGATGACGACCGCGTTGCCCGCGGCGAGCGCCGGGGCCAGCTTCCACACCGCCATCAGGATCGGGAAGTTCCACGGGATGATCTGCGCGACCACACCCAGCGGCTCATGGAAGTGGTACGCGACGGTGTCGTCGTCCAGCTCGCCGAGCGAGCCCTCCTGGGCACGGATCGCCCCCGCGAAGTAGCGGAAGTGGTCGATGGCGAGGGGGATGTCGGCGGCCAGGGTCTCGCGCACCGGCTTGCCGTTCTCCCAGGTCTCGGCGACCGCCAGCTTCTCCAGGTTCGCCTCCATACGGTCGGCGATCTTGAGGAGGACATCGGCGCGTGCGGTCACCGAACTGCGGCCCCAGGCCGGGGCGGCCGCGTGTGCCGCGTCAAGCGCGCGCTCCACGTCCTCCGCCGTGCCCCGCGCGATCTCCGTGAACGCCTGCCCGTTCACCGGGCTCGGGTTCTCGAAGTACTGCCCGCGGGCCGGCGGCACATATTCGCCGCCGATGAAGTGGTCATAGCGCGCCTGGTAGGAGACGATCGCGCCGTCGGTGCCGGGCGCTGCGTAACGGGTCATGCTCTTCTGCCTCCCGGGGAAGGACCGCCCGCCGTTGGGCGGCTCTCGGCGCGAGGGTAGAAGCGGAGACGTTGCAGATACGTTGCGCGGATCACGAACCGCTGGGGCGGGTCAGTGTCCTGCCCACCCGGGCGGCGCCGACTGCTCGGACTCCAGTTCCTTGAGGCGAGCCCGTACGGGCGCCGTCGGGCGTATCGCGGCGAGCGTCCGCCATACGTCGAGGTCCTCCTCGCCCCACGGGGCGTGCGCCCAGTCCGCCAGCAGGTCCGGATCGCGGCGGGCGACGAGTGCCGCGCGCAGCCCGTCGGCGAGCCTCCGGCGCAGCCGCACCACCTCCGGTGCCTGCGAACCGGGCAGTAGCGGACCCGCGTACGCCCTCGCCGCGGCCGTGACCGCCCCAGTGCCGAGCCCCCGCTCCACGACCGCGATGTCGGACTCCACCGGAACCGCCAGCCGGTACGGCCGTGAGCCGAGCAGCCCCGCGCCGAGGAGCCGCCGCAACCTGGCCAGCTCCGCACGCAAGGTCACCGGCGTCACCGACTCGTCCTCGTACAGCGCGCACAGCAGCTCATCGCCGGTCAGGCCTTCCGGGTGCCGGGACAAGAGCACCACGATCTCACTGTGCCTGCGGCTGAGGCGCAGCTTGCGGCCGCCCGCCATGAGAAGCGCCTCATCACGGCCCAGGGTGGTCAGCCCGAGCGTGTCGGTGGTGGTCGGGGCCGGTGTCAACAGAGCCAGTTGGGACTCCGCTGCCCGTGCCACGGCCTGCACGAAACCCAGGCTGTGAGGATGTGCGAGCCAGTCCCCACCGGTGATGTCGACCGCGCCCAACAGCCGCCCCGTGCGCGGATCGTGCACAGGAGCCGCCGCGCACGTCCACGGCTGCACACGCCGGATGAAGTGCTCGGCCGCGAACACCTGCACCGGCCGGTCGAGAGCGACCGCCGTACCCGGAGCGTTCGTACCGACCGCCGACTCTGCCCAGCGTGCACCCGGTACGAAGTTCATGCCATCCGCCTTCTGGCGGGTCCCCGCGTGGCCCTCGACCCACAGAAGCCTGCCCTGCGCGTCGCACACCGCGAGGAGATGCTCGCCGTCCGACGCGAACGTGCCCATGAGCTCACGGAACAGCGGCATCACCCGGGCCAGTGGGTGCTCCGCACGGTAGGAGCCCAGGTCGCCGTCTGTGAGCTCCACGGATGCGGTGCCGTCCGGTCCCACACCGGCCCGTGCCGAGCGACGCCACGAGTCGGCCACCACGGAACGCACCGGCCGTGGCACCGTGCCGGCCTCCGTGAACGTTTCGTGGGCGCGGCGCAGCACCCGCACCCTCTCGAGGGGATCGGACCCCGGTTCCAGGGCCACCCATGGATCGGACAACTCGGCCTCCCCGGAATGCGATGCGGTCGGGGACATCGTCACTCCGGTGACGAGCGCGGACAAGCGCCACGACCAGGCTTGGTACGGGCGCTGTACGGGCTCGTCCCGGGCCCCGGTTGCCTTCCGGCCTCAAGGGCCCTTCCCTCAGGCGGAGTTGACAAGTCTCATATACCGTGTCCAGTCCCAGTGCGGCCCCGGGTCGGTGTGGTCCGAGCCCGGCACCTCATAGTGCGCGAGGACGTGCGATCGGTCCTTGGGGATGCCGTACTTGGCGCAGATCGCCGCGGTCAGCCTCGCCGACTCCTCATACATGGCGTCGGTGAAGTATCCGGGCTTGTCCACCCAGCCTTCGTGCTCGATGCCGATGCTGCGTGTGTTGTAGTCCCAGTTGCCCGCGTGCCAGGCGGTGTCGCGCTCCCGCACCATCTGCGCGACACGGCCGTCGGCCGACCGCACGACGTAGTGCGCGGACACGTTCTTCTCCCGGTTCTGGAAGATCCGCAGAGCGGTCGTGTAGGACGCCTGCGTCACATGAATGATCACGAAGTCGATGGGATGGCTTCTCGGACGGTCGGAGACCGTGTAGTTGGAGGGGCTCGCCGGGATCCACTCGGCGGGCGGGTAGTCGAACGCCGGGGTCCTGGCGCCCGCCCGTGTGCTGGGCAGTAGCGCGGTGGAGAGTGTGGCGAGGGCGGCTGTCTGCAGGACGCGTCGCCTGCTCGGAAGTGACTTGGGCCAGAAGCCGGCACGGTTCAAGGAAGAACTGCCTTTCGGTGGTCAGTGGTGGTGAGCCGTTTCGCGCAGCCGAGCGTGCAGCCCGCGAGATATCTCGCGTTGAGACAGCCACTCCCTGCGGAGCTTGGCCACGCCCGGGAACTCGCACACCACCGACCCGTTCCGGCACCGCAGCAGCGCTACTCCTGACATGTGAATCCCCGATCCCCCGGTCCTTGGGCACACGGTCCATGGAAATGCCTCCGCCGCCCGGACATCGGGCGCCTCGCGTGAATTACGGTACGGCGCCTGCTGGTTGAGGCGGAAGTGGGTAGGCCGAGTCCGTGGACAACACTCGAATTGTGGATAACTCCCTCACCCACAAGGGGGATTGGGGCAGGAGATACGGCCGGCGGAGGGGGCTGGAACAGGCTCCACACGGGTGATCAGCCCGGTCTATGCCCGGCTCGCCACCGCCGCCGGATCATCGAGCACAGCACGCACCACCGAGTGCGCGGCGCCCAGCAGCGGACCCTCGGGCCCCAGCCTGGAGACGGCCACCGCGCACGCGGGACCGGCCGTGCGGCGCGCCAACTCCCGTTCCAGCGAGGGCAACAGCCACGGCGCGAGTTCGGACAGGGCCCCGCCCAGCACCACGGCTTCGGGATCCAGCAGATTGACCGCGCCGGTCAGCGCGATGCCCAGCGCGGTTCCGGCGTCGTGCAGAGCCCGCCGTACGTCCTGGTCATCCTGCGCGGCGCGCTCGGCCAGCAGCCCGACGCGGTCCTCGCCCGGTTCCAGCCCTGCCGCGCGCAGTACGGCCTCCTCGCCCGCGTACTGCTCGAGACAGCCCCGCCCGCCGCACGCACAGGCCGGCCCGTCGGGACGTACCGGCACATGCCCCAACTCGCCCGCGAACCCGTGCCTGCCGCGCAGCAGCCGGCCGTCCACGACCACCGCTCCACCAATACCGATCTCCGCCGAGACATGCAGAAAGTCGCGCGGGGCGGCCTCGTTGAGCCAGAGTTCGGCGAGCCCGCCGAAGTTCGCCTCGTTGTCGACCGTCAGCGGGAGTTCACCGGGCAGCAGCGCTCCGAGGTCCGTGTCCTGCCAGTCGAGGTTGGGGGCCCGTACCACCGTCCGGGCGTCGCGGGCCACCAGTCCGGGCACGGCGACGGCGAGACCCGCAGGCCACAGGCCTTCCCGGTCCGCGTCGGCGACGACCTGGCGTACCAGTGCGGTCAGGTCACTCAGCACCGGTTCGGGTGACCGGCCCCGGTTGGCGCCGTGGCGCACCGCCCGCGCCCGCACCGCGCCGCGCAGATCCACCGCGCACACGGCGAGATGGTCGACGCCCACCTCGGCGCCGATCCCGGCGGGACCGTGCCCGCTGACGGCCAGCGCCGAGCCTGGCCGCCCCACCCGGCCTGGGCGCTCGGGGCCGAGCTCTTCGAGGAGCGCCGAGCGGATCAGTTCGTCCACGAGGGTGGAGACGGCCGCCCGGGTCAGCCCGATGCGGGAGGCGACGGCGGCACGGGACAGCGGCCCCTCGGCGTTGACGGTGTGCATCACGCGGGAGAGATTGCGGCGGCGCATGCCCTGCTGGGTGTCGGGCAGTCGGCGGCCGGGACTGCTGGGGTGGGCCTCGTGCAGTGGTGCGGTCATGCCTCCGTCAGTCCTCGTCCGTCCGGCCCTGTCAGGGCTGTCCTGGTCAGTGCGGGCCGACGCCCGCGGAGGTGGGTCTCGTCAGCGCTGATCCGGTCGGCGTTCCAGCAGCGGGGCCGCGTCGGAGAGTACCCCGGCGATGCGCGCCAGTGCCGCCTCGTCCCGCTCCACCGCCTCGAGCACCGGTCCGCGCGCGGTGTCCCAGCGTCGGGCCACCGCCGCCGGGTCCTCGCCGGTCAGTACGCCCGCGGCCTGTGCGGCGGCCCCGAGCGCGACCAGCTCCTTGGCCTCGGGCACTTGAACGGGGCGCCCCGACAGACGGCGTACGGTCTGCTGCCATGCTGTTCCGCGCGCGCCCCCGCCGATGAGCAGGATGGGAGCCGAGCGGTCAGCGTCCGCGTCGAGCACCAGGTCGAGGGCGCCGAGCAGCGAGTGGACCGCTCCGTCGTACGCGGCCTGCAGCAGCTGACCGGGCGTCGTGTCGTGGCGCAGTCCGTGCAGCAGCCCCGAGGCGTGTGGCAGGTCGGGGGTCCGTTCGCCGTCCAGGTAGGGGAGCAGGGTCACGCTCGTGCCCGGCTCGACGGCCTCGCGATCGATGCCCAGCAGAGTGGCGACGCGGTCCACGGCGAGCGTGCAGTTGAGGGTGCAGGCCAGCGGCAGCCAGTCGCCGCGCGCGTCGGCGAAGCCCGCCACGGTCCCGGTCGGATCGGTCGGGCGGCGCGTCGAGACCGCGTACACCGTGCCGGACGTGCCGAGGCTGAGCACCGCGGTGCCCGGCCGCAGCCCGAGCCCGAGCGCAGCGGCGGCATTGTCCCCGGTGCCCGGAGCAACCAGCGTGCCCTTGGAGAAGGGCAGGTCACCGCTGTCGCGTACGGTTCCGACCACCTCGCCGGGCCGGACCACCCGGGGCAGCATCGCCGGATCGAGGCCTACGTGGCGGAGGATCTCCTCGTCGTACGCCTCGGTCCCGGACGCCCACCAGCCCGTACCGGACGCATCGCCCCGATCGGTCGTCCCCAGACCAGTGAGGCGCTCGGTGAGGTAGTCGTGGGGCAGCCGCACGGCCGCGGTCGCGCGGAGCGACTCGGGCTCGTTCTCGGCGAGCCACGCCCACTTCGTGATC
The DNA here is from genome assembly GCF_039532825.1 of Streptomyces vastus. Classification (NCBI taxonomy): domain Bacteria; kingdom Bacillati; phylum Actinomycetota; class Actinomycetes; order Kitasatosporales; family Streptomycetaceae; genus Streptomyces; species Streptomyces vastus. The sequence goes on from NZ_BAAASJ010000022.1 coordinate 310,358, forward strand.
GTGAAGGAAGGGCCCGGCACGCTGCCCGTGCGCTCGGCCCAGGCCTTCGGGCCGCCCAGTTCTTCCACCAGGCGCCGGGCCTGCGGGGCCGACCGCACATCGTTCCACAACAGAGCAGGACGCACCGGAACGCCCCGGGCGTCCAGCGTGACGAGCCCGTGCTGCTGGCCGCCCACGGACACCGCCGCGGCCTCGTGCGCCGCGTCGCCGCACTGGTGCAGCGCCTCGCACAGCGCCTCCCACCACTGCCCTGGATCACTCTCCCGGCCCGCTCCGGAGGAGACGGTGTGCGGCGCCTGTCCGCTCGCCACCACCTCTCCGGTGGCCGCGTCCACGACCAGCGCTTTGGTGGACTGGGTGGACGTGTCCACGCCGACGACGAGCGGACCCTCGGCTGCTGACATCGGGCTCTCTCCCTCTTTTCCGCGGCTCCGCGGGATACGGCCTGCTTCCGGGCGCCCGGACCGACACAGTCCGGCTTTCACACCTGGTCTCTTCCCAGAGATGCCTCCGCATACTAATTTGTTAAGCGCCATGACGAAATAGTCGGAGCGAGCTAGGAGCCGCGGCATGAACTACCAGCCCACCCCCGAGGACAGGTTCACCTTCGGCCTGTGGACCGTCGGCTGGCAGGGAAGGGACCCGTTCGGCGATGCCACCCGGCGTGCCCTTGACCCGGTCGAGACGGTGCAGCGCCTGTCGGAACTGGGTGCTCACGGAGTGACCTTCCACGACGACGACCTGATCCCCTTCGGGTCCTCGGACACCGAGCGCGAGTCGCACATCAAGCGCTTCCGTCAGGCGCTCGACACGACCGGTATGACCGTGCCGATGGCCACCACGAACCTGTTCACGCACCCCGTCTTCAAGGACGGCGCGTTCACCGCCAACGACCGTGACGTGCGCCGCTACGCACTGCGCAAGACGATCCGCAACATCGACCTCGCGGTCGAGCTGGGCGCCAAGACCTACGTCGCCTGGGGCGGCCGGGAGGGCGCCGAGTCCGGTGGCGCGAAGGACGTACGCCTCGCACTCGACCGCATGAAGGAGGCCTTCGATCTCCTCGGCGAGTACGTGATCTCCCAGGGATACGATCTGCGCTTCGCGATCGAGCCCAAGCCGAACGAGCCCCGCGGCGACATCCTGCTGCCGACGGTCGGCCACGCCCTGGCGTTCATCGAGCGCCTGGAGCGGCCGGAGATGTACGGCGTCAACCCCGAAGTGGGTCACGAGCAGATGGCCGGGCTGAACTTCCCGCACGGCATCGCCCAGGCCCTGTGGGCGGACAAGCTCTTCCACATCGACCTCAACGGCCAGTCCGGCATCAAGTACGACCAGGACCTCCGCTTCGGAGCAGGCGATCTGCGGGCGGCGTTCTGGCTGGTGGACCTCCTGGAGAGCGCCGGTTACGCGGGACCGAGGCACTTCGACTTCAAGCCCCCGCGCACCGAGGACCTCGACGGCGTGTGGGCATCGGCCGCGGGCTGCATGCGCAACTACCTCATCCTGAAGGAGCGTTCGGCCGCCTTCCGTGCCGACCCGGAGGTCCAGGAGGCTCTGCGCGCCTCACGCCTGGACGAACTGGCACAGCCCACCGCCGCGGACGGCATTCAGGCGCTGCTCGCCGACCGCGCGGCCTTCGAGGAGTTCGACGTGGAGGCCGCTGCCTCGCGCGGGATGGCGTTCGAGCGCCTGGACCAGCTGGCCATGGACCATTTGCTGGGCGCGCGGGGCTGATCCGCCTCCGCTGATGTGACCCCTGCGCGGAATTCTGCGGAATCGTGCCATCCATGCCATGAGTCCGTATCAAGTTCCGCGCAGGGCTCGCATGGTGACCGGTTCGAGGCGACTCTTGTCGGTATGGCCATGCCGCCCTTACCGCCCCAGCCGCCGGACGACACGCCGCCTCCAGGCAACGGCGGCTTCGGCCCGCTGCCCGAAGGCTTCGGTCCGCCTCCCGAGGGTTACGGCACGCCTTCCGGGGGCTACGGCACGCCTCCTGGGGGTTACGGGCCGCCGCCCGGCGGCGGTGGCCCGCCATGGCAGGGCGGAGGGGACTGGCAGCAACCGCCGCCCCCTGGCCCGCCCGGCCGTCCGGGAAGGCGCCGCAACACGCTCTTCATCGTTCTCGCCGTGATCGTGGCGATCGGGGCCGTCGCCGCGGTGGTGCTGGTGGCCACCAGCGACGACGGCTCGCCGGGCAAGCAGTCACCTGCGGAGAGCAGCGACACCACAGGGAGTACGCCCACGCCATCGCTGAGCATCCCGTCGGAACTGCCCAGCGAACTGCCCTCCCTGCCCTCCGGAGTGCCCGATCTGCCGACCGACCTGCCCAGCGGCCTGCCCACCGACCTGGAGTCACTGCTCCCGACGCCCGCGGGCAACGAAGTGCCGTACTACATGCTGAAGGCCGGTGACTGCTTCAACGTCGACAACAGCAAACCCGGCCAGGCCGCGAAGCGGTCGTGCCGTACCGCGCATGACGCCGAAGTCGTCAAGGTGACCGAGCTGACAGGCAATTACTCGACCGATGCCGCCCTCAAGAAGGCGGCAACGGACCTGTGCGAGAAGCCCCTGCAGGCCAAGGCGGTCAAGCAGCCGGCCGGGACTGTGCGCGGCACCCTGGTGCAGTATCCGGACTCCACCGGCTTCAAGCTCGGCATCGACAACGTCGCGTGCAGCCTGGCCGCGGACCCTGGCGGGAACCGCAAACTCACCAAGCCGCTGACGTGAGCCACGCGCGCTAGAGCATGAACGTCGGCTACGCGCGCGTAACCGGATGAAAACGCGAGCCGGGCGTTCAGATTCCGCTTCCGCGCGGCAGCCGCAGGTACGTCACTGTCGTCTCGACTCCACTGTCCACCAGGCGTCCCTGGTCGTCGAACGCGCCCTCGCCGTCCGTCATCCCGAAGTCGTTGTCGTTGATCAGGGCGAGCGTGTCGTGATCCACGCGCGCGACGCCCTCGATCTTCCCTGGCACCCCCTCGACCTTGCCGAGGTCGACGACGAGGCGCTTGCGCAGCACCGGAACACCGGAGGCGGCGGGATCGTCGAGCTGCTCCAGGGACGGGGATGTGGTGTCGTCGTCCCACTTGTCAGCGAGGATGTCCGCGCCCCGGCTCAGCTTCACGACCTGCAACCTGGCGGCCTTGTCGGTGCGCTCCTCGACGAGCAGCCGGTCACGGCCGACGGCGACCAAGGAGGAGATCTTCAGCTCGGATGTGTCGTCCTCGCCCGGGTCGACCACGTTCACCGGGTAGAAGCGGTACGCGTACTCGGCGGTGACGGCCCGCTTCTTCGGTGAGAAGCGCAGCAGGCGCGTCGTGAGTGATGCCTCACCCGAGTCCTTGTCCGGTACGGACAGCGGGCTCTGCACGGCCATCACCAGGTCCCCGCCCGGGAGTTGGGCGAGCCCTTCGAAGCCCCGGTTGGCCTTCCGGTGCAGCAGGATCGAGGGCAGTGCCTCGACGACCGGGTAGTCCGTGCCGGTCAGATTCAGCCCCTTCGGCACGTAGCGGGTGAGGACCTTCCCGCGCGCGGAGACATTGATCAGCGAGGGCCCGTACTCGTCCACGAGCCAGAAGCTGCCGTCCTTCGCGCGCACGATGCCCTCGGTGTCCACACCGTTCGGGTTGTACGAGAGCGGCGTCTTCGCGTCGTACGAGTACGGCGCCTCGTCGCGCCCCTTCTGGTTGGACAGACCTGTGACAGGCTTCCCGGAGGAAGTGGTGATCGGGATCGCGTCCAGCACCTTCACGGTGTCCCCGGACACGCAGATCTTCACGATGGCCGGGTCGAAGCCGGGCACGGGGAACGTACGGCGCTTCTTGCCGGCCACCGTGATCTGGCCGTTGGGGCCCCGATCGGTGACCGTCCAGAACTCGCCGTTGCTGCCCGTCGGGTAGATATCGCTGCCGATGCCACCGAGGTCCACACCGCAGTCGTTCTCCACGCTGCCCGGCAGCGACGCGTTGCTGAACGCGCCGAGCGGGATGTCGCCGAGCGTCGCCGTGCGCGTGACCCGCGCGTCCCCAGAGGGGGTGCCGACAGCCGTGCCGGCCGCCACGAGGGTGGCCAGCAGGGCCAGTGGCACGCCCAAGGCGACGGAGCGGTGTACGTGGCGCCGACCGACGGCGTGCGGGGACATCGGGCCTGCTGAGGCACAGGTGCGTGGACAGCGGCCAGATTCCGCCCCCGCATCGAACGCCGTACGGCCGACAGGTGAACGCCGAGCGTCAACCACTCATCCACTGGGCGGTGTTGGGATCATTCGCGGCCTTCCGCCAGAGCGAGGGCCGTCGCCGGATCCTGTGCGGCCGGGCCCACGGGAGCCCATCGTCCCCGTTCCTTGCGATAAGGCCACCAGCGGCCGTCGCGCCCCAGTCGCAGTTGCGCCTGCCCATCGACGACGGTCCAGCGATTGCGGGACGCCCGCAGTCGAGGCCGCTCGTCCTCCTCCCAGGCCGACTCAAGGGCGGCACGCGCGCGTGCGAGCGTTTCCGCCTCCACCGTCCACTCCGCCTCGAGCACGTCGAGCGCCGCCACGCCCCCGTACTCCCAGGCACGGATGCCGAGCTCCAGCCCCTCACGGTCGCGGCCCGACCCTTCGCCGAGCCGAGCGGTGACCGGGAACTCCGGGGATTCGGCGGCGCCCAGGGCCAGCCGCACCGCATCCTGCGCGGCCGTCAACTCCGCCTCCACGGGATGCGCTTCGTGATCGGACCGGAGCGCCTCTGCGAGCAGCCGGTGGGCCTCGCGAGCCGTCTGCGTCGCCAAGAACGCCAGCGCGGTCGGATCGACGTCGGCTGCGGGCCCTGCCTCCGTGTCCAGCGAGGGCGGCTGTCCCGGCTCTCCGGGCAGCACAGGCGCGGCAGGCAGCGGGGGCAGGATGTCCGCCGCCGCATACGCCTCAGCGGCGTCCACGCCCTCGTACGGCTCATCCCGCACGGGGGCCACTTCGGCCCGTGGGACGCTGCGCACCTGCAACTCGTCCAGCAGCTCACGCTCTGCCCGGCCGCGCATCAACAGCAGCACGAACGGGTCCTGGTCCAGCAGCCGTGCCATCTGGTAGCACAGCGCTGCCGTGTGGCCACAGTGGTCCCAGGCACCGCAGTCGCACTCGGGCTCCAGATCGCCCAGCCCCGGCAGGAGTTCGACGCCTGCGGTCTCCGCGTCCTCGACCAGATGCGGCGGCATCTCACGGTCGAGCAGCGCCGCGATATGCCCGGCCCGCTCGACGGCCATGTCCAGGAAACGGTCCCACTGGTCCTCGGACAGTTGCTGAAGCAGGACATCGGCGCGATGCGGAGTACGGTCGCGGCCCTGGACCACCGCGGTGATGCGTCCGGGACGCACCGACACGGCTCCCACGGCTCCCGCGCGCGCGAGCCTGCGGCCCGTCTTCACCTGCTCCGAGTCCAGTGCCGCGTCCTCCAGTGCCTTCAGCCAGGCCTGCCCCCACCACGTCTGTGCGAAGCCCCGTCCGCGCGCGGGCGGCAGCGCGTCGAAGGTGCGTTCCGGGCTGTCTTCGTACGGATCGCTCATCGGGCGCCTCCTCGCAGCTCCACCAGGTCGGCCAGCTCGGTGTCGGTCAGTTCGGTGAGCGCCGCCTCCCCGGCGCCGAGCACCGAGTCCGCCAGCTCCTGCTTGCGCGCCAGCATGTCCGCGATGCGGTCCTCGATCGTCCCCTCGGCGATCAGCCGGTGCACCTGCACGGGCTGGGTCTGACCGATGCGGTACGCGCGGTCGGTCGCCTGTGCCTCGACGGCCGGGTTCCACCAGCGGTCGTAGTGCACGACATGCTCGGCCCGCGTCAGGTTCAGGCCCGTGCCCGCGGCCTTCAACGACAACAAGAAGACCGGCACTTCGCCCTCCTGGAAGCGATGCACCATGGCTTCCCGCTCGGCGACGGGCGTGCCACCGTGCAGGAACTGAGAGGGCACCCCACGCGCTGCCAAGTGGCGTTCGATGAGCCGCGCCATCCGCACGTACTGGGTGAACACCAGAACGGCCGCTCCCTCGGAGAGGATGGTGTCGAGCAGTTCGTCCAGCAGTTCCAGCTTTCCGGAGCGACCCGCGATCTTCGGACTGTCCTCCTTGAGGAACTGCGCCGGGTGATTGCAGACCTGCTTCAACCCGGTCAGCAGCTTCACGATCAGGCCGCGCCGAGCCATGCTGTCGGCACTCGAAATCTCCGCCAGAGTCTCGCGGACCACCGCCTCGTACAGGCCTGCCTGCTCCTTGGTGAGCGACACGGCACGGTCGGTCTCGGTCTTCGGCGGCAGCTCGGGTGCGATGCCCGGGTCCGACTTGCGGCGGCGCAGCAGGAACGGCCGTACGAGCTGGGCGAGCCGGTCCGCCGCGCCGGGATCCTGCCCGCCCTCGACGGCCTGCGCGTACCGGGTGCGGAACGTGCCGAGCCTGCCGAGCAGCCCCGGAGTCGTCCAGTCGAGAATCGCCCACAGCTCGGAGAGGTTGTTCTCCACCGGAGTCCCGGTGAGCGCCACGCGCGCGCGTGCGTCGATCGTCCGCAGCCGGCGTGCCGTGTCCGAGTACGGGTTCTTCACGTGCTGCGCCTCGTCCGCGACGACCATGCCCCACGACGCCCCGGCCAGCTGCTCGGCGTCGAGCCGCATCGTGCCGTACGTCGTGAGGACGAACTCTCCGTCGGCCAGGTCCTCCAGGCTCCGTCGCGGCCCGTGAAAACGGCGCACAGGGGTGCCCGGAGCGAACTTCTCGATCTCGCGCTGCCAGTTGCCCATCAGGGACGTCGGACAGACGACGAGAGTGGAACCCGCTGCCGACTCGTCGCTCTGCCGGTGCAGATGCAGGGCGATCAGTGTGATCGTCTTGCCCAGGCCCATGTCGTCGGCCAGGCAGCCGCCCAGCCCCAACGAGGTCATCCGGGCAAGCCAGTTGAGGCCCCGCAGCTGGTAGTCCCGCAGGGTTGCGGCGAGCGCTGCGGGCTGGCCTACCGGCTCCTGCCCCTCCGGGTCCGCGAGCCGCTCCCGCAGCGTCGCCAGCCACCCCGTGGGCCGGACGTCGACCGGGCGGCCGTCGACCTCCGTGGAGCCCGTGAGAGCGGCGCTCAGCGCGTCGATGGGTGTGACCTTGTGGTCCTGCTGCGCACGGGCGCGGTGCACCTCCTGCGGGTCGACGAGCACCCACTGGTCGCGCAGCCGCACCATGGGCCGGTTCGCCTCGGCGAGCCGGTCCAGCTCCTGCCGCGTCAGCTGCTGATCATCCAGCGCGAACGACTAGTTGAAGGCCAGCAGCGCGTCGGCCGACAGGAACGACGGCACGTCCGACGACAGCCGCCCCGGGCCTTGCTCGTCATCCGGCGGTCCGATGACCGCGCGGGCCGTCAGCTTGCGGGCCAGCTCCTTGGGCCAGTGCACCTCGACCCCGGCAGCCGCGAGCGTCCGCGCACCTTCGCCGAGCAGTTCGGTGACCTCCTCGTCGGCGAGTTCGATCGCGTCGGGCACGGCCGCCGACAACAGGGGCGTGAGCGGAGCCCAGGCCCGTGCGGCCCGGCGCAGGGCGAGCAGGGAGTCCAGACGCGCGCGCGGACCGAAGGCCGGACCCGACGCGCCCGTTTGGACCCACACTTCGGCGGCGTCCGCGATCAGAGCCGGGTCGCTCACACTGTGCAGCTGGAGCACCGCACGGAAGGGCAGCCGTGGCTCCTCCGCCACGGCCGACTCCAGGCCCGGAACCTCGATGCGCAGCGAGATCCGTACGCCCGCGTCGTGTCCCGCGGCGACATCGGCGGCCCAGGCGCGCTGCTCGGGGATGTGCTGCGGTGCGGGCGCCGCGAAGGCCGCGCCACCCGTTGCGAGCGGCGCGGCAGCGGACCGGGGGAGGGCGTCGGCGACCGCGTCCAGGAAGACACGCACCAGCCGTTCCGGGTCGGGCAGACGCAGCGGTTCGGTCTCGTCGACCGGCACCGCATGCGCGTGCGGCGGCATCGCGGCGGCAAGTTCGCGGATCCGTTCCACGTCCTCCGCCCGCAGCGGACCGACACGCCAAGCGTCATGGTCTGCGGTGCTCAGGCCGGGCAAGAGCAGGCCACGCGCTGCCAGTTGAAGCGCGAGCACGGCCGCCGCGCCCCAGAACGCGGCTGCCCTGTGCGCGTATGCGGCGGCACGCGCGCGCGTGAGGACCGGCAGCGCGGTTCGTACCGGCAGCAGCAGGGCCGGCACGGTGACCAGCTCGACGCCCGCCTCGCCGGGCAGGACGACGGTCAGCTCCTCGTCGGAGCCTGATCCAACGACAGGAGGACTGTCGCCGTCGGGGTGCCAGAAGGCGACACTGCCGGTGCGGGCCGGTTCGGCGGGCACGAACACGGCGCAGCAGTGGGCCAGTTCGGAGATCTCGGAGGGAGTCGCCGCGGGATTCCTCTGCACAGGAATAACTTATTCCTCAAATTTGACTACTGGAAGGCAAGATTGCCGAGGATACAGCACCGAGGGCGCTTGGTGAGAGGGCAAGGGTGTGTCGTGGGTCACTTTCCCGGGGGGTGTCGTCAGGTCCACCTGAAGGCGGGTGGGTTCCCCAGGGCGAACACGGGTGGTGCCGCCATGGTCGCCCAAGGTCACTGATCCGTACGTTTCTTCAGGCCAGCCCGTTCCCGGAGAGACCGGAGACCACCATGCCCCAGACCGCCGCAGCCGTCGCGGAACACCCTCCCGGAGCTACCATCGGAAGCGAGTTCACGCCGCTCCTGCGCACCGTCAAGGGCCAGGGTCTCCTCGGCCGGAGGCACGGCTGGTACGCGCTGCGCATCACCGTCAACGCACTGGCCCTGGCCGCTGCCGCAGTCGGCATCGTCCTGATCGGCCACTCCTGGTGGGTGCTTCTCCTGGCCCCAATACTCGCCCTCCTGTCCGCCCGGACGGCCTTCATAGGTCACGACGCGGGCCACTCCCAGATCACCGCCAACCGGTCCATGAGCCGCCTGATCGGACTCGTCCACGGCAACCTCCTGCTGGGCATGAGCTACTCGTGGTGGAACGAGAAGCACAACCGCCACCATGCCAACCCCAACCACATCGACAAGGACCCCGACGTCGCCGCCGACGTCCTGGTCTTCACCAGCGAACAGGCGAGCAGCCGGGCCGGCTTCCGTCGCTGCCTCACCCGCAACCAGGCCTGGCTCTTCTTCCCGCTCACCCTCCTCGAAGGCGTCGCTCTCAAGATCCACGGCTTCAGGGACCTGCGTCGGCAGACTCCGCGCGAGCGCACGGTGGAGGGCTTGCTGCTGATGGTCCATGTCGCCGCCTACGCGACGCTGCTGCTCATCTCCATGCCGATCGGTCAGGCCCTCGCCTTCGCCGCACTCCACCAGGCACTCTTCGGCCTCCATCTGGGCCTGGCCTTCGCGCCGAACCACAAGGGCATGGAAATGCCCGACCCCGAAGGCGAGCGCTGGGGCCATCTTCGCCGCCAGGTGCTCACCTCCCGTAACATTCGTGGCGGCGCTCTGACCGACTGGTTCCTCGGCGGCCTCAACTACCAGATCGAGCATCACCTGTTCCCGAGCATGCCGCGCCCCCACCTGAGGCTGGCCCGGCCCCTGGTGCGCGCCCACTGCCGAGAGTTGGGTATCCCCTACGTGGAAACGGGCATCGTGGACTCCTACCGTGAGGCCCTGCGCCACATGTACGAGGTCGGGGAGCCCCTCAGGGGCGAGTAGGGGTCGCGACTCAGGGTCGTATCAGGGTCGCGTCCTGGAACCGCGAAGGGCATGGACCCGTTCTCAGGACAGAGAGCGGCAGTGGCCGCGAAGGAGGCGACACAAGATGTCGAAGAACGCGAAGATCGCCGCGGGAGGCGTGGCGGCCGGGCTCATCCTGTTGATCTGGCTGCCCTGGTGGGCCGCCTTTCTGATCATGGTGGGGGTGCCGGCGGCAGCGTATCTGACGCTGGACCCCTCACAGCGGCGCAGGCTGCGCCGCGTCACGCGCAAGGAACTCGGCCGCTGAGACTTCACCGGCCGGGTCAGTTCCCTTCCAGTGCACAGGAGTTGACCACACCGCCGCTCGCGGACCTGCCGACGGCACGGTTCGCGAGCGGCGCTCCAATCCGGCTCTGAGCGCGCACGAGTCAGAGCGGGCGTACGGCCATTTTGTCCAGTGCGGCCAGCAGGCCGGGCAGCTCCGGGCCGCGACCCACGGGCAGGATCTCTCCCGGCTTCTCGTCGAGCAGTACGAACGCGATGTCGTCGGTCCTGGCCACCATCGACCAGCCCGGACCGTCGGCTCGCAGAGTCCGGGCGCCACCGGGTGCGAAAGACGAGCGCACGCGACCGAGGGGCGGTGGCGTGTCCACGTACGCGCGGACCTCCGCGAGGACCCGCCGGACACCGCTGCGCGGCTCGCTCCCGCCGTCGCCGCCCACCTCGGTGTCGTCGTCGCTCTGCGCTGCCGCCTCGTCGGCAGGCTCGCCGCCCGGACGCACGAACTCCTCGTCGTCGATCTGCTCCCGCCAGGCCGCCCACTGGAGCGCTATCTCATCGGCCCCGAGGCGCCGTTGGGCCGGACCCCAGACCGAGGTGTCCGGCGGGGACAGCGGTTCCTGTTCGGCGATTTCGGGCGAGGGGTCGTGCGGGGCGGGCACATGGGGTGCCGCGACGGCCACGGCCAGCGGCCACCCGGGCAGCGCCGCGACCATCGAGCGCTCGTCGGGCGAGAGGTCGTACTCCATACCGCAGTCCCACGACGCGATGGCGACGGCGACCAGCGACACGTCGTCCACGACGACCGTCCACCGCGCTCCGTCCCCGTCCTGCCCGAGCACCAGGCCGTATCCGTCGGCGAGAGGTGCCAGTCCGAGCGCCGCGCAGGCCTCCGGGTAGTCGTCCCCCAGCACGCTGGGGAACTGCGCGGGCGTCAAGAGCACCGCCGTCAGCACATACAGCGCGTCGTCGTCCACGGCGGCGACGGTGGTCTCATCCGTCCCGGCCATCCCAGCCTCCCCAATTGCTACGTCCGTCGGCGCACCTTAGTGCGAGTGCTCGGCGGTTGTCACGGCTCCCGGGTGCGCGCGGAGCTGCAGGTGTCCGGCTGGACGGGGCGGAACGGCCGCTCGTCACGGTTTGGATCGGCCGTCCGCCACGCCCTGGGCACCTCCGGTACAACCAGTACAGGCAGCCGGCGTCAGACGGCAGGCAGGCCGAGGAGCGTCCGCGCCACCGCCGTGGGCGACTCGTCGCGTTCCCGCGCGAGGGCGATGACCGCCCTGCACGCCAGCTCGTTCACTCCGAACGACAACGCCTCCGGCGACACCCAGGCCGCGGCCTCGTCGATCCGGTCCTGGTCATCGTCGGCGCACGCCGACACATAGGCCGCTGCCGCCTCGAACAGGTTGTGAGTGCGCTTCTCCGGACGCCGGTCCTCCTGAGACCGCGCCGCTTCCGGGCGCGAAAGGAATTTGCGGAGTCTGGCTGACATGCCGGTCATGCGGGCCACCTTCCCCCTGTGTGAGTGCCATCGCTGATCGCTCACCTGCTGGTACTCAACGTAGAGTTGAAGTCCCGGCACCAGAAGAGGGACGGTGCGGTGAACCGGCACGGCACCGCAACCCGGGGTTACCTGCCCAGCCTCTCCGGAGCGTCCTCAGGAGCCTCGTACAGCGAGTGCGAGGAACCGGGCGTCCTCGTCGACGTACGACGTCATACGCCAGCCGGAGCCGGACAGGAGCGGGCCGAGGCTGGCCTCCGCACGCAAGTCGGACGCTGTGATCTGCCGTCCCTGGCGGGCCGCGAGGGCCGCCCGGCCGATGGGATGGAAGAGAGCCAGCTTCCCGCCGGGCCGTACGACGCGCGCCAACTCCCGCAGATTCTCCGCAGGGTTCGGCAGGTGCGCGACGAGGCCCGCCGCGAAGACGGCGTCGATCGAGGCCGTGCGCAGGGGAAGCGCGGCCACATCGGCCAGCAGCAGCCTTCCCGCACCGTCCCGTCCCGCACGCGCCGCGGCGTCCAGCATCGCGGGAGTCAGGTCCGCACCCAGAACCACTCCGGAGGGCCCCACGGCCTCCCTCAGCGGCGGCAGGGCCCGTCCAGTGCCGCAGCCCGCGTCCAGTACGTGGTCGCCCTCCCGCAGGCCCAGTTCGGCGACCGCCGCGGCGTACGCCGGACCGTCGTCGGGAAACCGGGCGTCCCACTCGGCCGCGCGGGCCGAGAAGAACTCCTGCACGTGTGCGTGGTCGTCGCTCATGCTTCGCATGATCTCGCACCGCCGTTGAACCGCGAGGCGGTGTACACGTTCGAGCGTGACGCGATCGTTCAGGTACACCTTCGCGTCATATTCCAACAGCTTTCGAAACGCGCCCCCTTTGTGCGCTCTGGGCCGGGCTAGCGTCCCGGAGCCATGGGACACCTGGACCACGCCACCTTCGGCTGGCTGACCCCCGCGCTGTCGTACGTGATGGCCTGCATAGGCGCTGCCCTGGGGCTGCGCTGCACGGTCCGTGCGCTGGGCGCCTCGGGGCGGTCGCGCCGCAACTGGCTGCTCACCGCGGCCTCCGCGATCGGTACGGGCATCTGGACCATGCACTTCGTGGCGATGCTCGGCTTCAGTGTCAGCGGCACCGAGATCCGCTACGACGTACCGCTGACCATCCTCAGCCTGATCGTCGCCATGGTCGTCGTCGGCGCGGGTGTCTTCGCCGTCGGCTACGGCCGTGACCGAGGCAGGGCACTGGTCCTCGGCGGCCTCACCACCGGCATCGGCGTGGCGAGCATGCACTACCTGGGCATGGTCGCCCTGCGGCTGCACGGTGACGTGAACTACGACCCGGTACTGGTCGGGATCTCTGTCGTGATCGCCGTGGTCGCGGCGACCGCGGCACTCTGGGCGGCACTGAACATCAAGTCACCCGTCGCGGTCGCCGTCGCCTCCCTCGTCATGGGCGTGGCGGTGAGCAGCATGCACTACACCGGGATGATCGCGGTCAGTGTGCGTGTCTCTCCTTCGGGCGAGGCCCTGCCCGGGGCCACGGCGATGCAGTTCATCTTCCCCCTCGCCGTCGGCCTCGGGTCCTATCTCTTCCTGACATCGGCGTTCGTCGCGCTCTCCCCGACCGCCGGAGAACGCGAGGCCTCCGCATCGGCCCAGCGACCCGTCGAGAGCGCTGCCCACTAGCGCAGAGGACCGCGACCTGCAGGCGCGCCCCCGAACCACTCCGAGCGAGGAGGCCATGCGTACACCCCGTAGGACCCCAGCAGGCGGCTCCCAGCCGCCGCCCCCGACTCCCGCACGGGGCCGCCGCGCGCACGCCGGGCCACCGGCCGACGAAGGCTCCGCCCCGGAAGAGCAGGCCGGCGCCGCGCCGGGTGAGATACCCACGCGCGTGAGACGCTGGAGTCCGCGCCCCCGCACCGTACGGGCGAAGATCGTCTGCCTGCTGATGGTGCCCGTCATCTCCTTGCTCGCGCTGTGGGCGTACGCCACCGTCACCACGGCCCAGGACGTCGCACGGCTGCGGCAGTTGCAGCGGGTGGACTCCCAGGTGCGTGCCCCGGTGGCCGCCGCCGTCGCCGCGCTCCAGGCCGAGCGCACCGCCGCCGTACGCCGTGCCACCGACCCCGCCGCCGAGAAGGAGAGCGCCCTCAAGCAGCTTGCGGCACGCACCGACCGGGCCGTGGCGACGCTGCGGCTCGGGGAGCACAACACCGTCGCCGACAGCCAAGAGCTGCCCTCCGGAGTGGCACAGCGCCTCGAAACCTTCGTAACCCGGGCCGAGCAACTGCGTTCCCTGCGGACCGCGGTGCTCGAACGGCGGACGGGATGGAAGGAGACGTACGCGCAGTACACGCAGACCATTTCGACGGCCTTCTCGGTCGGCGGCGCGCTCACCGGCATCCAGGACGCCGATCTCGGCTCCGACGCGCGCGTGGTGCTCGAGTTCGCCCGCGCGGGGGAGGCCCTGGCGCAGGAGGACGCCGTGCTCGCCGGCGCCCGGCTGACCGGGGTCCTCGACGGGGAGCGGCTGCGACTGTTCAACGGTGCCGTCGAGACGCGCCGGTTGCTCACCGAATCCGCCGTTCCGGACCTGCGCGGGCCCGAGCAGGTCGCGTGGGGTGCCCTCGCCGAGGGCAGCGCGTACGCCGAACTGCGCGCTGCCGAGGACAAGGTGCTCGCGAGCCGACACGGCCGCAGGGCCGTCCAGGCCGCGCCCGAGGAGAACTGGAAAGCAGCGCACGCGCGCGTGCAGGACGACATGCGGACGATCGAGGCAGGCGGGGGCCACGGCGTCGCGGACCGCGCCGACCCGTTCCGGCGTGGCCTGCTCTCACCGGCTGGTGCCGCGGTCCTCCTCGGCCTCATCGCTGTGGCGGCGTCCCTCGTCATCTCCGTACGCATCGGACGCGGCCTCGTCGTCGAGTTGGTGAGCCTGCGCAACAGCGCACTGGAGATCGCCCGCCGCAAACTCCCGCATGCCATGCGCAGACTGCGGGCGGGAGAGGAGATCGACGTCCGTGCCGAGGCTCCTCCCGGCCTGCCCGCGGAGGACGAGGCAGGCCAGGTCGCGGAGGCCCTGGGCACCGTGCACCGCGCCGCCTTGCGCGCCGCGGTCGAACGCGCGGAGCTCGCGAGCGGCATCTCCGGAGTCTTCGTCAATCTCGCCCGCCGCAGCCAGGTCCTCGTGCACCGCCAGCTGAACCTGCTGGACAGCATGGAGCGCCGGTCCGAGGACCCGGACGAACTGAGCGACCTGTTCCGGCTCGACCACCTGACCACGCGTATGCGCCGGCATGCGGAGAGCCTGATCATCCTCTCCGGAGCCGCTCCCGGCCGGGCCTGGCGGATGCCGGTGTCGCTCTCGAACGTGGTCCGTGCCGCGGTATCCGAAGTGGAGGACTACGCGCGCGTGGAGGTGCGGCACCTCCCGGAGACGTCGGTCGTCGGAGCCGCGGTCGCCGACCTCACGCACCTCCTTGCCGAAATCGTCGAGAACGCCGCCCAGTTCTCGCCGCCCCACACCAAGGTGCGCATCACCGGCGAGCCGGTCGGCAACGGCTACGCGCTGGAGATCGAGGACCGGGGCCTCGGCATGGGCAAGGAGGCCCTCGTCGAAGCGAACCGCCGCATCGAGCAGTCCGAGGCTCTCGACCTGTTCGACAGCGACCGGCTCGGGCTCTTCGTTGTGAGCAGGCTCGCCGCCCGGCACGGCATCAAGGTGCACCTGCGGACCTCGCCCTACGGCGGCACCACCGCGGTGGTCCTGATGCCCACCGCACTGCTTCAGACAACCGCGGCGGAACGTTCCGGTGCCCACCGGGCGGAGAGCGGACCGCCTGCGGCACGCGAGTACGCGCGCGTGCCCACCGCCGCCCCGCAACACGACTCCGTAGAGTCCCTGGGCGAACGGCCCGCTCTGGTGGCCCCCATGCAGGCGGCCATGCAGGCGTCCGGAGACCGGCCGGGGACCGACGGGAACGGCCCGCACGACGCCCCACCGCCCGGCGTCACGACCCTGCGGCTGCACCGCCCGGCCGACGACGCCCAGGAATCGGACGGGCTTCCACGGCGCGTACGACAGGCGAGCCTCGCCCCGCAGCTGCGCGAGGAGCGCCCCGCCGAGCCCACGGCAGCGGCGGACCCTCAGGGCGACGAGGAGCGCACCCCTGAGCTGGTACGGGACCGTATGGCGGCCTACCGCGCAGGCTGGGCCCGCGGCGGCGGTCGCTCGCCCGGCCGCGGCGCAAATCCCGACCCCGCACCGGGCGGCGATGGCAGTGAAGGAGACCTCGCATGATCCACGACCAGGGTATGGGGACTACTCAGCGGACCGGTGAACTCGACTGGCTGCTGGACGACTTGGTGACGCGTGTCGGTGAGGTACGGCATGCCGTGGTGCTGTCCAACGACGGGCTCGCGATGGGCGCGTCCGGCGGCCTCACGCGGGAGGACGCCGAGCACCTCGCCGCGGTCGCCTCGGGCTTCAACAGCCTGGCCAAGGGTGCGGGCCGGCATTTCGGCGTCGGCGGCGTGCGCCAGACCATGGTGGAGATGGACGACGGCTTCCTGTTTGTGGCCGCCGCAGGCGACGGTTCCTGTCTCACCGTCCTCAGCGCCGTGACGGCCGACATCGGGCTGGTCGCCTACGAGATGGCGCTCCTGGTCAAGCGGGTGGGCGAGCACCTGTCCACGGCGCCGCGGGTCGCCGCGGGACCGGCCGCGTCCGGGTGAGCGAAGGGCGACTGACATGAGCGAGGACAGAGCCGGCCTCTCTGAGCAGCCGGGCAGCCAGTGGTACGACGACGAGGCCGGGCCGCTCGTCCGCCCGTACGCGATGACAGGCGGGCGCACCAAACCCGGAGTCACAGGGGTGCGCTTCGACCTGATCGCGCTCGTCACGCTGGACACGGGCGCCCCGGACGTCGGCGACGACACCTCGCTCGGCCCGGAACACCTGGCTCTCATCGACCTCTGCCGGGCGGAGACCCAGTCCGTCGCCGAACTGGCCGCGGGCGCCGACCTGCCCGTCGGCGTGGTCCGGGTGCTCCTCGGAGACCTGCTGGAGCTGGGCAGCGTCACCGTCAGCCGCCCGGTGCCACCCGCTCAACTGCCCGACGAGCGCATCCTGCGCGAGGTCATCGAAGGACTGAGAGCGCTGTGATGACGGACCCCAACCCACACCGGCCGTGGCCGGCACTCCCGAGAGAAGTGATCGATGGTCTCCGAGCAGTCCGACGCCCCGAACGGCGAGACAGCCCCACTGGCCTTGAAGATCCTGGTCGCCGGCGGATTCGGCGTGGGCAAGACCACGCTCGTAGGAGCCGTCAGCGAGATCAGGCCGCTGCGCACCGAGGAACTGCTCAGTGAGGTGGGCCAGTCGGTCGACGACACCGACGGTGTGGACAAGAAGGTCACGACTACCGTCGCCATGGACTTCGGCCGCATCACCATCAGGTCCGGTCTGTCGCTCTATCTGTTCGGCACACCGGGACAGGACCGGTTCTGGTTCCTGTGGGACGAACTGTCGCAGGGCGCCCTCGGTGCCGTCGTCCTCGCGGACACCCGGCGGCTCGGGGACTGCTTCCCCGCGGTCGACTACTTCGAGCACCGGCGCATCCCGTTCGTCGTGGCCGTCAACTGCTTCGCGGATGCGCGTACTTACGGCGCCCACGAGGTGTCACGCGCCCTCGACCTCGACCGGGGCACACCCGTGGTGCTCTGCGACGCCCGTGACCGCGACTCGGGGAAGGAGGTGCTGATACGTCTCGTCGAGTACGCCGGGCGGATGCACACCGCCCGGCTGCTCGACTCCGTCGGCTGACGCTGCGGCTCGCTCAGTCCGAGACAGCGGCCTGCGCGAGGACCTTCTCGATGCTCACCCGCACGAGGAGTTCGCCCGGCACGCCGTTGCGGGCGGCGAACTCCTCGGCCCGGTCCTCACCCATGTAGCGCGCCCCTATCCGCCCGGCCCATACCCGGACCTCGTGTAGATCCTCCGAGATCCGGGCGCGCCCCCGCAGGACCACGAAGGCGTACGGGGGCCGGTCGTCGTCCACGCACAGGGCGACCCGGCCGTCCCTGGCAAGGTTCCGCCCCTTGACGCTGTCCTTCCCGGTGTTGAAGACAAGGTCGTCCCCGTCGAGCACGAACCAGATCGGTGCCACATGCGGACTTCCGTCCGCTCGAACAGTCGACAGCTTGCCGGTGCGGGTGCCGTCCGAGACGAACGCCCGCCATTCCTCATCGGTCATGTTCTTTGCCATGCACCCATCCTGCTTGCCCGTACGGCGGCTGTGGGGAAGGCTGGCTCGTCAGATCCTCAGGCCAGAGGTGACTCACAACACGGGGAGACGGAATCATGGAGCCGAACCAGGGACTCGGCTGGCTGCTGGACGACCTGACCGAGCGCGTCGAACACGTACGACATGCGCTGGTGCTGTCCAACGACGGGCTGGTCACGGCGGCCAGTACGGGACTCAGGCGCGAGGACGCCGAACACCTCGCCGCCGTCTCCTCGGGGCTGCACAGTCTGGCCAAGGGCTCGGGTCGGCACTTCGGCGCAGGCCAAGTCCGGCAGACGATGATCGAGTTCGATGACGCGGTTCTGTTCGTCACGGCGGCGGGCACGGGCAGCTGCCTGTGCGTGCTCAGCGCGGCGGAAGCGGACATCGGCCAGGTCGCCTACGAGATGACGCTTCTCGTCAACCGCGTCGGTGAACACCTCGACATCGATGCGCGACAGCCGGAACACGCACCCGTGATAGACCTCTGACGCGTAAATAGATGCAGGTCAGGGTGGGCGTGGGCAGGGCTGGGCTGGGTGCCCGGTGGCCGTGGGGTCGCCGGGTGTCCGGAGCTGCCGGTCAG
>NZ_BAAASJ010000023.1:0-503 GCF_039532825.1 Streptomyces vastus
GCAGTTCGAGCAGGGCGTCGAGCCGGTAGAAGGTGGCGGTGCGGCGCTCAACGAGCGTGCTGCGGCGGCGGACCGCTCTGCGCAGGGGGTGGGCTGGGCCGGTGTCGGACAGCGGGGGCAGGCCCTTGGGGTGCAGCAGTGGCAGGCGGGCCAGGACGCGGGAGTCCAGCCGGTCGTTCTTGGTGTGCTTGTGGTAGTAGTCGCGCAGGTCAGCGGACTGTTCCGGGGGGGGGCCAGGACCACCTGGGCGCCACGGTGTTGGAACCAGGCGGCCAGCGGGACCCAGGCGTTACGGGTCGGCTCCATGATCACGACGTCGTCGTCGGTTGAGGGCAGGCCGTCCCATAACCGTTCGAGGTCCTCGGCCGTGGTGGTGAGGCGCCGGCCGGAGAACTGGATCGCTCCGGTGGCGTCGGTGCAGGTGGTCTGGTGGGAGGCCCGGCAGGCCACGTCGATTCCCAGGTGCAGTCTCACAGCGGTGTCCCGTCTTGGCGTGACAGCAG
>NZ_BAAASJ010000024.1:0-77653 GCF_039532825.1 Streptomyces vastus
CTGGTGGCACGGCCGCCCCCTCGACCGCACCAATCATTGCCACCTCGCCAGACTCCAACTACGCCTCGTCGCATGACAATTGGAATTAACCACCAAGATCGGTGGGCGTGCCCTTGGCGGTGGAGAAGACGAACGGCCAGTTGATCGCGAACGCCGCCTGGCCGGAGTTGAAGGCCTGCTGGACCTCGCCCTCCTTCCAGCCGGTGACGGCGCTCGGCGAGATCTTGTACTTGCGGATCGCGTCATCCATGAACTGCATGGCCTGCTGGTTCTGCGGGGTGTCGAGGTTCTCGGGGTCGAGCTTGCTGCCGAAGCCTCCCGCCATCGCCATGAACGCGGTGATCACGCCTTCGTACTTGGCGCCCTCGAAGGCCAGTCCGTACTTGAGCTTCGGGTCGTCCTTCATCGCCTGCTGGGCGGCGGTGACGAGTTCGTCAGGGGTCGTCGGAGGCGTTTTGACCAGGTCCGTGCGGTAGAAGAGCCCCTCGGTGTTGACGAACCAGGGCACCGCGTACGTCTTGCCCTCGTACTCGCCCGCGGTCAGCGACGTGGGCATGAAGCGAGAGGTGTCGGCCTTCACCTTTGCCAGGTCCAGCAGCCAGCCGGATTTGGCGAAGGCGGGGGCGTAGATGCCGTCCAGCTTGAAGACGTCCGGGGATCCGGAGCCGGCGACGAGCCGCTGCTGTATCTGCTGCTGGTACTGCGTGGCGTCGGTGGAGAGCACCTGCACGTTGACCTTGATCTTGGGGTTCGCCTTCTCGAACGCCTTGATCGCGGCTTCCGTGGCCTCGCCCTCGGGCCCCAGGCCGGTGAGGGCGACGGTGATCGTCTCCGTGCCGTCGGAGCTGGTCGTACCGCTTCCGCCACCGCAGGCAGCGACGAGGGAGACCGAAGCCGCGAGCGCGACTCCCGCCAGGCGTCGTCGCGGTGTCCGCCTTGGCGAAGTGGAGGCTCTCATGTCGTCCCACGACCTTTCTCGGAGCGCGGCGCAGTGTCGTCCCTGGGAGCGAGCGTGCGGTCTAACTGGTCTGACCGGTCTCCCCGCGGGCCACACCCTCCCATCGGGGTCAGAGGCCGTCAAGGCGCGATGCGCAACATATTTGACGGTGCGGGCGGCAGGCTCCGGAGTGCTCTGAGACCGTAACGAGGCCGATTCCGGCTCTGACCTCTTGGTCTTACCGGTCTATCCTGTTCAGGAGCGTCGCCCCGGAGAGGAACTGGACACCATGGCATCGGACTTCACGGCGAAGGCGGGCGCTCCGCCGCTGTATCCCAACCAGGATGCCGTGCTGGGCCGACTGGAGCGCCGGATACTGAGCGGGACGCTGAAGGTCGGCGACCGGCTGCCGTCCGAGCGGAGTCTGTGCACCGAGTACCACGTCAGCCGGCCGGTGATCCGGGAGGTGCTGCGAGGCCTGCAGGAGCGGGGCTACATCGAGATCCACCCCGGGCGCGGCTCGTTCGTACGGGCCGTGGGGGCGAGCGACCTGGCCCGGCCGCTGGTCCGCATGGCACAGCGCACCGGGGTCACACCGCGGGATCTGGTCACCGCGCGCACGATGCTGGAGTGCGAGGCGGCGGCGATGGCCGCGTCACGCGGCAGCGATGAGCAGATCGATCTCGTACGGCAGGCTCTGGAGGCCCATCAGGCGGCCCGCGACCTGACCTCCCTCGCACGCACCGACCTCGCCTTCCACGAAGCGGTGGCCCACGCCACCGGCAACCCGGTGATCGCTGTGATGTTCGGTTCCATCCGGACCCTGGTCTACGGGCTCATGCTGCGCAGTCTGAGCGACCGGGCGGTCCTGGAGGCGGGTGACCCCATGCACCAGACGATCTACGAGGGCATCGCACGCAGGGACGCCGAGGCGGCGCGAGCGGCGATGGCGGAGCATCTGCGGCTGGCACTGGACCTCTACGGAGAGGACCTGGACACGCCGCTGGACGACGTGCTGGCGCGGCGGGGCATCCAAGTCGCGCGGCTGGACGACGAGTTGGCGGGCTAACGCCTGTCCCGCGCCTGGCGGGCGAGCGGAGTCCGAGGGCTCGTCCCGGTCACCCGCCGGCGTCCAGCCGGGACACCCGGCGTGTGGTGCCCGGGGCTGCCAGGTGTTCCGCACGCAACGCGACTCCCAGCCCCGGTTCGGCCGTGGGCGCCACCCACCCGTCGACCGGCACGGGCAGCCCTTCGGCCATGAGCCCGTACCAACTGTGGTGGAAGGCGCGTACGGTCTCGGCGATCAGTCCGTTCGGCTGGCTCGCGATGAACTGGACGGTCGTCGCGAACGACACTGGCCCGGTGCAGTCGTGCGGCGCCACGGCCACACCGTACGTGTCGGCGAGTGCGGCCACCTTCTGCGCCTCGGTCAGCCCGCCCGTCCAGCTGATGTCGATGAGAGCCACGTCGATCGCACCGCTCTCCAGCAGCGGCTTGAACGCACGGCGGCCGGCCAGCGTCTCCCCCGTCGCGATCGGCACCGAGGTACGCCCGCGCAGGCTGCGGTAGCCGTCGATGCCGTCCGGCCGCAGCGGGTCCTCCACCCAGAACGGCTCGATGTCCTCCAGCGCGGTCAGGATCTCGACGGCTGCCTTGACGGACCACAGTCCGTGCAGTTCGACGAGGATGTCCATACGGTCCCCCGCGGCGCCCCGGATCTCCTCCAGCACTTTCATGCCCTGCCGGATGTCCGCCGGTGAGACATGCAGCCCGCCGGTCCGCTCGGCGGCGGAGTCGAAGGGCCAGACCTTCATCGCCGTGATCCCCTCCTCCAGCAGGGAGCGGGCCAGTTCGCCGGGACGGTGGAGGAAGGCCTCCAGGTCCTCGTAGCGGTCGGACTCCTCGGCCAACCCCCAGTTGGCCGAGGACTGACGCCCCTCGTCACGGATGTAGCCGGTGCCCGCGCAGGTGTTGTAGACCCGCAGGGACTCCCGCACCGGACCGCCCAGCAGCGCAGTGACCGGCAGCCCCGCGCGCTTGCCGAGCAGGTCCCAGAGCGCGATGTCCACCGCCCCGTTGCCGCGCGTCTCCGCCCCTGAGCCACCGAAGCCGACGTACGGGGCGAGCAGCCTGGCCACCTTTTCGGGAGCCGGATCCGCCAGCCCGAGCAGCACCGGGGCGACCGACTCATGGAGGTACGCCTCGACGGCCTCCGCTCCCCAGAAGGTCTCCCCCAGTCCGTGCAGGCCCTCGGACGTGTGGACGAGAACCTGGCAGACGTTGGGCTGGACTTCCGAGCGCACGGTTTCCAGGGCGGTGATGCGCATGATCGTCCTCCATCTGGTCATGCCGGTCTTACCAGTCAGCCTGGAGCCTGGCCGAGACTTCGCCCCGCGTCAAGCTCGCCTCTCGGTGCGGGAACCCCTCATACACCCCTTGACACATGGCGAGCGGGAGGGGAGAAAGGACACGAGCGGTCAGACCAGTATGACCGAAGAGAGGACACCGAGGTGCCCCAGGATCTTGGCGGCCGACGCGTCGCCATCACTGGCGGTGTCGGCGACATCGGCCTCGCCATCGGGTACGAACTCGCCTCCCGGGGCGCCGACGTCACACTGATCGACATCGTCGACGAGGCGGAGGCGTCCGCGCGTATCGCGGGGGTGGGCCAGGTCCCGGGCACCCTGAGCTACGACCTCGCGGACACCACGGACCCGGACGCCCTCACGGCCGCGCTGGCCCGCGTCGACGGCCTGGACACGGCGATCGGCAACGCGGGCATCGTCCGCTCCTCACCCTTCCTCAAGATCACGCCCGAGGACTGGCAGGCCCAGCTGGACGTCAACCTCACCGGCGTCTTCCATCTGACCCAGGCGGCGGCCCGTCAGATGGTCGCGGACGGCACCGAGGGCCGCATCATTCTCACCGGCTCCTGGATCGGCTCCGTACCGTGGCCCGAAACCGCCGCGTACTCCGTCTCCAAGGCCGGCCTCGCGATGCTCGCCCGTTCCGCCGCACTCGAACTGGCACCCCACCACATACGCGTCAACGTCCTCGCGCCGGGGATCGTCGACGCCGGTCTGGCCGCACGGCAGTACCGGGAGGAACCGCAGTACCGCGAGCGCGTCGACCGGGTGATCCCTCTGGGGGAGATGCAGACCACGCGACAGGTCGCCCAGGTCGCGGGATTCCTCTGTTCAGCGGCGGCCGACTACATCACGGGCACGGTACTGCCGGCAGACGGCGGCTGTTCGCTCGGGGCCGGCGGCTGACGCCCCGGGACGCGTGCCGGAAGTCGCTTCCCCAGCCCTACCACTCCCGGCACGCGCCCACCCGCCGAACGGCACGGCGCGGTGATCAGCTCGCGGGCGGCACCACCGAGGAGTGGTGGTTGACGATCAGCCACTTGCCGCCGCGCTTCTCGTACTTCCAGGACATTGATGACGCTTCTGACCTTCTCGCCCTTGGGCTTTCTTGAGCAGGAAGTGCTCGAAGTAGTCGGCGATCTCTTCATGGTTGGTGCGGATCTTCGGCGACGCGGTGGGCAGCAACACCGCGTCCGGGGCGTACCGCTCGGCGACCTTCTCGGCGTCGCCGGTCTGCAGGGCGGCGTTCCACTGGTCGAAGAGGGCGGCGATCTGCTTCTCGCCGGCCTTGGCCGCGGGGTTGTGCCGGGCGCCGGGCTCGTGTTCAGGGGAGGCGACGCTGATGCCGACGGTGACGGTGCCTGCGACGACAAGTCCCGCCAAGGTGTAATGGACGAGGCAACACACGTCCTACAAATGGGCATGAGCAGGCCAAAACACGAAGGGCGATCATGCGAACACGGCAGGCGGCGTGAGCGGCCGACGCCCGGTCGCCACCGCGTTCAAACGGGCTTGGGCCGGCCGGTCCGGCAGCGGTCCCCGCGTGAGCCTCGCGGCTCAGGCCGGCCGCGACTCCGTCTCCGCCGACGCGTCCAGCGTGGCCACCAGCCGCCGCAGCAGCGCCTCCAGCAACTCGTCGTCACCGTCGCTCAGTGCGGGCCACCGGTCGCGGACCGCGCGGTCGACGCGTCGCCAGTACGTCTCACCGCGTGGGGTGAGGTGGGCGAGGATGCGGCGTCGGTCGAGGGGGTCGACGCGGCGGTAGACGTGGTTCTGGTCGACGAGGTGGTCGACCAGCTTGGTGAGGGTCGGCGGCGGCAGGAAGGCCGCTTCGGCGACCGCCGTCATGGGGTGGCCTTCGCCGTCGGAGAGCAGGGAGAGGACACGCCAGGCGTCGAGTGAACAGCCGTGCTCCTCGAGGACCTCTTGGAGCCGGCGCGCGACCAGCCGCTCTGCCCGCGTCAAGAGATGCGTGAGGTCCTGAGACCGACGCGGAGGTGGGGTCGGCATCCTTCTCCTCGCTCCCGGGGGCCATGCCATCGTACAAGTCCCGTTCCGCGGAAGGATCTTCCCGCCTGCCGCCGCACGCTCCGACCGCACCACGAGAAACAGTGGAGTTCACCGGGCGTACCCGGAATCATGACCGCATGTTCCGGCCCGACGACCCCCATCCGCTCGACTGGTTCACCGGCACCGCCGACACATCAGTCATCAGTGTGGCCCTGGTGTTTCCCCTGCAGGGCGCCGCGGGCATCTTCGGGCCCACGTGCGAGCTGTGCGCGCAGCTCGCCGCGGAACAGGTCAACCGCTCGGGCGGCGTGCTCGGCAAGGAGTTGCGGCTGCTGCCGGTGGACGGCGGCGCCGAGCCGCACCGCATCGCCGAGGACGTCGAGGCACTGGTCGACCTCGGCATCGTGCAGGGTGTCACCGGATGGCACATCTCCTCCGTACGCCAGGTGCTGGCCCCGCGGATCGCCCACCGGGTGCCGTACGTCTACACGGCGCTGTACGAGGGCGGCGAGGACACCGCGGGCGTGTTCCTGACCAGCGAGACTCCCAACGACCAACTGCGGCCCGCTATACGCCTGTTGGCACGGGAGCACAGGGTTCGCCGCTGGTTCGTGGTCGGCAACGACTATGTGTGGCCTCGTCGTACGGCCCGGGCGGCGCACCGTTACGCGCTCGAGTCCGGCGGGAGCATCTGCGGGCAGGCCTATCTCCCGCTCGGCGCCAACGACTTCGACGGGGTGCTGCGCCGGATCGAGCGGTCGGAGGCGGACGCGGTGCTGATGCTGCTCGTAGGCAGCGACGCGGTCCGCTTCAACCGGGCGTTCGCCGCGTCCGGTCTTGACGCGCGCTGTGTGCGGCTGAGCACGCTCATGGACGAGAACATGCTGATGGCGAGCGGCCCGACAGCCACCGCCGGCCTCTACAGCACGGCCGGGTTCTTCGCCTCGCTGGCCAATCAGGACACGCTCGACTTCCACGGCCAGTACGCCCGGCGGTTCGGTGTCGAGGCGCCGGTCCTCGGCAGTCTCGGCGAATCGTGTTACGAAGGCGTGCTGTTGCTGGCGGCGCTCATCGAGCGGGCCGGCACCCTGGACGTCTCCGCGATCGGTGCGGCTGCGGACACCGTGTCGTACGAGGGCCCGCGCGGGCTGCTCCACCTGCGCGGCAGCCACGTACAGCAGCGGATCTATCTGGCGCGGGCGGACGGCGTGGACTTCGATGTCGTGGCCCAGCTGGATCTTCATGAATCCCGGTCTTGACATGCCCGCACCCTCGTGAAGATACTTCCCACAGGAAGTAACCAAAATGCCTCGAGCGAACTGTGAATTCATACACAGAATTCCGCCCGGGGCATTTTTTGTTTCCGTCGAGAGCTGGAAGATACAGCCGGGAAAGTCAAGTGAAACACCTCGGAAACGAGGTGACTTGATGCTGTGGACCGCACTTCACGAGCTTGTCCTTCATGGGACGAGGAGGTCCATTTGTCCAGCGGTTCCAGAATTTTCCGACGCCAGATAGTGGCGGGCGCGGCGGCGCTCGCGGCCGCTGTCGCGTTGTCCGCGTGCGGCGCCAAGACCGACGCGGGCGGCTCGTCCGACAAGGCGGCACAGGCGGACACGAGCGGAGACACCGTCAAGGTCGGCCTGCTCAACTCGCTGTCCGGCACGATGGCGATCAGCGAGGTCACCGTACGCGATTCGCTGAAGCTGGCGATCGACGAGATCAACGCCAAGGGTGGTGTGCTCGGCAAGAAGATCAAGCCGATCAGCGAGGACGGCGCCTCCGACTGGCCCACCTTCGCCGAAAAGGCGAGCAAACTCATCCGCGAGGACCGGGTCGTGGCCACCTTCGGCTGCTGGACCTCCGCGAGCCGCAAAGCCGTGAAACCCGTCTTTGAGAAGAACAAGTCCCTGCTGTTCTATCCCGTGCAGTATGAGGGACTTGAGGAATCCCCGTACATCTTCTACACGGGTGCCACCACCAACCAGCAGATCGTCCCGGCGCTCGACTACCTCAAGAGCCAGGGCAAGAAGTCGATTTACCTCGTCGGCAGCGACTATGTCTTCCCGCGGACCGCCAACAAGATCATCCAGGCGTACGCGAAGGCGAATGGCATGAAGGTGCTCGGCGAGGACTACGCGCCGCTGGGCTCCACGGAGTTCAGCACGATCGCCAACAAGGTGAAGGCGTCGAAGGCAGACGCGGTCTTCAACACCCTCAACGGCGACTCGAACGTGGCCTTCTTCAAGGAGTACAAGTCCGCGGGCCTGACGGCCGCGAGCATGCCGGTGGTCTCGGTGTCGATCGCCGAGGAAGAGGTCAAGTCGATCGGCGCGCAGTATCTGGCGGGCCAGTTGACGGCCTGGAACTACTACCAGACGACGGCGGGCGCGGCGAACACCGAGTTCGTGAAGGCGTACAAGGCCAAGTACGGCCAGGACAAGCCCACCAGCGACCCGATGGAGGCCGCGTACACCTCGGTCTATCTGTGGAAGGCGATGGTCGAGAAGGCCAAGTCGTTCGACCCGGAGAAGGTCAAGTCGGCCTCGGACGGCATCACCTTCGACGCTCCTGAGGGCAAGGTCACCATCGACGGTGCGACCCAGCACATCTACAAGACGGCCCGGATCGGCAAGATCGGCACGGATGGGCTGATCGAGCAGGTGTGGGACTCCGGCAAGGCGATCAAGCCGGACCCGTATCTGAAGGGCTACTCCTGGGCCTCCGGCCTTTCCTGACGATCCCTGACCAGTCGTCACGCGGGGTCCCCGCTTCGAGGAGTTGAAGACTTCGAAGCGGGTGTCCCCGTGCCCGCCGCCATCTCCCGGAGCCGCCGTATGACCGTGATCCTCGGTCAGACTTTCACCGGCATCAGCATCGGTGCCGTCCTGCTGCTCATCGCGCTCGGCCTCTCGCTCACGTTCGGCCAGATGAACGTCATCAACATGGCCCACGGCGAGTTCATCATGGCCGGCGCCTACACCACGTACGTCCTCCAGAAGTCCATCACCAGCGCAGGTCCGTCGCTGCTCGTCGCGCTGCCCGTCGCCTTCCTGGTGGCGGGAGCCCTCGGCGCGCTGCTGGAGTGGCTGCTGATCCGCCGTCTGTATCTGCGCCCGCTCGACACGCTGCTCGTCACCTGGGGTGTCTCGCTGATGCTCCAGCAGCTCGCCCGGGACATCTTCGGCGCGCCGAACGTGCAGACCCGCGCGCCCGACCTGCTCACCGGGAACATCACGCTCATCGGCGGCGACGATCCGCTCACGGTCGCCAACAGCCGCCTGTTCATCCTGGGGTTGGCGATCGCGGCGGTCGTCGCGTTGTCGCTGACCCTGCGGCTGACCCCGCTGGGCCGCCGGATCCGCGGCGTCGTACAGAACCGCGATCTTGCCGAGGTGTCCGGCATCTCCACCGAACGCGTGGACCGGACCGCGTTCTTCATCGGGTCCGGGCTCGCCGGAGTCGCCGGAGTCGCGCTGACGCTGGTCGGTCCGATCGGTCCCACGATGGGCACCAACATCATCATCGACGCCTTTCTGGTGATCGTGGTCGGCGGCATCGGGCAGCTCAAGGGCACCGTGATCGTCGCCTTCGTGCTGGGCGTCCTGCAGTCCGTCCTCGAGTACTCCACCACCGTCAGCGTCGCGAAGGTGCTCGTCCTCGTGGGCATCGTCGCGTTCCTCCAGTGGCGGCCCCAAGGGCTGTACACCCTGCGTACGAGGAGCCTCGTATGACCGACTCTCGTATGCCGCTTCGCACTCGTATGCCCCTTTTCAAGGGGCGCTCCGCGCGGGCCCGGGCCGGCTTCGCCGCAGCCGCCGTGGCTCTGTTCGCCCTCGCGCCGCTGGCACTCTCCGACTTCCGGCTCGGGCTGCTCGCCAAGTACCTGTGCACCGCGATGGTCGCCGTCGGCATCTGCCTCGCCTGGGGCCGCGGCGGACTGCTCACGCTCGGGCAGGGCGTCTTCTTCGGGCTCGGCGGCTACGCCATGGCGATGCACCTGAAGATCGCCGACGCCGGGCCCGGCAACCTCCCCGACTTCATGCAGCTGTACGGCACGGCCACCGAACTCCCGTGGTGGTGGCAGCCGTTCGCGAACCCCGTGTTCGCACTCGCCGCGACCGTACTGCTGCCGATGCTGGTCGCCGCGCTGCTCGGTTCGTTCATCTTCCGCCGCCGGGTCAAGGGCGCGTACTTCGCGATCCTCAGCCAGGCGCTCACCGCCGCCTTCGCGATCTGGCTCATCGGCCAGCAGGCCACCACCGGCGGCACCAACGGGCTCACCGACATCCAGGGCTTCTTCGGCTACGACCTCAACGACCCCGTCAACCAGCGGATGGTGTACTTCGTCATCGCCGCCGCCCTGCTGCTCCTGATCGCCCTCGCCCGGCAGCTGATCCACAGCCGGTACGGCGAACTCCTCGTCGCCGTACGGGACTCGGAGGAGCGGGTGCGCTTCCTCGGGTACGACCCGGCGAACGTGAAGCTCGTCGCGTACGTCGTCGCGGCCGGCATGGCCGGGCTCGCGGGCGCCCTGTTCGTGCCCGCGGTCGGCATCATCTCGCCCGCGATGATCGGGATCGTGCCGTCCATCGAGTTCGTCATCGGCGCGGCGGTCGGCGGCCGGGCGAGCCTGGCCGGCGCGGTACTGGGCGCGATCGGCGTCGCCTGGGCCAAGACGGCGCTGTCGGAGGAGTTCCCGGCGGCCTGGACGTACTTCCAGGGGCTGCTGTTCATCGTGGCCCTGGCGTTCCTGCCCGGCGGTCTCGCCTCGCTGGTGGGGATGGTACGGCGGCGCAGGGCGGCGCGTGCGAGTGAGAAACCGTCACCTGCCCTTCCTGTGGGAGAAGCAGCATGAGTGAGCTCTCAGGCCTTCGGATACGGCAACTGCGGGTGTCCTTCGACGGGTTCAAGGCCGTCGACGGCGTGGACCTGGACGTACAGCCCGGCGATCTGCGCTTCCTCATCGGGCCGAACGGCGCGGGCAAGACGACGCTCGTCGACGCCGTCACCGGCCTGGTGAAGGCGGACGGATCGGTGCTCTTCGGGGATGATGAGTTGCTCGGGCGCAGTGTCCACAGGATCGCCCGGTCGGGCATCGGCCGTACGTTCCAGACGGCCACGGTCTTCGAAGAGTTGACGGCCCTTCAGAACCTGGACATCGCGGCGGGCGCCGGACGGGGGGTGCTGACGATGCTGCGGCGCCGCAAGGGCGTTCCGGAATCCGTCGCACGGGCGCTGGAGACGGTGGGGCTCGCGGAGCTCGCCGACCATCCGGCCGGGACCCTCGCGCACGGGCAGAAACAGTGGCTGGAGATCGGCATGCTGCTCGTGCAGGACGTACGGCTGCTGCTGCTCGACGAACCGGTCGCCGGGATGAGCCATGACGAACGGCAGGCCACCGGCGAGCTGTTGGAGCGGATCAGCGAGGAGCGGACCGTGGTCGTCATCGAGCACGACATGGACTTCATGCGATCCTTCGCGCGCAGCGTCAGCGTGCTGCACGCGGGCAAGGTGCTGAGCGAGGGAACGGTGGCCGCGGTGCAGGCGGATCCCAAGGTGCAGGAGGTGTACCTCGGGCACGCCGCCGCCGGGGACGCACTCGATCCCGCGGCCCCGGCGGCCGTACAGGAGGCGTGATGCTGGAGATCGACAACGTCCACGTCGGCTACCACCGCAGCACCGTCCTGCACGGGGTCTCCGTCGAGGTCCCGAAGGACGGCGTGGCGGCCGTGCTCGGGCACAACGGCGCCGGCAAGAGCACCCTGCTGCGGGCTGCCGTCGGACTGCTCACCCCGTCGAACGGCGGGGTTCGCTTCGACGGCGAGGACGTCACGCGGCGCAAGCCGCATGAGCGTGTGGCGCGCGGCATGGCGTACGTACCGCAGGGTCAGCAGGCCTTCCCCCACCTGACGACCGCCGAGAACCTTCAGCTGGTGGCGGACGGACGCAAGCGCGGCAAGACGGCGATCGCGGAGGCGCTGGACCTGTTCCCGGCGCTGCGGGCACTGTCGAACCGGCGCGCGGGGCTGCTCTCGGGCGGTCAGCGGCAGCAGCTCGCCATCGCCCGGGCCCTGGTGACGGAGCCTCGTCTGCTGCTGCTCGACGAGCCGACCGAGGGCATCCAGCCGTCAGTCGTGGCCGAGATCGAGGAGACGATCCTCGCGCTGGCCGCCCGGGGCGGGCTCTCGGTGCTCCTGGTCGAGCAGCACGTGGGCTTCGCGATGCGGGCGGCGCAGCGGTACTTCGTCCTGGAGGCCGGTCGGGTCACCTCGTCCGGTGCGGGCGGCAAGGAGGCCGAGTCGGCGGTGCGGGAGGCGCTCAGCGTGTGAGTTCCCTCCGGCGACGGTCGAGGAACGCACGTTCCGCCGCGCTCTCGGTGAGCGCGATGGCCGCCTCGTACTCCCGCACGGCCTCCGTATCGCGGCCCAGGCGGCGCAGCAGGTCGGCGCGGACGGCGTGGAGGACGCGGTAGTCGTCGAGGTCGAGGGCGTCCACGAGGCCGAGGGCCTGCCGCGGGCCCTCGGTCTCGGCCACGGCGACGGCCCGGTTCAGGGCCACGACCGGGCTCGGGGCCAGAGCCAGGAGATGGTCGTAGAGGCGCCGGATCTGCTTCCAGTCCGTGGCGTCTGCGGTCGGAGCGTCACTGTGGACGGCCTGGATGGCGGCCTGAATCTGGTATGGGCCCGGTTGGTTCCGGCGCAGGCAGCGGCGGACGAGTTCCTGCCCCTCGGCGATCAGGTCGCGGTCCCAGCAGGCGCGGTCCTGCTCCGGCAGCGGCACCAGCACGCCGTCGTCGTCCCGCCGAGCATCTCCTTGCCCTCGGCATACGGACCGTCAGTGATCAGGACGTCGCCGTCGCGGGGCCGCAGCACGGTGGATGACTCCGGGCCGTGAAGTCCCCCGGCGAACACCCAGGCATCCGCCTCCCGCAGCTCCTGGTGGAAGACGTCGAGGTTCTTGCCGATCTCCTCGAGGACCTCGGGGGCGGGCGGGCCCCCGACCGGTTGCATCACGCTGAGCAGGTAGTACTTCATCACGGCCTCCTGGGCGTCGTGGTGTCCTTCCACCTCCTACACGAACGACACACCCCCGACTCGACACCCCGCGCTGCCCGACCGCGAGAATTTCTCCATGACGATCCCCACCACCGCGCCTCATCCCCTCGTCACCCGTGCCCGCAGGCTGGCGCGCGATCTCCTCGCCCCGCACGCCGAGCGGGTCGACCAGGAGACCCTGCCCGCGAGCCACATCGACGCGGTCAGGCGGTCGGGGCTGCTCGGAGTGGGCGCGCCGACGGAGTACGGCGGGGCGGGCGCGCCCGCCCCGGTGGCGCGGGAGATCGCGGAGATCCTGGCCGGGGCGTGCTGCTCCACGTGGTTCGTGCAGACCCAGCACCACACGCCCGTGAAGGTGCTCGCCACCCACGACTCACCCGTACGGGAGAAGCTGCTGCGCCCCCTGGCCACGGGCGAGCTGCTGGCGGGGATCGCGTACGCCCATGTCCGTGCCTTTCCCCGGATTCCCGTACGGGCCGTGCCCGAGCCCGGAGGCTGGCGGTTCGACGGCACCGTGCCCTGGTACACGGGCTGGGGGCTGAACGACGTGATGCTGCTCGCCGGCGTGACGGACACGGCCGAGGTGGTGTTCGCCTTCACCGAGGCACGCGAGCAGCCGGGGCTGCGCCCGTCGCCGCCGATGCGGCTCGCGGCCCTCACGGCTGCCCGCACGGTGTCCGTGGAGCTGGACGGCCTGCGGGTGCCGGAGGAGTCGGTCGCCCTGCGGGTGTCGTACGAGCGGTGGTCCGTGACCGACCGCGCGAAGACGGTGAACGCGTCACCGGCGGTGTTCGGCATCACCGAGGCGGCCCTGGCTCTGCTGGACGAGGACATCGCCGCCTCGCTGCGCACCCGCCTCGACGAGGTCCGCCGCCGGTCCTACACGCTGGCCGACCACCCGGTACCGCACGAGCACCTGGACGAACGACTGTCTCTGCGCACCCAGGCCCATGACGTGATGCGCACGGCCACCACAGCCGCGGTGGTGGCGGGAGGCGGGCGCGCGATGACCCTGACCAGCAAGGCCCAACGCCTGGCCAGGGAAGCGATGTTCCTGCTGGTTCAGGGCCAGACCGGCGAGTCGCGGGCGGCGCACCTTGCCTCGTTGACGTTCAGCGCATCCGCTTGAAGCCGAGCAGGGTCCGGTACCGCTCTCGTGCGGCGAACTCCGCCATGCTCCACACCGCGGGGCGCCCGACCTCGGCGCACAGGTGAAGGATCCGGCCCTCCCCCACGACGACCCCTACATGCGCACCCCACGATTCGTCGGTGGCGTTGAACAGGACGAGGTCCAGGGGCTGGGCGACCGCGACGCGGCGCGTCAGCCGGGTATCGGCCCACAGGTCGCTGGAGCGCCAGGCAGCGGGTTCCAGGCCGAATAGTTCGAGAACCGCGTACGCGAACAGCTGACAGTTGGCGCCGTCGGTGAGGCCCGGTCGGTCGCGTACCGCCGCGGATCCCGGGAACCGCGCACCGGCGTACGGGGTCGCCCACATGACCGAGGGTATCCGCGCGAGCACGTCAGCCACCGTTGCTTCCTCCCCTCCAGTCCCGCCGACCACTACACATAAAGAAAAAATAAGCGCAGAATGAATGTACGCGGCGCTTACCGCATACCACACCAGAGCGGTCGGGCCTGCAGAGAACAAAGGAGACGAGTCATGGCCGACGTCTCACGCACCAGAGGTGACATCACCACTCACCCAGACGTAGGCGAAATGCGGGATCGGTACGCCCGCATGCTTGGTGGTCGCGATGTGGCGCTCGTGGACGGACCGGTGTTCCTGCTCGGTCTGTACTGCGCCGCATCCCCGTGGATTCTCCACTTCACGACAAGCCAGCCCTCACTCGTGACGCACAACCTCATCATGGGCATCGCGATAGGCCTGCTGGCACTCGGTTTCACCAGAGCCCCGGAACGGATGTACGGCCTGAGCTGGGCGATGTCCGCCATAGGCGTGTGGCTGATCATCTCGCCGTGGGTCGTGGGCGAGAGCCCCGACGCGGGCGTCATCGTCAGCAACGTCATCATCGGCGGTCTCGCCGTGGTGCTGGGGGCCGTGTGCGCGGCCGCATCGGCGAAGAGCACACCGAAGGCGTACGAGCAGCGGTAGGAGGACGTCTGCACGGATGAGGGTGGTGGCCGGTCCGCGGTTACTCGTCGCGGGCCGGCCTCCGTACGAGGTCTCCGTACAGGCCGCGGCTCAGCCGACGGGCATGGCCCAGGGCTCTTCCGGCAGTGGGCTGCCCGTCTCGAGCAGCGACTTCAGGTTGGACAGGACGGCCGACCAGCCGGAGGCCGCAGCGGCGACATCGGACTCGTCCAACAGGTCCTCGTGGGTGACCGTGAGCCGGACGATCCCGCCGTGCGCCCGGATGTCGAAGGTGACCCTGGAGTACTTGTCCTCCTCGCCCTCGTCCGCGGGATCCGCCCAGGTGGTGACCAGCCGGGTGGGCCGCTCACTCTCCACGACATCGCCGATCACGTCGACGATGCCCGAGCCGTCCGTACGCCGGTGCTCCCATCGGGAGCCGACGCGCCAGTCCGAGACATTGTTGTGGCCCCAGTAGGCGGCGGTCACATCGGCGTCGGTGAGCGCGTCCCAGACCTTCTCGGGCGTGCTCTGGATGTAGGTGACGTACACGTAGGTCGGCTTGTCGGTCATGTCTTCCTCGGCTCGTCGCTTGACTGCGCCGAGCGCACGCAGGCGCGGGCGCTCGAACTTGTCGATCCACCGCTCCTGGATCTCGTGGAGCGGTACGGGGTTGAGGTAGTGCAGCTTCTCCCGCCCCCGCCACACCGTGCTGATCAGGTTGGCGGCTTCCAGAACGGCCAGGTGCTGGGTCACCGACTGACGCGACATGTCGATCCGGGCGCACAACTCCCCCAGCGTCTGCCCGCTGTGCTCGTGCAGCCTGTCGAGCAGCCGCCTGCGCGTCCCGTCCGACAGCGCCTTGAATACCTGGTCCATCGCCGCATCTCCCCCCGCTCGCACACTCAACGTTATGCAGGCAGTTACTTGCATGTCAACGGGTGCTCGAGGCGACGTTCTCTCTTGGCCGCCCACGCGGCGTGCGGCATGATCCACGCATGGACATCCGACCGACGCTTGCCCTGCCGCCCCAACTCCGCCTCGAAGGGGACGGGATCCGGCTGCGCGAGTGGTCGCAGGACGATGTGCCCGCGCTGGTCGAGCTGTACGACGACCCAGAGATGGCCCGCTGGACGCCCGTGGCCTCGCCGTTCGACATCGCGGCGGCTCACACGTACCTCGCAGAGGCGTTCGCGGCGCGTGCTCAGGGGCGCAAGGTACAGTTCGCGATCACCACGGACGGTGTCGTTCCGCGCGGCGAGGTCCTGCTGTTCCGCAACCAGAGAGATGAACGGGACGTAGAACTCGCCTACGGCGTCGGCGCCGCCCACCGCGGCCAAGGCCTGGCCTCCAGAGCCGTACGCCTCGTGTCGGACTACGCCCTGCGCCACACCGGCGCCCGGCGCGTGGTCCTGTGCATCGAGGAGGGCAACACGGCGAGCAGGGCGGTCGCGCGGACCACCGGCTTCACCCTCGTCGACACCGACCCCGTCCTGCGCGTGTCGAGGGGCCGGGAGGTCCCCCTGCAGACCTGGGCGCGTACCCACAGCGCCCCTTAGGGGCGGGCCCCGCAAACCCTGCTCGACCAGTGGCGCATGCGCGGAGCCGGGAGTGCACTCACCGTAACGGGGCACTCATAGCAGTAGGGAGTATGACGAAGAGAGGCTGAGATGGAGATCTCGGGCATCATCAGTGCCATCGTGATCGGCATCATCATCGGTGTGCTGGGTCGGCTCGTCGTTCCGGGCCGTCAGCGCATCGGCGTCCTGTGGACCATTCTGGTCGGTATCGCGGCCGCGCTCGTCGGATCGGGCATCGCCTCGGCGTTCGACGTGGCGGACACCGAAGGGGTGGACTGGATCGAGTGGCTGATCCAGATCGGCCTCGCGGCGGTGGGCGTCGCCGCCCTGGACCGGTCCAAGGTACGCCGCTGACCACGACGGCCTGCCGCACAGAATCAGCACAAAACCTGTTGCACGCCGGTCCCCGTCACGGTTGGCTCCTGCGGGATCACTGATCGACTTCACCACCCGCAGCCCACCGTGACGGAGACCTCGTGCCGCCTCGTATCACCGCGCTCACCGACCCCGAACCCACCCCGTCCAGTTGGCGGCGGGCCTGGCTCGCGGCCGACGACGAGGGGATGCCGGTCGGGTCCGCCTTTCTGCGGCTCTTCACGAAGGAGGGGCAGCGGCATCTCGCGGAGCTCCAAGTCGCCGTGCACCGGGCCGAGCGGCGCCGGGGCGTGGGCAGCACTCTGCTGGACGCGGCCGTCGCGGCGGCGCGGCACGAGGGGCGCCGGTCGGTCCTCGCGCAGGCCGAGGAGGGCTCCCCGGGCGACGGGGTTCTGGCGGCGCGCGGCTTTCGCCGGGTGCTGGCGCTGACGTACGCCCGGCTCCCGCTGGCCGACGCCGACCTCACCCGGATCGACGCGATCGCCGAACAGGCCCATGACGGCTACCGGTTGACCGAGTGGGAGGGCACCGTGCCGCCCGAACTGGCGCGGACGTACGCAGAGTCGCGGCGGGCCATGGACGACATGCCGATGGAGGGCACCGACTACGGCACGGTGGTGTGGGATGTGGACCGCGTGGTGTCGGCGGCCGAGGCGATCGCCAAGCGCGGCGATCTGCTGCACACCGTCGCTGTGGTGGATACGAGGGACGGTGCGGTGGTCGGTTTCACCGAGCTGGTCGTGCCCGGCGACGGGCAGGGCGACGGTCAGCACTTCGGAACCGCCGTACTCCCCGAGCACCGCGGACACGGTCTTGCCCGCTGGATGAAGGCCCACTCCATCCGCGTGGCCCGCCGGCGCCACCCGGAGCTCGGCGCCCTGCTCACCGACACGGCGGACAGCAACACGCCCATGCGGCGCGTCAACGACACCCTGGGCTATCTGCCCACGCTCAGGGCCGTGGAGTACCAGCTGGATCTGTGAGACGGCGATGCGTCACGCCGCCCTGCCTGTCGGAGGGTGTCAGCGCGGGGCGTACACGTACGGCGTCGTCGTGGTCAGCGGTACGAAGCCGAGTCGCCCGAGGATGGGGCGGCTCTGGTCGGTGGCGTCGACCTGGAGGTAGCGGTAACCGCGGTCGGCGGCGATGCGGGCCCGGTGGGCGACGAGGGCGCGGTAGATGCCGCGGCCACGCCAGGCCGGGACGGTGCCGCCGCCCCACAGGCCCGCGAACCTGGTGCCCGGCGTGAGTTCCATGCGGGCCGAGCTCACCGGCACGTCACCGGCGAGGGCCACGACGGCGACGACCGTGTCCGGGTCCGCGTCGAGCTGGGCCGGCAGCTGGTGGCGGAGCTGGGAGCTGTCCGTGCCGAAGGCCTGCTCGTGTACGTCCACCATGAGGTCGACGCCCGAGCGGTCGGTGACGGGGCGGAGTTCGATGCCCTCGGGCGGCGCGGCGTCGAGGCGGAGCTCGCCGCACTCGGCGATCATCAGCGTCTCCTCCGGTTCGGCGGTGAACCCGGCCGCGCGCAGCCGCCCGCCAAGGTCCGCGGGCCGGTCGTGCCCGTACAGCTTCCACTCGAATTCGCGGCCGAGGCCTGTGAAGTACCGCACCTGATCGGTGATCACCGCGTCGACGTCGGCCTCCGCCCGCCCCGACAGCTGAGACCAGAGGACACCGTTCCAGCCCTGCTCGGGTCCGGTCTGCCGCACGACTCCGTCGGCATGCTCCACCACGGCACCGGGGCCGTCGGGGCGCGCTCCTTCGCGCATGTCCCGGTCGTACTGGGCGAGTACCGCTGCATGATCCATATCGGCACTTCACCACGCGCGGGCCGGACGTGCAACGGACTTTCATGCCCGCGGAGGCTGCCTTCGGCCGGGCACGGTTTCAGCCACCGGGTGTCCGCCGAGCCAGGTGTGAACGTCTCGCACCACCGCGCCGTATGTGACAGTGGCGGGCGGGAGGAATCAGTTTCACGTTGTCGAGGCTTGGAGACATGGTGTCGCAGGACTTGTCGGCCCCCGCATCCGTGGCGGTGTCGGAGCCGCCGCCCAGAACGCCGGCCAAGCCTCCGCCGGCCCACCGGGACCCGTACTTCGACAACGCGAAGTACCTCACCATTGTGCTGGTGTGCTGCGGTCATGCCTGGGAGCCCTTGACGCACAGCGGCAGGTTCGCGACAGCGGCGTATCTGACCGTGTACGCGTTCCACATGCCCGCGTTCGCGCTGATCTCCGGCTATTTCTCCCGGAGTTTCGACATGGCGCCGGGACGGGTGCGCAGGCTGCTGACGGGTGTTGTGGTGCCGTATCTCGTCTTCGAGTGCGCGTACACGCTGTTCTACCGCTGGGCGCAGGACGACTGGACGTATCCGTTCAGCCTGCTGGATCCCTGGTACGTGATGTGGTTCCTGGTCGCGCTGTTCATCTGGCGGCTGACCACCCCCGTGTGGCTGGCCCTGCGCCGCCCGGTGCCGATCGCGATGGGGCTCGCCGTGTTCGCCTCGGTGTCACCGGATCTCGGCGGGGACATCTCGATCCAGCGGACTCTGCAGTTTCTGCCGTTCTTCGTGCTCGGCCTCACGCTCCGCGCCGAGCACTTCGACCGGCTGCGTACGCGGCGTGTGCGGCTGATGGCGGCGCCGGTGGGCGTGGCCGCGTGCGGGGCGGCGTACGCGGTGGCGCCCTGGTTCGACGCCAGGTGGCTGTACCACCGCAGCAGCGTCACCAGCCAGGGCGTGCCGAACTGGGCGGGCCTGATCACCACGCCGGCGCTGCTCGCTCTGGCGCTGGTGCTGACCGTCTGCTTCCTGGCCTGGGTACCGAGGCGGCACATGTGGTTCACGGCGCTGGGCGCGGGCACGATGTACGGCTACCTGCTGCATGGCTTCATCATCAAGTCGTCCCGCTTCTTCGACTGGTACGACTACCCGTGGCTGCATTCCCCGTTCGGCGAGGTGGCGGTCACGGCGGCTGCGGTCGGTCTCATCACGTTCCTGTGCTCCGGGCCGGTCCGCGCCGTCTTCCGCTTCGTCGTCGAGCCGCGCATGTCGTGGGCGTTCGGCGAGCCCAGAGGCACCCCGGGGAAGGCCCCAAAGGCCACAGAACCCTCAGAGGCCACAGCATCGGCGCACTGAGCGCTTCGGCGCGAAGAATAAGCCTCCTGCGGGCGTCACGCTTGTCCAGAGGCGTGGCCGGGAGTGGGCCCTTATCGTGAGCCAGGGGGAATCCCCGGTCCTGGGCCGGGGCGTCCCTGGAGGGTTCCCATGCTGTTCACGCACCACCGCTGCGCTTTCGCCGGCGCTGTGACGCTGGTCCTGCTGGGAGCCGCGTTGCCACCCCAGGCTCTGCTGGGAGCCGGGCTGCCGACGGTGACCGCGGCCGATCAGCGCGAACAACGCGATCAGCCCGAACTGTCCCGCTTCTACGACCAGAAGATCGACTGGGCCGACTGCGAAGACGCCGGGATGGGGGTGCCCGAGGACCTGCAGTGCGGCAAGGTGACCGTTCCGCTCGACTACGCGAAACCCGATGGTGCAACGCTCGACATAGCCATGGCCCGCTTCAGGGCGACGGGCGAGTCCCGGGGATCCGTACTGCTGAACTTCGGTGGCCCCGGCGTCTCGGGAGTCAGTGAAGTCACCGCCGGCGGCGATGACTTCATGGGCCTGACGAACGGCTACGACGTGGTGACCTTCGACCCGCGCGGCGTCGGCAGAAGCTCACCGGTCAGCTGCGGTGACGGGATCGAGCCACCAGCGGATCCGACGGACGACCCCACCGAGGACAGCGAACCGGACAGCGACAATCCGCAGGCCGCGCTGAAGCTGCTCAGGAAGGCCGCCGACGCCTGCGCCAAGCACTCCGGGCCCGTGCTCCCGCACATCGGCACGGTCAACGTCTCCCGGGACCTGGACATCATGCGCGATGCCCTCGGCGACAAGAAGCTCAACTACCTCGGTTTCTCGTACGGAACGCGGCTGGGCGCGGTCTACGCGGCCCAGTTCCCGGACAGGACCGGCCGGTTGGTGCTCGACGGTGTGGACACGCTCACCGAGCCGCTCAGTGAGCAGGTCCTCGCCAACACCGAAGGGATGCAGACCGCGCTGGACGACTTCCTCACCTGGTGCACCGAGGACATCAGCTGCGCATTCGGGCAGGATCCGCGCACGGCCCGGGAGCAGATGGTCGACCTGGTCCGCTCACTGGACGAGAATCCCCTGCCTACGGAGTTCGGCGCGCCCTTCTCCGGCCAGGACCTCGCGGGCGCCCTCGGACAGGCCCTCTACAGCAAAGAGTTGTGGCCCGCCCTCTCGCAGGCGCTCAGATCGCTGATCGAGGACGGTGACGCCCGCGGGCTGCTGCGGTTCACCGGCGGCGGCATCGCGGCGCCCCGCAACGGCGGGCTCGTCGACGAGGCGGACATTCCCATGGACAACCTCCAGGCCGCGCTGATAGCCGTCAACTGCGCGGACGATCCCGACCGCCCCACCGCCGCCCGGATCACCAGGAACCTCGACCGGCTGCGCGCCGAGTACGAGGAGGCCTCGCCGGTCTTCGGCCGCTACCGGCTCACCCAGGTGCTCATGTGCTACGGCCGCCCCAAGGGCACCGATTACATCCGTGAGGACGTACGTGACGTCGACACCCCGAAGATGCTCCTGGTCGGCACGCGCGGCGACCCCGCGACCCCGTACCGCTGGACCGTGGAGACCGCGAAGCGGCTCGGCCCGTCGGCCGTGGTGCTCGACAACAAGGGCGAAGGTCACACGGGGTACGGTTCGTCGAAGTGCGTGCACGAGAAGGTCGATGACTTCCTGCTGTACGGCTCGCTCGCGGACGCCGGAAGCTCCTGCGGGGCCGAGGAGCGACCGCCTTCCTGACCGCGCCTGGCGGCAGGCCCCGGCACCCCGCTACAGATGCCCCACTCCCTCGCCCGGGGCACGACAGCGGCGTCCGCTCGCACGAGCGTCGAACACGCGCTTGAAGGAGTCCGCACCTACTGCCACAACTCCACCAACTCGCTTATCCTGGCTACGACTTGACTACGCTCACACCTAATCGATTCGTCCGACTCGGGCCCCCTGGGAGGACTTAGGCATATGCCAGGGTCACCAGCGCATCGCGTCTTGCCAAATCCCTTACAGCGCGTCGCGGGCTGTGCAAGAGTCGTAACGGTCCTTCCCTCAGCCTTGTTCGTACCGGGCCTGTATCGGAGTACGTCATGCCGTCCCATCTCTCGGCGGACCACCCAGCCGCCCAGCCGCCCCCACGCGGCTCGGTCGACGCGCTGATTTCGCAGACGCGTCGGCTGCGCGGCGACGTGGACGCCGTGCGGCGTGACGCGCAGTCGGACGGCACGGACCCCGAAGGGCGCTGGCAGCGCGCGCTGTGCGATCTGGCCCTGCACCAACTGAACGATCTCGACGAGCACTTGGCGCAGTTGCGGGACGGCCCGCCGCCCGCGCCCGTGACACCCGACGCGGCGGCTGACGACGTACGAACCGCGCCGCCCGCCTCTCCGCACGCCTCACTGCTCAGCCGGGTCGGCAGCGCCGAGTGGAACCTGCTGACCGACGAGGCGAACTGGTCCGGCGAGCTCTACCAGATCCTCGGCCGCGACCCCGCCGCTCCCGCGCTCACCCTCGACGAACTGCCGTCCGTGGTACTCGACGAGGACCGGCCGAGGCTGACGGTGATGGTGACGGACTGCCTCATCGACGCGAAGCCGATCGACGGGGAGTTCCGGATCGTGCACCCGGACGGCAGCGTACGAACCGTGCACATGATGGGCGAGCCCGTGCTCGCAGCCGACGGCAGCACCGCCTCGATGTGGGCCGTGCTGCGGGACGTCAGCGAACTGCGCCGCAGCCAGCGGACGGTGCACGAGACCCGTGACTCGCTGCAACGCCAACGGCACATCGCGCGGACCGAGCACCGGCTCGCGGTCGAGCTGCAGGAGGCTGTGCTGCCGCCGTGGCGCGGCTCCCTGCGGCTCCCGCACCAAGGGCCGCAGGCCCTGGACGTCGCCGCCCGCTATCTGCCGTGCTCGACGAGCGCGCTGATCGGCGGCGACTGGTACGACGCCCTCGAACTGCCCGGCGGCGAAACGATGTTGAGCGTTGGTGAGCTCACGGGGCACGGGGCCACCGTCACCTCGGGCATGGCGATGCTGCTCGGCGCGGTGCGCGGGATGACCATGGCAGGCAGCGAACCCGGCCAACTCATGGTCTGGCTCAACCAGTTACTGGACGCCTCGGTCCAGCCGGCCCTCGGCAGCGCCGTGTGCTGCCGCTACCGGCCCGAGAACCGGGCGCTCGTCTGGGCGCAGGCGGGCCACCCCGCCCCCCTGCTGTTCCGCAACGGGGCGGGGCGTGCGCTGTCGCCGCCGGACGGTGTCCTGCTCGGCGCGACCTCGGGCGCCGCCTACGGGCAGGCCGAAGAGCCGCTCGAACCAGGCGACCTGCTGCTCCTGCACACCGATGGACTGGTCCCCGGGCGCAGTCGTGACGCGACAGTGGACCGCCTCCTCGACCTTGCCTCCCGCTTCGGCGGGGCCCGTACCGCACAGGACTGCGTACGGACGGTCGTGGAGGAGTTCGGCGAAACGGAACGCGAGGACGACGCCTGCGTACTCATCGCCAGGGTCGCCACCTGAACACGGTGACGCCTGACGTCGAGCGACGTCAGCTCCGGCGATCTTTTCATTTCAGTTCACGTCGTTCATTCACAGTGGTCCCCCTATGCCCGTGCGCTGTTGCCGCCCCGGATGTTCAAGCCCTTGGGCAGCGACAATTTGATCTCCTCACGCAGCTCCTGGATCTTCGGATAGCTGGAGTACTGCCCCGTCAGCCGGTACATCTCACGCAGCCGGTCCCAGGTGCGATGGGAGGAGTTGGAGCCCATCGAGGTCAGGGCCAGGCGTGCGTACCGGTCGGCCTGTTCGGGGTCGTCGGCGATGAAGCAGGCGGACGCGAGGGAGATGTGGTCGAAGATCTGCGACCGGTCCCGTCCCTTCTCGCGCAGCTGGAGCGCCTCCTTCGCGTGGCGCTGCGCGACGGCGGCAGCCGCTGGTTCGTGCTCCGCGAGCGTCCGGTAGGCAAGGGCCTGCATACCGTGCAGGTCCGCCTCGTCGAAGAGCTGCATCCAGCTGGGCGCCGGTACGTCGTTCTTGTCAGAGACGAAGAGTTCCTCCGCTTCTCCGAGGGTGCGCCGCATGGCCTGGCCCTTGCCCATCGAGGCCTGAGCCCAGGCTTCGATGGTGTAGAGCATGGCCTTGGTGCGCGGCAGCACCTCGTCACCGGAGCCCGACTTGGCGAGCTTCATGAGGTCGAGTGCGTCGTCGGGCCGCCCCAGGTGCACCATCTGGCGTGCGGCGCGGGAGAGCGCCTCGCCGGCGCGGGGCCGGTCACCGCCCTCACGGGCGGCGTGGGCGGCGATGACGAAGTACTTCTGGGCCGTGGGCTCCAGGCCGACGTCGTGAGACATCCAGCCGGCGAGGACGGCGAGGTTGGCGGCGACGCCCCACAGGCGCCGCTGGAGATGGTCGGGATGTCGGTAGGCGAGCATGCCGCCCACTTCGTTGAGCTGTCCCACGACAGCCTTGCGTTGCAGCCCGCCGCCGCGGGCCGCGTCCCAGGCCCGGAACACCTCGACCGAGCGCTCCAGTTCCTCGATCTCCTGCGACCCGATGGGGGCGGCCTCGTAGCGGTCGTACCCGGCGGGGTCGGCGTGCAGGGGATCGTGGAGTTCGGGAGCGTCGGCCGAAAGAGCCGGGTCGGAGTGCAGCCAGTCGTGCATGGCGCTGCTGAGTGCGGATCCTGCGGCGAGCGCGGCGCCCGCGCCCACCAAGCCGCGTCGGTTGAGCATGAGGTCCATTCCCGTGAATTCGGTGAGGACCGCGGCAGTCTGCTCGGGCGTCCACGGCACTCCGTCGGGATGCTCCGCACTCCCGCCGCCCGGCCGTTTCCCCGTACGCCCGTGCCGGACCAGACCGAGGTCCTCGATGGTCACGACACGGCCGAGACGCTCGGTGAACAGCGCTGCCAGCACCCGCGGCACGGGATCGCGCGGGATCTCTCCCATA
Source organism: Streptomyces vastus (assembly GCF_039532825.1). Classification (NCBI taxonomy): domain Bacteria; kingdom Bacillati; phylum Actinomycetota; class Actinomycetes; order Kitasatosporales; family Streptomycetaceae; genus Streptomyces; species Streptomyces vastus. The sequence goes on from NZ_BAAASJ010000024.1 coordinate 24,508, forward strand.
TCGATCCAGCGCCGCACCCGCGAGGTGTCGGTCGCCAGCTGGGGGTGGCCCATGGCCGCCGCCTGCCGGTTGACCATCCGCGCGAGCTCGCCCTTGGACCAGCCGGCCAGGCCGAACAGATCCGCCAGACGGGTGTTGGGTTGTCCGCTCACGTCAAGCCCCCAGGTTCTCGGCTGAGTTGACAGTAACCCCGTGTCAGTTGCTGCGGGACTATTCGCCAGGGTTCGCCAGGGTGCGCCAGATGGTGTGCCAGTGCGCATCGGGTGTCAGGTAGGAACGCGCCACCCCGACCCGGTCGCCGTAGGGACATTCCCCAGGGTGCACCGAGGCGGCCGGGGCGGGTAGCGCGGCAATTCGCAGGCACACGAAGGGATCTGTATCACCCATGTACGCAGCATCGTCCTCCGTGTCCGCCCCGCCCCGGTCGCTGCGCCCGCGTCCACAGGCTCCTCGAGCTGGGGAGTCGCCAAGGGCGGGCAGCGGCCCTTATCTGGACCCCGCACGTCAGGGGTCACCCGTGCTCGGTGCCGGTCGGACCACGCGGCGCGTACCGGGTGCCGGCAGCCAACCGCTCAGCGGGAGACTCGACTTGTCCGGCCCTCAGGGCGCGCAGCTGCGCACGGCGATCGCCTCGGTGCACCGGATCTGCCCGGAGTTCGCTCCGGTGCAGGTGCTGCGCCGCAGCGGCCGTGCGGTGCTCCTCGTCGGAACGACGGGGCGCAGCACCGCCGTCGCCAAGTGTTTACTGGACCACTCTCCAGCATGGGCCGAGCGGATCCGCCATGAGATAGCGGCATACCGCTCGTTCGTGCGGCACCGTCCTCCGGTGCGGGTGCCACGGCTGATCGCGGCGGATCCGGACAACTGCACGCTGGTGATCGAGCGGATGCCCGGGCGGGTGGCGGCACTCCAGCGACACCCGGCGGAGGCTCCGCCGCGTGCGGACATCAGGGCGGCGTTGGGCGCGGTCTGCCGGCTCAACTCGTGGCGTCCGCCGGCGGGGACGTTCGACGCCCCGCTGGATTACGCGGCGCGGATCTCCCGGTATCACGACCTGGGGCTGCTCACCGACCGGGACATGGGCGATCTCCAGAAGCTCGTGCACGGCATCGCACACTCGGCGGGGCGCCAGGGGATGGGCCAGTTCTGCCACGGTGACGCGTTGCTGTCGAACATCTTGATCTCACCGGCCGGTCCAGTGCTGGTGGACTGGGAGCACGCGGGCTGGTATCTGCCGGGCTACGACCTGGCGACGCTGTGGTCGGTCCTCGGCGACGCTCCGATGGCCCGGCGGCAGATCAGCCAGCTGGCACAGTCGGCCGGGCCCGCGGCACGGGACGCGTTCCTGGTGAACCTGATGCTCGTCCTGACCCGTGAGATCCGTACGTACGAGACGGCCGTGCAGCGTTCGATGCACGAGGCGACCCCGGTGGCACCGGGACCTGCCCACCCGGGTGCCGCGCCGTCCGGCGAGGAACAGCGGCTCCTGCTCAGGCGGCTGCACGACGACTGCCAGCTGGCCCGCAAGGCCGTTCGAGCGGCGGTCGGCACTCGCTGACGGGGGACGGCGGTCCGCGGTGGCCTGGCACAGGGCCACCGCGGACTTTCGTCCTGGGTGCGGTAACGCGCCCTTCAGGGGCGCGGGGCGGTGACATTTGCGACTCCGCCGCGATGGGGGTCCCCCCGCTCGAGCGGAGCCCGAGAGTGAGGGAGCGACCAGCCACAACGGACCCGCAGTCGAATCTCATCCCAGCGGGCGCTCAGGCCTACTCGCCCCACACATACCGCCGCCCAGCAATCGCCTTGAACGCGGCCTCCCCCTCCGGCAGGAGATCGCTGCGGACGGTGAGCCGCCGGGTTCGCGACGCGACCAGCGCAATGCGCGTCGCGTGCCCGTCGGCCCAGTCGATGTCAAGCGTCGCGCCTCCGCGGGCGCGCAGGCCGCGGACCGAGCCGTCCGGCCAGGTGGCGGGCAGCGCGGGGAGTACCTCGATCGCGTCGTACTGGCTCTGCAGCAGCATCTCGACCATCCCGGACGTGGCACCGAAGTTGCCGTCGATCTGGAACGGCGGATGGGTGTCCCAAAGGTTCGGCAGAGTCGAGGACTTGAGCTGTTCGCCAAGCATCTTGTGCGCGTGATCGCCATCGCGCAGCCGTGCCCAGAAGTTGACCTTCCAGGCCTTGGACCAGCCGGTGCCGCCGTCGCCGCGCGCCGTGAGCGAGACCTTCGCGGCGTCGGCCCACTTGGTGCCGGCCTCGATCTGCCGCCCGGGGTGCAGGGCGTAGAGGTGCGAGACATGCCGGTGGTCGTCGTCCGGGTCGTCCAAGTCGGCCTTCCACTCCTGGAGTTGGCCCCAGGAGCCGATGCGCAGGCCGGAGTCCAGGTCGGCCAGTGTCTTCTCGAGAGACCGGCGGAAGGAAGGCGAGTCGCCCAGGATGCCGGCCGCCTCGAGGGTGTTGGTCAGCAGGTCGTGCACGATCTGCTGCGACATGGCGGCGCCGACCGTGAAGTCGCCGTGCTCGGGCGAGTAGCTGGGCGTGACGACCAGCGTGCCGTCGCGCGGATCGGTGCGCAGATTGTCGAGCCAGAACTCGGCGGCCTCCTTCATCACCGGGTACGCGGTGCCGCGGAGGTAGTCCGTCGACCCGCCGAACCGGTAGTGCTCGTACAGCTGCCCGGTGAGCCACGCCGCCGCTTCGGGAAACCAGAAGGCGGTCGCCCAGTCGTGCACGCCGGTGAAGCCGTAGGGGTTGGTCTCGTTGTGCACGACCCAGCCGCGTGAGCCGAACATCTCTTTGGCCGTACGCCGCCCGGGTGCGCGCAGGGCTTCCACGAAGCGGTCGTACGGAGCTGTCGTCTCGGCGAGGTTCGCCGCCTCGGCGAGCCAGTAGTTCATCTGGATGTTGATGTTGGTGTGGTAGTCGGCCGACCACGGGGGCGAGGTGCTGTTGTTCCAGACGCCCTGGAGGTTCGCGGGAAGCGACCCCGGGCGCGAGGAGGCGATGAGGAGGTAGCGGCCGTACTGGAAGTAGAGCGCTTCCAGGGCGCGGTCCGCGGCGCTTGCGCCGCCGGTGTAGTTCGCGAGGAGGCGGTCCGTGGGCACATCGGCGGGGGCCGTCCGGCCGATGTCCAGGGTGACCCTGTCGAACAGGGCGCGGTGATCGCGGACATGGCGGGCGAGGAGGGACTGATAGCGCTCGCCGGCGGCCTTGTCGATGGTCCGGGTGACGGCGGCGTGCGGGTCGTCGCCGCGGTAGTCGGGGTACGTGTCGGCGTAGTCGGTGCCCGCGGCCAGCACGAACCAGGCGCTGTCGGCTCCGGTCACGGTGATCGTGCCGTCGCTGTTCGAGGTGACGGTGCCGCCTTCGCTGCGTACCCGGACCTGGGCCTCGAAGCGCAGCCCGTTGTCCTCGAGCGCGCCACGCACCGTGAGCCGCCCGCTCGCCGCGGTGGCCGTGAAGTCGCTGCGGGGCGAGGTGTAGTGGAGGGTGAAGTTGACCTTGCCGGGGCGGTCCGCGGTCAGCCGTCCCACGATCACGCCGTGGGTGTAGGAGGCGAAGAACTCCCTTTGGTAGCCGACCTGTTGGTGGGTGTAGCCGACCTTCGCGACGGCGTTGGAGATGTCGAGTTCACGGCGGTACGAGTCCGGCGTGGCCGTCGGTGCGTCCGGGATGTCGAGGTGCAGGTCGCCGAAGGTCTGATGGGCGCCGTATCCGACGCGCGGCTGGCCCAGCTCGTCGGCAATGCTCTCGGGGTCGAGCCGGGTCTTCGCGTCGAGCTCGTCCTGCACGGCGGTGATCGCGCCCGGCCGCGCCTCGCGCCAGTTGCCGTGATCGTAGCCCTGGGCCGAGCCGGGGCCGCCGGTCCACAGGGTCTTCTCGTTGAACTGAAGCCGCTCGGAGGCGAGCGTGCCGAACACCGTGGCGCCGAGCGCGCCGTTGCCGATGGGCAGGGCCTCGCGCTCCCAGTCGGCGGCCGGAGAGGCGTACCACAGCGCCATCGACTCCCGCGATTCGTCGGAGGAATCAGCGGCGGCCACTCCACTGCCGACGAGACCCCCGCCGAGAGCGAGACCGGCCGCCCCGCCAACTGTCGTCTTTAACGTGGCTCTTCGAGATATCTCATGTGACTCATGCGGCTCATGCGACATAACTCAGGACGCTAAAGGTCCGATCAGAGGGTGACAAGAGGCATGACGCAGCGTGCGGAATCCCGAACAGAATCCCGCACAGGCTCATGCAAAAGGGCCGTCGATTCAGCCCTGCTGCTGGAACAGCTCCGCGGGCAGCGGCTTCAGCAGCGCGTACAGGTCGTCGGTGATGGGGCGGTCCCAGGCAGCGATGGTCACCAGGACGTTGTCACTGCGGTCGAACTGCACACAGGAGATACGCGCCTCGGAGAGCTTGAGGCGGCGCACGATCAGGAGGTTGTCGCCCTGCATCACCGGTGTGTCCTCGGCGCCGACGACGGTGACCTCCTCGTCGTTCTCCAGCGCCAGCAGCAGCTGGGCCACCTCGAAGGGGATCTCGTCCTCGGCGACGTCCCGGGCCGGGGAGCCCTCCGGCAGATTCCCGATGATCATCGCGGGACCGCGGCCGCCGAAGAGGTCGTAGCGCAGGAACACACCCTGGCAGCTGCCGTCGGGGGCGGGCAGCAGGCCCGCGCCGAGATTGCCCGGCCAGTCCCCCGGGTCCATGGCCAGAACATCGAAGTCAGGCCCTGCGGGTGTGGCGCTGCGGCGGCGGAGGAAGGACATGTCGCCATGGTACGTGCAAGTCGGGGCGCGACGAGGTACGGGAGACGACTGCCGGCGCCACACCGGGAGGCTTGCGGCGACCACCGCGAACCCGCCCGGCCGTCACCGCCCGGGGCACTCGGCGAGCCGTTCCGGAAGAGCCACCGTCTCGGCCAACCCGCTCGTACCGGACGACACGGACACGGATGCCCACGTACCCAGGTGGTGAGCCCCGCCGTGGCGGCGGGATCGTCCGCGCCCCCGCCCTTGCCGTCGTGCCGACGGTAATGTCGCCGTCGTCCAATGACACGGGAGGGCTCACGTGGACGATCTGCGTCAACTGCTGCGCGGCCTGGAGGTGTTCGCGGGTGACCTGCCCGTGTTCGACCCCACCGAGGCACCCGCCTCGCCGTCCGAGCTGTTCACCGAGTGGCTGCTCGCGGCCGTGGAGGCGGGGGTCCGCGAGCCGCATGCGATGACTCTGTCGACGGCGGGCGCCGACGGGAACCCGACGGCACGCACGCTGATCCTCAAGGGGATCGGCCCCGGCGGCTGGCAGTTCGCGTCGGACGGCGGCAGCGTGAAGGCGCGCGATCTCGCCGTACGGCCCTTCGCGGCGCTCACCTTCTACTGGCCGCAGCCCGCCCGGCAGGTGCGGGTGCGCGGGCCGGTGGTCCCGGAGAGCCCCGAGGACAGCGCGGCGGACTTCCTGGCTCGCGGTGCCGGAGCCCGCGCGGAGGCCCTCCTCGGCCGCCAGTCCCAGCCCCTCTCGGACCTCGCCGAGCGTGACGCCGCCGTCAAGGAGTCCCTCACACGTCTGGAGGCCGAGCCGGACCTGGTGGCCCCGGGCTGGACCCTGCACTCGGTGCGCCCGGACTCCGTCGAGTTCTGGCAGGGCGACAGGGAGCGGCGGCGCACACGCCTCGTCTATCTGCGGTCCGGCGAGGGCGAAAGCGGGAGCGAGGGCTGGGTCAGGCAGTTGCTGTGGCCGTGAACAAGCGAGGCGTACTCGACTACTGGCGCGGCGGGCTCAGCGACGTACCCGAAGAGGTGTGGGAGCATCCCGCACCGAAATCCCTCTTGCTGCCGGAAAACGCGCTCACCGAAGTGCCCGCCCGCATAGGCACCCTCGCCACGCTGCACACGCTGGATCTCGGGCACAACCAGCTCACTAAGATCCCCGACGAGCTGGGTGATCTGAAAGGCCTCACGCGTTTCCTCTACCTGCATGACAATCAACTCACCTGGCTTCCCGAGTCGTTGGGCCGTCTGACGCGGCTCGCCTACCTCAACGTCGGCGAGAACCGCCTCACAGCGCTGCCGGAGTCACTGGGATCGATGACGGGCCTGGTGGAGCTGCGCGCCCAGCACAACCTGCTCACCGAACTGCCCGCCTCGCTCGGCGAGTTGGCCGCGCTGCGCGAGCTGTGGCTGCGCGCCAATCAGCTCACCGCGCTGCCCGACTCCGTACGCAATCTGCGGGAACTGCGGGAACTGGAGCTGCGGGAGAACGAGTTCGCGGAGGTGCCCGAGGTGCTGCACGGGCTGCCCCTGCTGCGGCGGCTCGATCTACGGGCGAACCGGCTCGGCGAACTGCCGCCCTGGATCGCGGAGTTGCCGTCGCTGGAGAAGCTGGATCTGCGGTGGAACGACGTCGAGATCCCGGCCGGAGTGCGGCGGGACCTCGAAGCGCGCGGGTGTGTGGTGCTGCGGTGACGCGGCTCAGCTCTCCTCGCCGCCCGGCGGCACCACCGCCACCGGGCTCGCCGCGTGCAGCAGTACCGCCTGCGTGACCGAGCCGATCATGCGGATGGGTGCCAGCAGCCGTCGGCGGTGGCGGCCCACCACCACGAGGTCGGCGTCCTTGGAGGCAGCGACCAGGTGTCCGGCGGCGTCGCCCGGCCCCACCAGCACCTCGACGCGGACGTCGGGGTGCCGCTCGCGGTGCGGGGCCACGAAGCCGTCGGCCAGCGTTCGGGTGCCGGTCTCGATGGCCTCCTGGTCGACGGTCGAGGTCGTGATGAAGTCGCCGGGGACGGCCCACATCTGGAGCGGCCACACGTACGCCGCGACCACCTGCAGGCGGGCCGCCCGGCGGTCGGCCTCGGCGAAGGCGAACGCGAGGCTCGCCTCGTCGGGACCGTCGACGTGCAGACCGACCACCACCCGCGGGCCCGCTCCGGCGGGACCGTTCTCGTGCACCTGGCGTCCGGGCCGGGGCACCACGACGACAGGGCACTCCGCGTCACGTGCGGCGGCCATGCTGTTGGAGCCGAGGATCAAGCTGGCGAAGCCGCCGCGGCCGCGGGAGCCGAGCACCAACAGCTGGGCGGTGGACCCGAGTTCGGGCAGTACCGCCGCGGGCGCGCCCTCCAGTACGGCGTACTCCGTCGCCGGCCGCTCGGCCCGGTCCTCCAGGCGGGTGCGTACCTGTTGGAGGACCGGGTCCTCTTCCGGCTCCGGCGGCGAGGCGGGCAAGGCCTCGGGCGGGGCCCAGGGCGCGTACTGCCGCACATGGACCACGCACAATGGCGCCCCGCGCATCCGGGCCGCGTCGAAGGCCCAGTCCAGGGCGCGCAGGCTGTCGTCCGAACCGTCGACCGCTGCGACGACGGGCAGGGTGCTCATGCGAATCCTCGCCTCCGGGACGCCGCCTTCTGTTTCCCGGGTCCAGCCTCGCTCAGGCGTGGCTCCAGGACGTCAGAGAAGGCCGCGTGTCCGGGAAAGAGGAGGAAAACACCCCTCTTCCGTGCGTCAGGTGAGGTCGAACTCCCCCTCCCGTGCCCCCGACACGAACGCGCCCCACTCCGCAGGTGTGAAGATCAGGGAAGGGCTTTCGGGGCGGCCACTGTTGCGCATTGCGATGAAGCCCTCGACAAAGGCGATCTGGACATCCCCCAGCCCACGGCTGCTGGAGCGCCAGTCGGCACTGCTGAGGTCAAGCTCCGGCTTGTCCCAGCCTGCGAGCGGATGCTGCTGGATGGTGCTCTCGGCCACGTCCGTGCTCCTCCCGGTTCGTCGTCCGCGGCCAGCCTAGCGATCGGTCACCGCCAGGCACAGGCCACGTGAGGGGCACAGTTCAGGAGGAGGGCGGTTCGGCACCCACCAGCCACATCGAGAAGAACTGGGAGCCGCCGCCGTAGGCGTGCCCCAGCGCCCTGCGCGCCCCGTCGACCTGGTGTTCTCCCGCCTGGCCGCGCACCTGAAGGGCCGCTTCCGCGAAGCGGATCATGCCGGACGCACCGATCGGATTGGTGGACAGGACGCCGCCGGACATGTTGACGGGCAGGTCTCCGTCGAGTTCCGTCACTCCGGACTCGGTGAGTTTCCAGCCCTCGCCCTCGGCGGCGAAGCCGAGGTTCTCCAGCCACATGGGCTCGTACCAGGAGAACGGCACGTACATCTCGACGGCGTCGATCTCCCGGCGCGGGTCCGTGATGCCGGCCTGCTGGTACACGTCGGCCGCGCAGTCCTTGCCGGCCTGCGGCGACACGAAGTCCTTTCCGGCGAAGAGCGTGGGCTCGCTGCGCATCGCGCCGCCGTGCAGCCAGGCGGGCTGCCGGGGCGAACGGGCCGCTCCCGAGCGGTCGGTGAGCACCATCGCGCACGCGCCGTCCGAGGAGGGGCAGGTCTCGGAGTAGCGGATCGGGTCCCACAGCATGGGCGAGGCCTGGACCTTCTCCAGCGTGATGTCGTGCTCGTGCAGATGCGCGTACGGGTTCTTGAGCGCGTTGCGGCGGTCCTTGTACGCGACGAGGGAGCCGACCGTGTCGGGGGCGCCGGTGCGTCGCATGTACGCGCGTACGTGCGGCGCGAAGAAGCCGCCCGCTCCGGCCAGCAGCGGCTGCTGGAAGGGGATCGGCAGGGACAGGCCCCACATGGCGTTCGACTCGGACTGCTTCTCGTAGGCCAGGGTCAGGACGGTGCCGTGGACGCGGCCGGCGATCAGGTTCGTGGCGACGAGCGCGGTGGAGCCGCCGACGGATCCCGCGGTGTGCACGCGCAGCATGGGTTTGCCGACCGCGCCGAGGGCGTCGGCGAGGTACAGCTCGGGCATCATGACGCCCTCGAAGAAGTCGGGCGCCTTGCCGATGACGACGGCATCGATGTCGGCCCACGTCAACTCCGCGTCATCCAGGGCCTGTTGGGCTGCTTCGCGGACGAGTCCCGCGATGGACACGTCCCGGCGGGCGGCGACATGCTTGGTCTGGCCGATCCCGACGACGGCCACGGGCTCCTTGCTCATCGGGCCTCCCCTTCGAGTACGGCGACCAGGTTCTGCTGCAGACAGGGTCCTGAGGTGGCGTGTGCGAGCGCCCGGTCCGACTCGCCGCGGTGGATACGGGCGGCGGCCTCGCCGATGCGGATGAGACCGGCGGCCATGATCGGGTTGGCGGCGAGCGCTCCCCCGGAGGGATTGACCGCGACGTCCCCGCTCAGCCGCAGCGCCTTGCGCAGGACCACCTCCTGAGAGGTGAAGGGCGCATGCAACTCGGCGGTGTCGACGGGCCGTTCGAAGGCGCCGGCCTTCTCGGCGGCCAGCCGAGTGGACGGCGAGTCGGTCAGATCGCGCACGCCGAGACCGTGCGCCTCGATGCGGTGATCGATCCCCCGGATCCAGGCGGGCCGCTCGCACAGCTCACGGGCCCGCTCCCCTGCCGCAAGGATCACGGCCGCCGCCCCGTCGCCGATGGGCGGGCAGTCGCCGGTACGGAGCGGACGTACGACGTAGTCCCCTTGCGGCACTGAACCCCGCAGCTGAGCATGGGAGTTGGCGCGCGCGTCCGCGCGGCTGCGGGAGGCGACGGAGGCGAGTGCGGGCTCGTCCGTGGCGCCCGCGTCGATGAGTGCCTGCGCCTGAAGGGCGGCCAGGGCCACGGAGTCCGGCCACAGGGGCGCCACGTAGTACGGGTCGAGCTGCCGGGTCAGCACATCGCGTACGGAGCCGGGTGAGGACTTTCCGTACGAGTACACGAGCGCGGTGTCGGCGTCCCCGGTGAGCAGCTTCGTCCAGGCCTCGTACAGCGCCCACGCCCCGTCCATCTCCACATGCGATTCGGAGATCGGCGGCCAGGCGCCGACCCCGTCCAGCGCCATGGTGAAGGAGAAGGCGCGGCCCGCGAGATAGTCCGTGGAGCCGGAGCAGGTGAAGCCGATGTCGCTGGTCTTCATGCCGGTCCGGTCGAGGACGTCATGCAGGACCGGCATGAGCATCTCCACCTCGGAGAGCTCGTCACTGGTGCGCCGGTGATCGGTCTGCCCGAAGGCGACCACGGCGATCTCACGCATCACACCAGCTCCTTGTACGTCTCGTAGTCCGCGTCGGGTTCGCCGGTCGGCCGGTAGTGGTCGGGATAGCGGCCGCCGTCCGTCCACACCGGCTCGACGCGCAGCCCCATGCGCACCTGGTCGTAGGGGATGCCGCCGATCCGGCCGTGCAGGGCGAGGTCGGCGCCGTCGAGGGCGATGTGTGCGTACACGTACGGCACTTCGATGTCGAGGTTCTTCGCCTTGATGTTGACGATGCAGTACGTGGTGACGGTGCCGCGCGGCCCCACCTCGACCTCTTCCACGGTGGCCACACCGCAGGTGGGGCACGCGCCCCTCGGCGGGACGTACACCTTGCGGCAGGACGGGCAGCGCTCGCCGACGATCCGCCGGTCGGCGAGCGCGTTGATGTAGCCGGACTGGGCGCGCCCGGGCGAGTAGGTGTAGTCGAGGCGGGCGGGGGCGACGATGCCGGTCACCATGTCCTCGAAATCGCCGCTGTGACCGGCGAGTTCGGGTATCTGATCCGCGGTGTACGGCTCGAAGCAGGCGATGTCCGTGATGGCGCCGGATCGTTCCTCGGCCCACCGGATCCGGACGCGCATCCCGGTGCGCACGGCGTCGGGGCCAGGCGCGTCCAGGGCGTGCAGCAGGGAGGTGTCGGCGCCGTCGAGCCTCACCAGGACCCAGGCGAAGGGGGTGTCCAGGGGCTGGCCGCGGCGGGGGGCATGGTTCCAGGCCCAGGTGGTGACGGTGCCGGTGGGCGCCACCTCGACGAGGTCCCGGATCTCCTCGGAGGTGACGGGGTCGTACTCGACGGGCGGGACGAGGGTCCGGCCGTCACCGGTCTTCACCCCGAGGACAACCCGCTCACGCAGCCCGCTGAGAAAGGCACTCTGCACAGGCCCGAGGGAACGGGTGAAGGGAAACTCGACGACGAGCGGGGCTTTGAGCACTTCGGGCACGGGGTCTCCTCGGGGAACGTGGGGCAGTGCCCCATGAGGGGTGCGCCCCATAGGGGCGCGGGGCTGTGACATATGCGGCACCGCCGCGTGGGCGCGACCAGCGCCCCTTTAGGGGCGCGGGGAACTGCGCGACCATCCACCACGGACCCGCAGCTTCGAACGGCCTTCCAGAGGAACTACTCCCGCCGGTACACCGGGGGCCGTTTCTCCGCAAAAGCGCGCGACCCCTCCTTCGCATCGGCGGTGTCGAAAATCGGCCACCCCCGCTTCAGCTCGGCAGCCAGCCCATCGACCTCGGTCATCTCGGCGGTCTCGTACACGGAGGCCTTGACGGCCTCGACGGCCAGCGGCCCACACGCGTTGACCTGCTCGGCGATGGCGAGGGCCTTCTCCAGGGCCGTCCCGTCGGGGACGACATGCCCGATCAGGCCGATGCCGGCGGCCTCCTGCGCCGAGTACGGCCGGCCGGTGAGCAGCATCTCCAGCGCATGCGTCCGCGGAATCTGCCGCTGGAGGCGGACCGTCGAACCACCGATCGGAAACAGACCGCGCTTCACCTCGAAGAGACCGAAGGTGGCGGACTCCCCCGCGACCCGGATGTCGGTCCCCTGGAGGATCTCGGTACCGCCGGCCACACAGTGGCCCTCGACCGCGGCGATCACCGGCTTGCGCGGCCGGTGATGGCGAAGCATCGCCTTCCAGTGCAGATCGGGATCGGCCTTGAGCCGGTCCCGGTACTGCTGCCCGTCCATGCCCTTGCCGGCCAGGGCCTTGAGATCCATGCCCGCGCAGAACGCGCCGCCCGCGCCGGTGAGCACGATCGAGCGGATCGCGTCGTCCTCGTCGGCCTCGACCCAGCCGTCGTACAGGCCGACCAGCATCGGCAGCGAGAGGGCGTTCTTGGCCTCGGGCCTGTTGAGTGTGAGCACCAGTGTGGCGCCTTCGCGCTGCACGGTGAGGTGTTCCGTCCCACCCATGGCGGTCCTCCTGTCTCGGGACGAGAACAGGTTGCAGTAGGCGCCGGGGCAGTTCAAGGGTTTTCTGACAGACAGTCAGATTTCTTCTGCGCGGGCCCTTCACAGTTGGGGCGGGCTTTGCTCTGATGACCGTCGAACCGAAGGACGCGCGCATCTCTCAGTCGCCTAGTCGCCTTGTCGATCGTTTTGCCAGGGTCAGGAGGAGCGGTGGAGTACAACCTTGCCGACCTGTTCGAGTCGATCGTCGACGTGGTGCCCGACCGCGAGGCGCTCGTGTACATCGACCACCCCGGCACGGGAGCGGAGCGCCGCCTCACGTACGCCGAACTGGACGCGGCGGCCAACCGGATCGCGCACCACCTGATCGACAACGGTGTGCGCCCCGGAGAGCATCTCGGCCTGCACCTCTACAACAGCGTCGAATATCTGCAGACCGTGCTCGGCTGCCTGAAGGCGCGGATCGTGCCGGTCAACGTCAACTACCGCTACGTAGAAGAGGAGTTGGTCTACCTCTACCGTGACGCGGATCTGGTGGCCCTGGTCTTCGACGCGGAGTTCACCGAGCGGGTGTCGGCGGCGCTGCCGCGGGTGGAGAAGTTGCGGCATCTGGTGCGGGTGGGCACCCCGGCGCCGGACGCTCCGCCGCTGTCCGCGGTGGACTTCACCAAGGCCGAGGCCTCAGGGTCCGCCGAGCGGGGCTTCGCGCTACGCTCGGCCGACGACCAGTTCATCATCTACACCGGCGGCACGACCGGGATGCCCAAGGGCGTGATGTGGCGTCAGGAGGACTTGTTCTTCTCGGGGCTGGGAGGCGGCGCCCCGACCGGAGAGCCGGTCAAGAAGCCGGAGGAGCTGGCCGAGCGGGTCGCGGCCGGAGGCGATGGGATCACCTTCTTGCCCGCTGCCCCGCTGATGCACGGCACATCGACCCTCACCGCCTTCATCGGCTTCAACTTCGGGCAACGCGTCGTGATCCACCGCAAGTTCGTGCCCGCGGAGGTTCTGCGCACCATCGAGAAGGAGAAGGTCACCAGCATGTCGCTGGTCGGCGACGCGATGCTGCGACCACTGATCGACGCCCTCAACGGCCCCATGAAGGGCACGGATTGCTCGTCCATGTTCAGCGTCTCGTCCTCCGGCGCGATCATGTCGGACACGGTGCGCGAGCAGTTCCAGGCACTCCTGCCGAACGTGCTGCTGCTCAACAACTTCGGTTCCTCGGAGTCCGGCTTCAACGGCACCGCGACCGAGGACTCCGGCCCGGACAAGGGTTTCAGGGTGCGCGTCAACTCCCGTACACAGGTCGTGGATCCGGCGACGTACGAGCCGGTCGCGGTCGGTGAACCGGGCCGCGTCGCGCAGCGCGGACACGTTCCGCTCGGCTACTACAACGACCCCAGGAAAACCGCCGAGACCTTCTTCCAGAAGGACGGCGAGCGCTGGGTCCTCCTCGGCGACATGGCGACCGTCGACGAGGAGGGCGTCGTCACCGTCCTCGGCCGCGGCTCCCAGTGCATCAACACCGGAGGCGAGAAGGTCTACCCGGAGGAGGTCGAGCAGGCCCTCAAGTCCCATCCGGACGTGTACGACGCACTGGTGGCCGGAGTGCCCGACGAGAAATGGGGCAACCATGTCGCGGCGGTGGTGCAACTGCGCGACGGGGCGAGGCCACTGTCCCTGGACGACATCCAGACCCACTGCCGCGCCCGTCTCGCCGGCTACAAGATCCCACGCCAGCTGGTGATCACAGCCTCCATCCAGCGCTCCCCGAGCGGCAAGGCGGACTACCGGTGGGCGCGGTCGGTGGCGGTGGAGGCGAACCGCTGAGCCCGCGGTCACCTAGGCCTGAGCGCCCTGCCCCCGCGAGCCACACCGTTTCCGTTCGGCTTGACGACCGACCGCACCCCTGAATTACTGATCCCGGACACTCGACCGAATGATCGGTCGCCCGGATCGGTGCAGTTGGCGAGGGAGAAGTCGTATGACGGATGCGGCGGATCTGCTGGACGCGGGGGAACGGCTCGACACGGACGGCTTGCGTGCGCTCCAGTTGGAGCGGCTGCGGGCGTCGCTGCGGCATGCGTACGAGAACGTGGCCTTCTACCGGGAGTCGTTCGACAAGGCTGGAGTACGCCCTGACGACTGCCGAACGCTCGCCGACCTGGTCCGCTTCCCCTTCACCACCAAGGCGGACCTGCGCGAGAACTACCCGTACGGGATGTTCGCCGTGTCGCGGGACAAGATCCGGCGTATCCACGCGTCCAGTGGCACCACCGGGCGCCCCACGATCGTCGGCTACACCGAGGGCGACCTGGACCTGTGGTCGGACCTGGTCGCCCGCTCGATCCGGGCGGCGGGAGGGCGTCCCGGCGACACGGTCCAAGTGGCGTACGGCTATGGGCTGTTCACGGGCGGGCTCGGCGCACACTACGGAGCCGAGCGGCTGGGCTGCACGGTGATCCCTGCCTCCGGCGGCATGACCGCCCGCCAGGTCACACTGATCCAGGATCTGCAGCCCGGGATCATCATGGTGACACCGTCCTACATGCTGACGTTGCTCGACGAGTTCGAGCGGCAAGGGGTCGATCCCCGCGAGACCTCGCTGCGTGTGGGCCTCTTCGGCGCGGAGCCGTGGACCGAGGAGATGCGCCGGGAGATCGAGGAGCGGTTCGCGATCGACGCGGTCGACATATACGGGCTGTCGGAGGTGATCGGGCCGGGTGTCGCCCAGGAGTGCGTGGAGACGAAGGACGGTCTCCACGTGTGGGAGGACCACTTCTATCCGGAGGTCGTCGATCCGATCACGGGCGAGGTGCTGCCGGACGGGGAGAGAGGCGAGTTGGTCTTCACCTCGCTCACCAAGGAAGCCGTGCCCGTGATCCGCTACCGGACCCGGGACCTGACGCGGCTGCTGCCCGGCTCGGCACGCGTCTTCCGCAGGATGGAGAAGATCACCGGCCGCAGCGACGACATGGTCATCCTGCGCGGCGTGAACCTCTTCCCCACCCAGATCGAGGAGATCGTGCTCCGTACGCCCGGTGTGGCGCCGCACTTCCAGCTCCGCCTCACCCGCGAGGGCCGCCTCGACGCGCTCACCGTGCTCGCGGAGGCACGGGCCGGGGCCACCCCGGAGACCCGCGACGCGGCCGGTCGTGCCATCGCGGCGGCCGTGAAGGACGGCATCGGCGTCTCGGTCGGTGTCGAGATCGTCGAACCGGAGTCGCTGGAACGGTCAGTGGGCAAGATCAAGCGGATCGTGGACCTGCGCGCACGTCAGTAGCGACCGCCGGCTCGTGGACGACCGCTGCTTCAACTGCGACAGCGCCTTCCTCGAAAAGGATCTTCCACTGGCCGGAACCGAACACCCACCTGGCTTGTCTTAGGCCCCGCAACGCGCGTAAATCGCCACACATGGGCCCATGGGCCAAGGGGGGAAACCAAGTTGAGAACCATCACGCGAGTCGCACTGGCATGCCTGATCGGCGCCGGTGCGGTCGCCTCCACCGCCGGGACCGCACAGGCCGCACCTGCGGCGGCGGGCGGATCCAAGCTGGTGAAGACGGTCGAGAAGGGCTACGCGCTGTCCTGTGCCGGGCAGTCCGCGGGCGTCTCTGTCGCCGTGGACCTCTACCAGAACTCCGCGTTCGGCACGCACACCAGCGTGTCGATCGAGACGCCTGACGGAGAATACGGCGGCGGTTACGGACCGGAGGACACCACGCTGTTCTCCAACGGAACCATCGCGGCGGACATCCCGGTCAGGAAGCTGGACGACACGGCCGAGCCGGCAGGCGACGCGGTCATCGGCGGCACCTACTCGGCCGCGGGCAAACCCAAGCCCGTGCACGAGGTCATCGAGGACCCGGCCGGTCACTACGTGATCACCAAGGGCACCAACACACCTCTGCGCGCGACGGCCACGGTGAACGTGCTCGGCACGACGGTCCCGCTGTCCTGCTCCACCGCCTTCGCGTTCGACCTCACGGTGTGGCGGCTGTCCCCCGGTCGCGGCTGACGAGCGACCGCGCATGACCTGCCGCCGGTTCACCGGCGGCAGGCTGCGGTCTCACTCCTACTTGGAGGGGTTGGGCTGTGAGCCGTACGCGGTCAGGAAGCGGTCGCGGAAGGAGTCCATCTGCCAGACCGGGGCGTTCGCGTCGGGCTTGAGGCCGTCCGTCCAGTTCCAGTCGTCGATCTTGTCCAGTACGGACTTGTCCTGGGCGACGATCGAGATCGGCACGTCCCGGCTGGCTTTGTTGCCGCTGACCTTGGCCATCGGCTGGTGGTCGCCGAGGAAGACGAGCACGGTGTCCTTGCTGCCGTACTTCGTCACGTAGTCGATCAGGCTGGTCACGGAGTACTGGATGGACTTGCCGTACTCCTCCGACGCCTTCTCGGAGTCGTAGAAGACGTCCCCGGGCTTCTTGCCGGCCTTCTGGATGTCCTTGTAGACGGAGCCGTCGCCGACCTGGTCCCAGGGAACCGTCTTGGGGAGGGGCGCCCAGGGCTGGTGGCTGGACGTCAGGATGATCTGCGACATCAGCGGCTTGTCCTGCTTCTTGCCGTGCTCCAGCTCCTCGAAGGCCTTCAGGGCGTACTGGTCGGGCATCGTCGACCAGCTGAACTTGGGGCCCTTGTAGCCGAGGTCCCGGGAGTCGTAGACCTGGTCGAGGCCATAGAACTTGCCCTCCGGCCAGCTCTTCTGGACGCCCGGCATGACACCCACCGTCCGCCAGGCACCGGTGCGCTGGAAGGCCCCCGTCAGGGTCAGGTGCTCGCCCGCGGTGACGACGCGGTAGCGGTTCTGGTTGTTGATCCACAGGCCCGACAGGAACGTGGAGTGGCCGAGCCAGCTGTTGCCGCCGTACGTCGCCGAGGTGAGCCAGCCGCTCTTGGCGGCGAACCCGGCCCGGGTCAGCTCCTCGTTCTTGGCGGTGAGGGTCGCGTTGACGCCCGGTGCGATGTCCTCGTCCTCGATCGCGCTGCGGCCGTAGCTCTCGATGAAGGTGAAGATGACGTCCTTGCCGCGCAGGTCGGTGAGCAGCTGGTCGCCCGGCGTGTTGCCGAACTTGTCCTTCTTGGCCTCCTTGGCGAACGCCGCCTCGTCCTTGATGGTGGCGCGCACCCGCTTCATACGGTCTTCGACCAGGGCGACCGTGCTTCTGGCGGCGAGCGGCGTGCCGGCGAGCTGGAGGCCGAGCGCCGCGCAGGTGACCCAGGCGGTTCCGATCAGCACGGTGGTACGGGTGGCCTTGTCGCGGTCGCGTGCCAGGACGTTGCTCAGCCGGAGCACCGCCAGGGTCATCACGGCGAGTACGGCCAGGACGAGCGCCACGACCCCGATGACGGCGGCGATCGTGCCGCCGCTGCCCATCGAGTCCTCGAGATAGGCCTTCGCGTCGTCGAACAGGACCCAGTCGAGAACCACGTTGAATCCTCGGCCGAGGAACATGTTGAAGCCGATGTCGAGGATGTTCAGCACGGTCAGCACGCCGAGGCCCAGACCGGCGAGGGCCGCCGCCACCATCCGTGGCCTGCGCGGCAGGAAGATCAGGACGCCGGCGCCGAGGATCGCCTCCACGGGGATGCGTACGAAGAGTCCTGGCCGGAAGGCTTCGATCGAGGTCGGCATGAGGAGCGCGAAGCACACGAGGCCGAGGGACAGGGCCGTGATCGTCCAGCCGACGTGGCGCACCGCGGCGGGGTGTCTGTCACGCCGGCGGCGCGGGGTGACGGGTTCGTCCGGAGCGTCGGACGGAGCCTCGGACGGAGCGTCGGCCGGGGCATCCGTGGGGGCGTCGGCGTCGCTCGCGGGGGGCTTCTCCTCGGTGCCGGCTTCGGCGGATTCCGCGCGTTCAGCGGGCGCTTCTTCTTCGGCGGCGGCTTCAACAGGTTCAACGGGTTCAGCTGGGGCTTCGGTGGTGGATTGCCTGGCGGCAGGGCTCTCGTCGGCTGCGCTGTCCTCCCCAGAAGCCTCGGCAACGGCGTCATCAGGCGTGTCCGCCGGTGGAACCTCCTCCGGCGTCTGGTCCTTTTCCGCGGTTGTCCGATCCGTGTCCGGCAGTTGAGGTGAGTTCGTGGTGCTCGACAACCCGGAGGTCCTTCCGTGCGTTTCCCGCTGGTGGCGCGGCGGACCGGGCCCGGGTGGTCGGGTCCGCCGAAATGTGTACGGCTCGTCGTCCCTGACCGTTCAATCACCTGGGGCGATGGTTCGGTCGGGCTCGTCCTGGAACCGGTCCCTCAGCTCCCGCTTGAGGATCTTGCCGCTCGCGTTGCGGGGAAGCTCGTCCACGAACAGGACCCGCTTCGGCGCCTTGAAGCCGGCGAGCTTCTCACGGGCGTATGCGAGCAGCTCCTCCTCCGGCACCTCGCCCCGGCGGACGACCACCGCGGTCACGGCCTCGATCCAGCGCTCGTCCGGCAGTCCGATCACCGCGACCTCGGCCACCGCGTCATGCGTGTAGAGCACGTCCTCGACCTGGCGCGAAGCGACCAGTACACCACCGGAGTTGATCACGTCCTTCACCCGGTCGACCACGGTGAAGTACCCGTGGGCGTCACGCACGGCGAGATCCCCGGAGTGGAACCAGCCGTCGCGGAAGGCCCCGGCCGTCTCCTCGGGCTTGTCCCAGTAGCCCTCGCACAGCTGCGGTGACCGATAGACGATCTCGCCCCGCTCCCCGTCAGGCACATCCTCGCCGGACTCGTCCACCAGCCGCGCCTCGACGAACAGCACCGGGCGCCCGCAGGAATCCATCCGTCCCTTGTGCTCGTGCGGTCCGAGCACCATGGCCAGCGGGCCGATCTCGCTCTGCCCGAAACAGTTGAAGAAGGCCAGCTTCGGCAGCCGCTCCTTCAGGCGTTCCAGTACGGGCACGGGCATGACCGACGCCCCGTAGTACGCCTTGCGCAGCCCGCTCAGATCACGGGTGGTGAAGTCGGGGCGGTTCGACAACCCGATCCACACGGTGGGCGGAGCGAACAGGCTGTCCGCGCGACCGTTCTCGATCAGGTCGAAGATCTGCTCGGCGTCGGGCGCGTCGAGGATGGTGTTGCTGGCGCCGACCGCGAGATACGGCAGCAGGAACACATGCATCTGTGCCGAGTGGTACAGCGGCAGCGAGTGCACGGGCAGGTCGCCGGCACTCAGGTCGAGGGCGGCGATCGCGCTCAGGTACTCGTGCACCAGCGCACGATGCGTCATCATCGCGCCCTTCGGCGCGGCCGTGGTGCCCGAGGTGTAGAGCAACTGCACCAGGTCCTCGGTACGCGGCTCCTCACCGTCGTACGGCGGCGTGGAGGCCAGCCGCGCGAGCAGCGAGTCGTCGGCGTCGCGCAGCGGCAACACCCGTACGCCGTCCGGGAGTCGACCGGCGAGGTCCGGGTCGGCCATCACCAGCGTGCTGCCGGACTGGCCGACGATGTACGCGAGGTCGTCACCGGTCAGGTTCTGGTTGACCGGTACGTGTACCAGACCGGCCCGTGCGCAGGCCAGGAAGCCGATCAGGTACGCGTCCGAGTTGTGACCGTAGGCGCCGACCCGGTCGCCGGGTGCCAGCCCCGTGTCGCGCAGCACCCGGGCGGCACGGGAGACGGCGTCGTCCAACTCCTCGTAGGTCCAGGTCCGTTCGCCGTAGTGGACCGCGACGCGGGCGGGTGTCCGGCGGGCACTGCGCCGCAGCACCCCGTCGACCGTCACATTGCGTCCCGCCGCCACCGTCATGCCCGCTCCTTCGTGCCGCTGCCCTGCCGCGATCCTCGTGCGGCGGCTCGAGCGGGTCAACTCCGGGCATGGCGGTGGCGGGCGCACAGGGCGGCAAGCGAGTGAACTGTCCGCCCGCCACCTCAGCTAGACGGGACGAGTGCGCCCCTCCCAATACGGCTCCCGCAGTCGTCGCTTGTACAGCTTCCCGTTGGGGTCGCGTGGCATCGTCTCGATGAAGTCGACGCTCTTGGGCCGTTTGTAACCGGCCAGTTGGCGTTCGCAGTGGCCGAGGATCTCGGCGGCCAGTGCCTCGCCCGGTGTGAAGCCGGGGGCGGGTTCGACGACGGCCTTGACCTGTTCGCCCCAGTCGTCGTGCGGGATGCCGAACGCGGCGGCGTCGGCGACGGCGGGGTGGGTGAGCAGCGCGGACTCGATCTCGGCCGGGTAGATGTTGACGCCGCCCGAGATGATCAGGTCGATCTTGCGGTCGCGGAGGAAGAGGTAGCCGTCCTCGTCGAGATAGCCGAGGTCGCCGACGGTGAAGAAGTCGCCGATGCGGTTCTTCTTCGTCTTGGTCTCGTCCTTGTGGTACGAGAAGCCTCCTGTGCTCATCTTCATGTAGACGGTGCCGAGTTCACCGGGCGGCAGCTTGTTCCCGTCGTCGTCGAAGACGGCGAGTTCGCTGATGGGCCAGGCCTTGCCGACCGTGCCGGGCTTCTTCAGCCAGTCCTCGGCGGTCGCGAAGGCGCCACCGCCCTCGCTGGCCGCGTAATACTCCTCGACGCTGTTGCCCCACCAGTCGATCATGGCCCGTTTCACATGGTCGGGGCAGGGGGCGGCGCCATGGATGGCGTGCCGCATGGAGGAGACGTCGTAGCGGGCCCGTACCTCGTCGGGCAGTGCCAGCAGGCGGTGGAACTGGGTCGGGACCATGTGCGTATGCGTGCACCGGTGGGTGTCGATGAGGCGCAGCATCTCTTCGGGCGTCCACTTGTCCATCAGGACGAGGCGGTGGCCGATGTGCAGGGACGCGCCCGCGAACTGGAGCACGGCCGTGTGGTAGAGCGGCGAGCAGACGAGGTGCACGTTGTCGTCGAACGGTTTGATCCCGAAGATGCCGAGGAAACCGCCGAGATACGCCTCCTCGGGGAGCTTGCCGGACAGGGGGCGCCGGATGCCGCGCGGGCGGCCCGTGGTGCCCGAGGTGTAGTTCATGACCCAGCCGAGGGTGCGGTCGCCGGGTGCCGACTCGGGCTGTCCGTCGAGGAGTTGGGCGTACGGCCTGAAGCCCTCGACCGAACCGACCGCGTACCGCCGCGCCTGGGGCAGCTTCGCCTCGTCGGCGGCGTGCCGTGCGGCGTCCGCGAACCGCTCGTGCGCGAGGAGCACCTTGGCCCCCGAGTCGGAGACGATCCAGGCGATCTCGGGGCCGACGAGGTGGTGGTTGACGGGGACGAGGTAGAAACCCGCCTGCTGGGCGGCCAGGTACGCGGTGAAGAACTCGACTCCGTTGGGCAGCACGACCGCGAAGGCGTCGCCGCGCTCGAGCCCGG
The DNA here is from genome assembly GCF_039532825.1 of Streptomyces vastus. Classification (NCBI taxonomy): domain Bacteria; kingdom Bacillati; phylum Actinomycetota; class Actinomycetes; order Kitasatosporales; family Streptomycetaceae; genus Streptomyces; species Streptomyces vastus. The sequence goes on from NZ_BAAASJ010000024.1 coordinate 45,712, forward strand.
CGGCACGCAGCCCGTGGACGAGGCGGTTGGTCTCGGCATGCAGCCGTCCGGCGGTCCACTTCTCCCCGTCGGGGGCGATCAGGACCGTACGCTCGGGGTCTGCGGCTGCCTGGGCCCAGAAGCCGTTGGCGGAAGCATTGGGGGCCTGGGTCACTCCTCGCTCCTTCCAGCGATCCGGTTGATTCGGTCGACGGCCCGCTCGAAGCCGCGGGTGAGGTCGTCGAAGACGGCCTGGACACTGCGCTCGCTGTTCATCCGGCCGACGATCTGCCCGACGGGCGTGCCGAGCAGCGGCTCCACCTCGTACTTCTGGATCCGCGAGACCGCCTCGGCGACGAGCAGGCCCTGGAGCGGCATGGGGAGCGTTCCGGGCCCGTTCGGGTCGTCCCAGGCGTCGGTCCATTCGGTACGCAGCTGCCGTGCGGGTTTCCCGGTCAGCGCACGCGAGCGGACCGTGTCGCCGGACCCGGCGGCGAGAAGTTTCCGGGTCACGGCAGGCGAGTGCATGTCGGCCTCGGTGGTCGTCAGCCACAGGGAGCCGAGCCACACTCCTTGGGCGCCGAGAGCGAGCGCGGCGGCCACCTGCTGTCCGCTGCCGATGCCGCCGGCCGCCAGTACGGGCAACGGGTCGACGGCGTCCACGACTTCGGGCGTGAGCACCATCGAGGCGATCTCACCGGTGTGTCCGCCCGCCTCGTAGCCCTGGGCGACGACGATGTCGATGCCCGCCTCCGCGTGCTTGCGGGCGTGCCGGGCGCTGCCCGCGAGCGCGGCGACCAGCACACTCTGGTCATGAGCGCGCGCGATGACGTCGGCGGGCGGTGAACCGAGCGCGTTGGCCAGCAGCTTGATCGGATAGTCGAAGGCGACGTCGAGCTGGTTGCGGGCCACCTGCTCCATCCAGCCGGTGATACGCCAGCCGGAGGCCTCGCCCTCGGCGAGTTCCGGCACGCCGTACTTGGCCAGGGTGTCCTTGACGTACTGCCGGTGCGCCTCGGGGATCATCGCCTCGACATCGGCCTCGGTGACGCCTTCGACCTTCTTGGCCGGCATGACGACGTCCAGGCCGTACGGCATGCCGTCGACGTGTTTCTCGACCCAGTCGAGGTCGCGTTTGAGGTCGTCGGGGGCGGTGTAGCGGACCGCGCCGAGCACGCCGAAACCGCCGGCCCGGCTGATGGCCGCGGCGACTGCGGGGAACGGCGTGAAGCCGAAAATGGCGTGCTCGACTCCCAGTTTCTTGCTCAGCTCCGTCTGCATGGCCGCAGGATGCCGCAGACCTGTGGACGAGGGAAGACTTTTTCTGATGCTCCGTCAGATTTCTCTGCCTCGGACTTCTGAGAGGTGCGTCAGTCCTCTCTCGAGCGGGGCAAGATACTTTGAAGCGGGCTGGCGCACGATTCGCTACGGGAGGCTTCTCGATGGCCGAAGGCGCAGAGGACGGAGCGGGCAGACAGAGCGGCGGCGGGCTGCCCCGTCGCCAACTCGTCGGAAAGACTCTGGCGTTGGGCGGCGCACTGGCCCTCGTGCCCTTCCCGGCGGGCCCCGCCTCGGCAGCACCCGAGCACGGACGGCCCACCCTGCGGCCCGGAACCCCCGAGCGGGCGGGCCTGCTCGCCGGACATCTGCGCCAACTCGTCGCGGACGCCGAGAGGTTCCTCGGCCCCTCCCCCACGTACCCCTGGTACGCGGGCGCCGTATTACTCGCCGGACGCGGCGGCACGGTCGCCCTGCATCAGCCGATCGGCAAGGCGGTGCACTACTCCGCGTACGACGAGAAGACGGACACCGGCGTGGCCTTCCCCGCGGGGCAGCAGATCCCGATGGCCGAGGACACCGTCTTCGACCTTGCCTCGGTCTCGAAGCTGTTCACCTCGATCCTGGCCGTGCAGCAGATCGAGCGGGGCGCTCTGGAGCTGGAGGGGAAGGTCGCCTCGTACCTGCCGGAGTTCGGGGGCGCGGGCAAGCAGGACATCACGATCCGTCAGCTCCTCACGCACACCTCCGGTTTCCAGCCCTGGATCCCGCTCTACAACGCGCCGACGTACGAGGAGAAGCTCCAGCTCATCTGGAACGAGGCGCCGATCGATCCGCCGGGCACCACGTACCTCTACTCGGATCTCAATCTGCTCTCGCTCCAGCTGGTCCTGGAGGAGATCTCCGGTCACCCTCTGGATGCACTGCTCCGAAACGAGATCACCGCTCCACTCGGGATGCACCGCACTCGCTACAACCCGCCCGCCTCCTGGAAGCCGAAGATCGCCGCCACGGAGGACGCCCGTAAGCCCTGGTCCGGGATCGACCGCGGCCTGGTGTGGGGCGAGGTGCACGACGAGAACGCGTACAGCCTGGGCGGGGTCGCGGGCCACGCGGGTGTCTTCTCCACCGCCTGGGACCTCGCAGTACTAGGCCGTACGCTCCTCAACCTCGGCTCATACGGCCGGGGCCGGATCCTGACGCCCGAGTCGGTGGAGCTGATGTTCACCGACTTCAACACGGCGTTCCCGGGCGACGAGCACGGCCTCGGCTTCGAGCTCTACCAGCACTGGTACATGGGCGCGATGGCCACCCCGCGCACCGCAGGGCACACCGGCTTCACCGGCACGTCGATGGTCCTCGACCCGACCACCGACTCCTTTCTGATCGTGCTCGGCAACTCCGTTCATCCCGTTCGCAGTTGGCGATCCGGCTCCGCACCCCGGGTCGCCGCCGCGAACAACCTGGCGCGTGCCGTCCCGGTCCGTCCTGCGCGAGGGCGTACGGCCTGGTTCTCCGGCATGGCCACCGCGGCATCCGCGACGCTCACGCTCCCTGCGCTCGCCGTCCCCGCCGGCGGCCGGTTGCGGTGCGCCCTGTGGTGGGACACCGAACCGCGGTCGGACGCCCTGTTCCTGGAGTCCTCGGCGGACGGCGGCACGTCGTGGCAGCCGGTGCCGTTCACGACGCGGCGCCACGGCGAGGAGGCGCAGGCGCATCCGGCCGGTTCGGTGACCGGCTGGTCGGGCCGGGCCTGGTACCTGCTCACCGCGGACCTTGCCGCGGCCCCACAGGCCCTGCTGCGGTGGCGTTACACGACGGACCAGCGCTACGTCGGCCGCGGCGTGTACGTGGACGGTCTGCGTGTCGAGGCCGACGACCGCGTCGTCTTCGACGAGGCCAGACCGTCGGACGCGGCACGGATCGAGGCGGAGGGCTGGACGCCTTCCGCCAACTGACCGGCGACTGAGGCTATCCCTGCCCCCGATCCTCCAGCACCACCATCGCCGCGTTGTGCCCCGGCACCCCGCTCACGCCGCCGCCCCGCACCGCGCCCGCGCCGCACAGCAGGACGTTCGCATGCTCCGTCTCCACGCCCCAGCGGCCGGTGCCCTCCTGGGCGTAGGGGAAGGCGAGGTCGCGGTGGAAGATGTTGCCGCCGGGCAGCCGCAGGTCGCGTTCCAGGTCGAGGGGGGTCTTCGCCTCGATACAGGGGCGGCCGTCCGCGTCCATGGCCAGGCAGTCGGTGAGGGGTTCGGCCAGGTGGGTGTCCAGTTGGGCGAGGGTCGACTTGAGCAGTTCCTCCCGTACGGCGTCGTTGTCGTGGGCGAAGAGCCGGGCCGGTGTGTGGAGGCCGAAGAGGGTGAGTGTCTGGTAGCCCTGGCGGACCAGGTCGGGGCCCAGGATCGTGGGGTCCGTGAGGGAGTGGCAGTAGATCTCGGAGGGCGGCGCGGCGGGCAGCTCGCCTGACGCGGCCTGTGCGTGGGCGGTCGCCAACTGCTCGTATCCCTCGGCGATGTGGAAGGTTCCGGAGAACGCCTCGCGGGGATCGACGGAGGTGTCGCGGAGCCTCGGCAGTCGCTTGAGCAGCATGTTCACCTTGAGCTGGGCGCCCTCGGCGGGGGTGGGCGGCGCCTCCCCCGTGAGCCGCGCGAGTTCCTGCGGCGAGGCGTTCACCAGTACATGCCGGGCCGCGACGACTCCTTCCGCGTCCTCACTCCGGTACGTGACCTCGGCGGCGTGTCCGTCGCTCTCGACCCGTACCACGTCGTGCCCGGTCGCGATGACGGCGCCCGCGGCGCGGGCGGCTCCGGCCAGCGCGTCGGTGAGGGCGCCCATGCCGCCGACCGGTACGTCCCAGTCGCCCGTGCCGCCGCCGATCACGTGGTAGAGGAAGCAGCGGTTCTGCCGCAGGGAGGGGTCGTGGGCGTCGGCGAAGGTGCCGATGAGCGCGTCGGTGAGCACGACGCCGCGTACGAGATCGTCGGCGAAGGTCTCCTCGATGACCGCGCCGATCGGTTCCTCGAAGAGCGCCCGCCAAGCTTCCGTGTCGTCGATGCGGCGGCTGAGCTCGTCGCGGGTGGGCAGGGGTTCGGTGAGGGTGGGGAACACCTGCTTGGCGACGCGGCCGGTCATGGCGTAGAAGCGCTGCCAGGCCCGGTACTCGTGGTCCGAGCCTGTGAGCCGCGCGAAGGCCTCTCTGGTGCGCCGTTCGCCGCTGCCGACGAGCAGTCCGGTCGGCCGTCCGTCGCGTTCGGCGGGTGTGTACGAGGACACGGTGCGTCCTCGCACCCGGAAGTCGAGGCCGAGATCCCGCACGATCTTCCGAGGCAGCAGGCTGACCAGGTACGAGTACCGGGACAGGTGTGCGTCGAGCCCGGCGAACGGCCGGCTGGACACGGCGGCGCCCCCGGTGTTCCTCAGCCGTTCCAGTAGCAGAACGGACTTCCCCGCGCGGGCCAGGTAGGCGGCGGCGACCAGACCGTTGTGGCCCCCGCCGACGATCACGGCGTCGAATTCCTTGTGTCCCTTGAGTGCAGGCATGCCTCTTCGTAACACGCGGTGATCTAGGTCGGCCAGAGATACGCGGCCGGTTGCCTCCGGCGGTTGGGCGGGTGCCTACGGGAGTCGGTGGGTTCGGTTTCGCGGGCGACTGCGGGCCCGTCGTGGCTTGTCGCGCAGTCCCCGCGCCCCTGAAAGGCCTGCGACTGCCCGCACCCCCGAAGAGCAAGCGCCCCGGAAAAGCCCGCGCCCCCAACCACCCGCAGTTTCCCACCGGCGGGAGGGGACGTGGGCCGGTGCGTCGTATGCCCGTCGCGCAGGTTCTGTCTCAGGCCACCTACGCGCCCTGTGTGAGCCGAAGGGCCGTATGCCCACCCTGCGACGGGCTGACGCACCGGCCCACGGCCCCGACCACGCACCCAGGGGCGCGAGGAACTGCGCGACCAGCCACAACGAACCCGCAGATTCCTAGTGCGCCTACTGCGCCTCCCGCGGAGCGCCCCGCAGAGCAGCCACCCTCCGGTACAACTCCACCGCCTCCGCCCCACGCCCAAGTTGCTCCAGACAGTGCGCCTCGTCATTGCGGCTGGCGAGGGCGTCGGGATGGTCGGCGCCCAGGACCTGCTCGCGGGCGGTGGCGACACGGCGGTACTCCGTGAGCGCGTCGGCCCAGCGGCCGAGCCAGCCGAGGCCGACGGCGACCTCGCGACGGCTGACCAGGGTGTCCGGGTGATCGGGACCGAGGACGCGCTCACGGATGGCACACACGTCGCGAGACTCGGCGAGCGCCTCCTCCCAGCGGCCGAGCCGGCCGAGGTTGACGCAGAGGCCGTGGCGGGCGCGCAGCGTCTCGGGGTGGGCCGGGCCGTGGACGCGGGTGCGGTCGTCGATCAGGTCGCGGTACAGCGTCAGGGCCTGGGCGCTGCGGCCGAGCCGGCCGAGGCTGATGCCGACCTCGTAGCGCGCGGCGAGCGTGTCGGGGTGGTCGGACCCGAGAGCCCCCGCACGGGCTTCGGCGACCTCCTGGTAGGTCTGGAGCGCTTCCGGCCAGCGGCCCAACTGGCCTAGCGCGTAGGCCACTTCGTACCGGGTCACGAGGGTGTCGGGATGGTTCGCGCCGAGCACTCTCGCGCGGGCCGCGGCCACGTCCAGGGCCATGCGGTACGAGTCCTCCAGGCGCCCGAGCCTGCTGAGGCTGAAGGCGAGGTTGTGGCGGCAGCGCAGGGTGTCGGGGTGGTCGGGTCCCATGGCGCGCTCCCGGGCCGCGAGCACCGACGTGTACACCTGGTGCGCCTCGAAGTGGCGACCCAACTGCCCCAGTACGTATGCCATTTCCTGTCGCGCGGCCAGTGTGTCCGGGTGGTCGGACCCGAGCACCCGCTCCCTGGAATCGGCCACGTGCGTGTACTCGCGCAGCGCGTCGGCGGGGCGCCCGGTACGGCTGAGGGTGAAGGCGACCTCGTACCGGCTGGCAAGGGTGTCGGGATGGTCGGGACCCAGCGCGTGCTCGCGTTCGGCGGCGACCGCGCGATGCACCTCGCCGGCCTCCGCCCAGCGGCCGAGGCGCCCCAGGCTCAGGCCCGCGTTGTGCCGGCCGGTGAGGGTGCTGATCAACTCCGGTGACGGCGTGGGGCGTTCGGCCTGTACGGGCTCCTGGGCGAAGCGGGAGTCGGTACGGGCGATCCAGTCGCTGGTCAGGCCCGCCGCGGCGTCCGGCGGTGTGGTGTGCAGGCCTGCTCCGGCCGCCTTGTGGCCGGTGGTCATGCCGCGGGTCCAGGAGGGCAGTCGCGGTTCGGGGGCGGTGGCCGGTTCCGGTGCCTGCCGGCGCACGGGAGGAGACGCCACGGTCGGCACGTACGCCGGCGTGGTGCGGGCCGCGCTGATGCGGTGGCTCAGCTCGCGGGCGTCGTGCGGGCGTTGCTCGGGCTCCTTGGCCAGCAGATCCAGGATGATCTCCTCGACGTAGTCGGGGAGTTCGGCGCGGTGGCGGCGCGGCGGCTCGGGAGGAGTATCGCGGTGGCTGACGAGTACGGCCCAGGCGTCGTCGAGGTCGAACGGCGGCGCCCCGGTGGCGATCTCGTACAGTACGCAGCCGAACGAGTAGAGGTCGCTGCGTTCGTCGACGGACGAGCCGCTGATCTGCTCCGGCGACATGTAGTGCGGGGTGCCCATCGCGATGCCCGTGCCGGTCAGGCGGGCCGTGAAACCGATGTCGTGGCCGAGGCGGGCGATGCCGAAGTCGCAGATCTTCACCGTGCCATCGGTCAGCCGCATGATGTTCGCGGGCTTCAAGTCGCGGTGCACGATGCCCTGTTGGTGGGTGTAGGCAAGAGCGGCGGACACCTGGTCGGCGATCTCCACGACGTCCGCCACCGGCAGCGGATGATGCTTGTTGTCCTCCAGGAGCTGGCTGAGGTTGCGCCCTTCCAGCAGCTCCATGACGAGATAGAGCACGCCGTCGGACTCGCCGAAGTCGTGGACGACGGTCACCCCGCGGTGCTGGAGTGCGGCGGCCACGCGGGCCTCGCGCCTGAACCGCTCCCTCAGGACCCGGGTGAAGGACTGGTCGTGATGGTGGCCCAGTGGTTTGAGGCACTTGACGGCGACCTGTCTGCCCAGCGACTCGTCGCGCGCACGCCACACCTCCCCCATGCCGCCACGACCGATCAGGTCGAGCAGCCGGTACCGGCCCTGGATCAGCCTGGTCTCCCCCATTGCTGCCGCCCGCCCCCGTCGTGTGTCCCCGCCCTCCCCTGGCCCGTCCAGTATGGCGAGCTATCGTCCGAGTTTGTACGGGGCCGGTCGGGAGCCGCGGCCGAGCCGTGACATGGCACGGATAATGTGCTTGGGCGGGAGTTGCCAGCGCACACGTGCGGGAATGCTGCGCAGCATGGTGCCGGTGAAACGCAGTTGAAGGTTCACCGCCTCGTGCGAGGGTGCGGATCGTCCGTACAGCTCATGGGCGTACGGCGGCAGTGAGGCGTACGCGAGTTCCGCCACTCCCCGCCAGACCAGTTCGCGCGCCGGGACGAGCAGGACGGGCGTCGGCGGCCGGCGCAGGAAGTCCTCGACGTCCCGTGCCTCCTCTCCGGCGGCCAGCTCGGGCCGTATCTTGTCGAAGTAGGCGGCGAGTTGGCCCTGGTCGGCGGGTACGTCCTCGGGGTCGAGGCCCACCAGCCGGGCGCTCTCGCGGTGTTCGCCGATATAGCGGTCGGCCTGCGCTTCCGTGAGGCGGATCCCGGAGCGGCGCGCGACATCGAGGTAGGAGTCGATCTCCGCGCAGTGCACCCAGAGCAGCAGCTCGGGTTCGTCGATCCGGTAGCGCTCACCCGTGTCGGGGTCCGTCGCGGTGAGCATGGCGTGGATCTTCCGGACGCGGGCGCCCGCTTTCTCGGCCGCCTCTGTCGTGCCGTACGTCGCCGTCCCGACGAAGTTGGCCGTACGCATCAGCCGGCCCCAGGCGTCCTTGCGGAAGTCCGAGTTCTGCATGACCCCGCGCACCGCGCGCGGGTGGAGAGCCTGGAGGTAGAGCGCGCGGACGCCTGCGACCCACATCATCGGGTCGCTGTGCAGTTGCCAGGTGACCGAGGAAGGGCCGAAGAGACCGGGGTCGCCGGTGTGATCCGCGTCCACGCTGCCCAGTGTGACGAGGATTGTCGGTTGGCACCAGACAACGTCACTGACGCGTTCGAGCGCCGTTCGAGAGCTTCAGAAGTCTGCAGGCCAGGCGGAGGAACCCGGGATCAGCGTGCAGAAGAATGGAAAAATTTCTGCAAGAACGCGCATAGATCTGATCGCGTTTGACGAGTAGTGTCTGGCGCGTGCTGGCTGAGCGACGACACCAACTGATCCTGCGAGCTCTGCGCTCGGGCGGCCCCGCATCGGTGACCGATCTCTGCGGGGAGCTGGGCGTGAGCGCCGCGACCGTCCGGCGCGACCTGGTCCGGCTGGAAGAGGAGGGGCTGCTCACCCGGGTCCACGGTGGAGCGGTCATCGGGGAGGACGACCAGCAGGGCGACCAGCCGTTCGCGGAGGTCGTCGGGGTGGGCGTGGCCGAGAAGGACGCGATAGCGGTGCGCGCCGCCGCCATGATCGAGGACGGTCAGTCGGTCCTTCTCGACATCGGAACGACCGCCTATCGGCTGGCCCGGCAGTTGCGCGGTCGCCAGCTCACCGTGATCACCAGCAACCTTGTGGTGTACGAGGAACTCGCGAAGGAGGAGAGCATCGAGCTGGTGCTGCTCGGCGGCATGGTCAGACGCGAGTACCGCTCGCTGGTCGGCTTTCTCACGGAGGACAATCTGCGGCAGTTGCATGCCGACTGGCTGTTCCTGGGCACGAGCGGTGTCCGCCCCGGTGGCCAGGTCATGGACACCACCGTCATCGAGGTGCCCGTCAAGCGTTCCATGATCGCGGCCGGTGACCGGGTGGTACTCCTCGCCGACGAGAGGAAGTTCCCCGGCACGGGCATGGCCCAGGTCTGCGGGCCCGAGGAACTCGATGTGGTCGTGACCAACACCGGAGCGGACGCGGCGACATGCTCGGCCCTGGAGGAGGCGGGTGTCACGGTCGTACGGACGTGACACCCGGGCGATGCGTGGACTTGAGCGTCGCCCCCGAAGTGAACGACTTCGAGGTGAACGGCGGACCCGGATGCGTCCGACGAGGCTCAGGGCACCGGTCTCACACCTCGGCCACCTCGACTCCGGCCGCCTGCAGTGCGCTGCGCGTCGCCAGGTCCGTGGGCGCATTGGTCACCACCATGTCGAGACTGCCGGGCCCACACACCCGGGCCATACCGGTGCCCGGAAACTTTCCGGCGTCCGCCATCAGGACGACCTGTTCGCTGGCGGCGATCATGGCCCGTTTCACCGGCACCTGCACGGAGGTGGTGTCCAGGACGTTGCCGTCCGGGCGGATGCCGCTGGTGCCCAGGAACAGCCGGTCGGCATGGATCTGCCGGAGATTGTCCTCGGTGAGGAAGCCGGCCAGCGAGCGGTAGTCGCGCCGGACGGCTCCGCCGAGCATCACCAGCTGGACGTACGGATCCTCGGCGAGTTCCTCGTACACGGCGAGACTGCTGGTGATCACGGTGACGGCGCGGCCCCGCAGGCGGCGTGCCAGCCGGTGTGTCGTGGTGCCGATGTCGAGCAGGAGGGTCTCTCCGTCGCTGACGAGGTCGGCGCACTTGTCCGCGAGGGTGTCCTTCGCCGCCACCCGTAGGGATGCCACCTCCGTGAAGGGTTCGTCTCCGCCTTCGGCCGGCATCGCGCCGCCGTGGACCCGTCTCAGTAGACCTTCATCCTCCAATTGCCCCAGGTCACGGCGGATCGTCGCCCGGCTCACACTCAGCCTCTCTGCCAGCGCGACGACGGCGGTCGGGCCGTCCGAGCGCAGCGCTCGCAAGATCAGTTCATGGCGGCGGTCGGGAAGCATGCCGGTCACTTCACCCTCCAAGTTCAATCAAACTCGCGCAGGATCGCGATGAAGTCTTGCCAGATCTGCGCACCAGGTGCAAGCTTCTGCGTAATTCGAGCAGGTGTAATCACTGCACCGGTACTTCCTGAGCAAAAAGGCACCATGCCGCCATCGCTGTCGACGGCTCAGGGGGAGGGGAAGCGCTCATGTCTCAGGCCCTGCGACCGGGCAGCTCTGCCCGACGAACTGGCGCAGCCCGGTGCCCGGGTGACGCGCCCGCGGTCACCGATCACGTCGAACAGTAGGAGAACGAAAGTGGATCTGTCCCGTAGACGGTTCGTCCAGACGGCGTTGCTCGTCGCGGCGGGCGCCGGAGTCACCGCCGCGTGCGGGGGCTCGGACAGCAGCAGCGGTACGAAGGACGGCAAGGAACTGACCCTGTGGTACTGGGGCGGTGGCCTCAGCGACAAGGTCGTGGCAGACGCCAAGAAGCAGTTCACCGACGTGACGCTGAAGTCCTCGATCATCGGCGGCACCTTCAAGCAGAAGCTGCTCACCACGATGAACGGCCGCAGTTTCGTACCGGACATCACTGGGATCAAAGGCGAGGACATCGCCTCCTTCCTGCCCAACGCCAACCGGTTCATCGACCTCAACACCCTGGGGGCCGACAAGATCGCCTCGGAGTACCTGGGCTGGAAGCTGAAGCAGGGACAGACCCAGGACGGCAAGCAGATCGGCTTCCCGATCGACATCGGTCCGACCGCGATGTACTACCGCGAGGACATGTTCGCGAAGGCCGGACTGCCCACGGATCCCGCCAAGGTGGCCGCTGAGATATCCACTTGGGAGGACTACTTCGCGATCGGCGCCGACATCCAGAAGGCGTACCCCAAGGCGTTTCTGCTCAACAACATGACGGCCGTCTTCGACATGTCCCTCGGCCAGGGCAGCCAGCGCATGATCGACGAGGACAACAAGTTCATCGGCGACCAGGAGCACGTCCGCAAGTGCTGGGACCTCGCCGTGCGCCTCTACGAATCCGGCGCCGACGCCAAGATCAACGACGAGAGTCTGAAGGCGGCCGTGGCCGACGGGTCCGTGGCCACCCAGCTCGGGGCCGCCTGGATGGCGCTGGACGTCAAGGACATGGCGCCGAACACATCGGGCAAATGGCGAGTCGCTCCCCTGCCGGGCGGGCCCTCCAACATGGGCGGCTCCTTCCTGGCCCTGCCCAAGGAGTGCCGCAACCCGGAAGTCGCCTTCGAGATCATCAAGTGGCTGCTCAGCCCGGAGAACCAGGGCCGCGGCTTCACGGACGCGGCGCTGTTCCCCTCGGCCCCGGCCGCCTACGAGCTGCCCGCCCTGACCGAAGGCGACCCGTTCTTCGGCGGTCAGAAGACGATCGAGGTGTTCGGCCCGGCCGCCGAGAAGGTTCCGGCCTTCTACGAGGCTCCGGCGAACGCGGCGGTGGCCGTGCCGTACTACAACGAGCTGACCAGCATCGAGTCGAAGGGCAAGAAGCCGGACGACGCGTGGAAGGACGCCGTCGAGCAGGCCAAGCAGATCGCCAAGCAGCAGGGCGTGAGCTGAAGTGGCAGCACCCCCCACGGCCGGACCCGCCGCAGCGCCCGAGGCTCCACAGAAGCACCGCCGGACCGCCCGGAGTACCGGCCGGCCCGAGCGGCGCCGGGGGCTGCGGCGGCTTCTGTCCTTCTGGCCGCAGTACGTGGCGGTGTCGCCGTTCTTCCTGCTGTTCCTGACTTTCCTGTTCTTCCCGATGATCTATTCGCTGTACCTGGCGTTCCAGCGCTGGGACGGCATCGGCGAGATGACCTTCGTCGGGTTCGACCAGTTCCGTTTCCTGATCGACGACCCCACCTTCTGGCTGGCGCTGCGGAACACCCTGGTGATCTGGGTGTTCGCCACGTTCCCCATGTTGTTCATGGCGCTCGTGCTGGCCACCCTGCTGAATTCCACGCGCCGCCTCACCAGCTTCTACCGCGTTGCCTACTTCGTCCCCAACGTCACTTCAGTGGTCGCGGTCTCCATCTTCTTCTTCTCGGCCTTCAGCGACCGGTACGGCGTCGTGAATGCGGCATTGCAGGCGGTGAATGTGCCGTCGGTCCCCTGGCTGAACAACGAGTGGACGATCAAAGCGGTCATCGCCATGCTGATGACCTGGCAGTGGACCGGCTACAACATGATCATTTACCTGGCCGGTCTGCAGGCGATTCCCTCTGATGTCTACGAGGCGGCCAAGCTCGACGGCGCTGGGCCGGTACGAACCTTCTTCTCCATCACCGTTCCGATGATGCGCCCGATCATTCTGTTCACGGTGATCATTTCGACGGTCAACGGCCTGCAGAGTTTCACAGAGCCTCAAGTCCTGTTCGGCAGCAACGCGGCCAACAACCCGAATTCCGGCGGGCCGGGACAAGCAGGGCTGACCACACTTCTGTACTTCTACCACCAGGCTTTCGACAACAACAACTTCGGTTACGCCGCCGCGATCGTCTGGGCGTTCTTCCTGGTCATCCTACTGTTCGTGGCCATCAACTGGCGAACCGTCCAAGGAAGGAGGAAGGGGTGAAGGCACTGAGAGTCCGCCGGCCCCTGACCGCCAGAGGACTGCTCCTCCACGCGATCCTGATCGTCGGCGTCCTGATCTCGATGTTCCCGTTCTACTGGACCATCGTGATGGCGACCAACACGACGCAGGACATCTCCAAATACCCGCCGAAGCTCACCTTCGGGCCTCATCTGCTCGACAACATCCAGCGGTTGCTGGACAGCATCGACTTCTTCGGGGCGATGTTCAACACGGTCGTCGTGGCCGTGAGCACGACGGCGCTCGTCCTGCTCCTCGATTCCCTGGCGGCGTTCGCCTTTGCCAAATACGAATTCCCCGGCAGGCGCGTGCTGTTCGCCATGCTGATGGCCATCTTCATGCTGCCGCTCCAGCTCGCGATCATCCCCCAGTACCTCATCATGGCCGAACTGGGCTGGCTGGGCTCACTCAAGGCCGTCATATTCCCGGCCACAGCAAACGCCTTCGGCATCTTCTGGATGCGCCAGTACATGATCGGCGCCATTCACGACGAACTCATCGACGCCGCCCGCATGGACGGCTGCGGCTTCTTCCGGCAGTACTGGCACGTCGGATTGCCGGCCGTCCGGCCGGGACTCGCCTTCCTCGGCATCTATACCTTCGTCGCCGCGTGGAACGACTACGTCTGGCCGCTCGTCGCCTTGGTCAACCCCGACAAGGTGACCCTGCAGGTCGCCCTCTCCCAGCTCAACGTCTCGCACGGTCGACAGGACTACGCCATGGTGATGGCCGGCGTACTGCTCGCCGTACTGCCGCTGGTAGTGGTGTTCTCCCTGTTCGCCCGCAGCTTCATCGCCGACGCCACCAAGGGGGCGGTGCGCGAGTGAGCGGCTGAGCGGGTCAGGGAGCGGGCAGCCGCCGCGTGACACACCGCACGGCTTCTTCGGCAAGCCACCCCGGTCGCGGCGCCGCGGCCCGTCATAGGCCCGGCGCCCTGCATGAACTGCGGATCAGGTGGTGCCGCCCGGGAGCGGGAGTGCCTCGCCGAGCATGGGCCAGTACGGCATCGCGGACTCGCCCGGCTCGATCACGATCACCTGCACCGCGACGTGATCGGCTCCGGCCTCGACATGGACATGGAGCTTCTCGACGATGGTCTCCAGGTCGCCCCAGAACACGAGGTCGTCGACGATGCGGTCGCTGCCACCGGCGATCTCCTCCTCCGAGTAGCACAGCCAACGGAACTTCGCGATGTTGTAGGGGGAGTTCAGATAGATGTACAGGTGTTCCCGCGCGATCGCACGGGGCATGCCCTTCTGCTCGCACCAGGGACCACCGATCCCGCCACACCAGCCGTCCTCATGTCCGCCCGACGGCTGCGCGAGACCGTCGACCGGGCCGTACTGGCAGTCGCCGACGGGCACCTGCCCACACCCGGCGACGTGACGCTGCTCAACCGATCGGCAGCGGCGGCCCCCAGACCCGCCCTGCGACTCGTCATCACCCACGACCGCCTGGAGGCCACCGCAACAAGACCCTCGCCGCCGACCCCACACTGGCGCTCATCGCTCAGGACGCCGCCGACTTGCTTCTGTCCGCCGAGATCCGGCGCGTACGCGTCTGCGCAGCGGAGCGCTGCGCACTGCGCTTCCTGGACCGCTCCCCTGCCCACAACCGCCGCTGGTGCTCCATGTCCCGCTGCGGAAACCGCACCAAGGTCCGCCTCCATCAGGCGCGTACACGACACAACTGCCGGATTACGGAAAGCTGACGGACGAGTCCTCAGTTCACCCGGGCGACCTCATACGAAATGCCGGGCCGGGAACGCTCTCGATGTCTTCCGCCTGCACGGCGTGGCCCCGTCGGCAGCGAATCTGGACGTCGACGTGCGCGCCGCATTCGCGGTGTCGCGCCAGTACCGCCGGCCCCTCCGGGTCGGCGCGGTAACGGTCACCCCACTCCAGCAGCCCCATCACGGCCGGCACCAGATCCATACCCTTAGAGGTGATCACATACTTCGGCCGACTGCGCGAACCGGGTTCCTTGTACGTCTCGGTCGCCAGGATCCCTTCCTCCACCAGCATCCGCAGCCGCGCCGCCAGCAGGTTACGAGGACAGCCCAGGACGCGTTCGAAGTCACTGAACCGGGACGAGCTGTACCACACCTCACGCAGGATCAGGATCGTCCACTTCTCGCCCACGATCTCAAGGGTCCGCGCGATCGAGCAGTTGGACGTGTCCCGGTCGAGTCGGGGGTCCAGGCCGGTGTCCTGAAGAACTTCGGTCCACGCATCCATGGGAGCGATTCTAACCGCGTTTGAGTTTATTTTTAGATACTCAGGTATCGGCACCACGATCGGCCACTCGACCCGGCAGCGCACCCTTCACCGGCGAGGAAGTCACTGCCCATCTGGGCTCGGTGCCCATCTCGGGCCGTAGGTCATTCATTGCCTCCCGGTCCGGAGCCAGCGTTGGACGATCGCCTGGTCGAGTGACACAGGTGCGGGATGCCGGTAGATCTCTCAGGGCCGCGGTTCCGCGACAGCGGACCGTCCAGCCAAGTGGCGGGTCACCTTCGCGACAGATGCTTGATTTTGATCCAGTCGCGGGTGCGACGTCCGGGGAGGTACTGGCTGGCGAGGCGTTTGGCGACGACACCGTCGTATCCCTCGAGGCGGGTCTCTTGAAGGGCCAGCTCGGCGGGTGCGGGCCAGGCCGCGGGCACACTGACGCCTGGGCCGGCCAGGGCGAGGTCGTCGAGGAGGTCGCGGCGGGCGGTGTACGGCAGCTGCACAGTCGGCTCGCCGAGGTAGATGATGTCGTACAACATCAGCTGGACGGGTAGGTCCTCGATGGCGTGACTGACCGCCTCCGGGTGGTGCAGGCTCATGCGCTGCTGCAGGCGTTCCACCGACGGCTGTCCCTCACTGTCCAGGGTGATGATCTCCCCGTCGAGCACCGCCTGAGGCCCGGGCAGCAGTGCTGCCAGTTCCTTCAGTTCGGGGTACTGGGCGGTAACGTCCAACCCGGTCTGGGACAGCAGCCGCAGACTTCCGTCTCCGGGCAGGTGGGCGATGACCCGCGCCCCATTCCAGAGCGTCTCGTATGCGTACTCCGCCTCGATCTCCGGCCTCGGGGCGGGACCGATCACCGGGAGCATGGGCGCCAGCGCTGGAGGCACAGTCCCAGCCTGCACCTGGCGACCTTCTCCGGCCACCCGTCCAATCGTTCCGCCTCGCCGGTGCCTGCCGCGATGGGCGGCACCCGAGCTGGCTGGGATACCAGGACTCGAACCTGAACTAACGGAACCAGAAACCGTCGGGCTGCCAATTACCCCATATCCCATTCGCCCCGAAGACCGTCAGGAGCCAAGCCAGTCGGGGCGTCCCACCACGTTTCACAACGCAGTAGGGCCATGGGCCTAATCTATGCACTCCCCTCCGTGATCCTCGGTGATGTGCTGGGCGTGTCGATCAAGCTTCTTGGTTTTTGCGGGATGGGGGCTTGTCGACGACCAAGTCGGTGTTGGGGAAGATCCAACTTTCATGCCCGACTTGGCAGCGGACACGGCAGGGGGTGTGCCGTTGACACCGAGGATCTCCATCAGGTTGCGCGGTGTTCCGGCGTTCCGACCGTACGGCCAGTGAACGGCAGGACGTCGCCCACCTGTGTCTACGCCCCCTCCCATTCCCGTTCGATTTCTTGGTGTCGCGGGGCGACAAGCAGCGCCTTTCACCCGGACGGGCCAGGCCCCGCCGCGCTCGCCTGAGGCTGGCCGCCAGCAGCCGGGCGACGGGACCTGCCGCGCCACTGGCGGCTCACCGGTCGCCGGATCCGGCCTGGGGGATTCCCCCTCCTGCGCGGCTCGCGATTGCGGTCGGGGCGACGCCGCTTTAGCGTCAGCGCGTCGGAATAATCCGATAAGCCAACATAATCCTTTATGTGGGCTTTCCCATGGCATCGAATGGAGCCTTCATGTCGGTGATGACCGGTACCCAGCCCATGCAGCAGTTCGGGCAGCAGATCGCCGGGCCGCAGCAGCAGCTCGCCCAGGTGGTCCAGCAGACCATCCAGCAGGCCTGCCAGCAGGCGAGCCAGCAGATCGCGCAGCGCATGCAGCAGACGCTGCAGCAGCTCCAGCAGGTCCAGCAGCAGCTGCAGCAGCAGGGCATTCCCCAGCAGCACGCGCACCCCTACCTGGCCGTCGCGCTGCACACGACGCTGGTCCAGGGCGTGCGCAGCGCCGTGGAGCAGTCCGTGCAGCAGGCGCTGCCCACCGCGATCCTGACGCTGGTGCAGCAGAGCCAGCAGGGCCAGCAGGGCCAGCAGGGCCAGCAGCAGTGGGGCGGCGGCTTCGGCCAGCAGTCGTTCGGTCAGCCGCAGCAGCAGCCCGGCTTCGGCTTCGGGCAGATGGGTCAGCCCTTCGGTATCGGCTGACCCCTGGGCGGCGCGCGATGCGGTGTGCCCGGGAGCTGTTCCCGGGCACACCGCCTCACTGTGGAAGCGCGAGCCGCCCGTCGCCATCAGGAGCAAAGGACGACATAGGCGTGGTGAAGGTGGACGCAATGGTCAAGGAAAGGCCCGGAAACAACCGCGAGAGCGGGTCCGAGGGCGCGGGGCCGGGTGGACTGGGACCCGAAGGCAGAGAAACGGCGTCACGCAGGAAAGGCGCCCCGTCTCCGCTCACGGTGCAGCCGCGCCGGGAGCGGTACATGGTGACACCGCTGCCGCAGCACCTGCTCCCACCGGGGGTGCCCGAACTCAGCATGGATGCGGTGTGTGACCGGCTGGAGCGGATGCCCGAGGTCAGGGTGGCCCGCAGGCTCCAGCCGTCGGAGAAGCTCCAATCGGTGGGGCTGTCCCCCTCCTGCCCGGAAATCGCGGTCGTCGAGGCACCCGACGACCAGGTACCGGCGATGCGGTCGCTGCACGTTCACATCGAGCCGGACCTGCCGCTGTCCGCAGCCGGACCCGCCGCCGCGCCGGCCGCGGGGATCACGCTGCGCGATCCCGGGCTGGTCACGCCGCTGGAGCAGCCTGTGGAAATCTCGTTGTGCGTGTGCGGCCCGGACAGCGAACCGCTGGTCGGCGCGGGCGTGTTCCTGATCGGTTCGTCGTGGCCCGGTCAGGGCGTCACCGGAGCCGACGGGGTGGTGACCATCACACTGTCCACGGAGACCGTGGAGTCCATTCAGTCCCTGTACGTACGTCCCAGAGGTGATTACGCCGACCGCTGGATCAGTCGTCCGGACCTGTCGGTGACCGAGCAGAACCTGGTCACTCTCACGCCGCTGGCCAAGGTGTACCCGGGACTCGAGGAGAGACAGCAGTACGGCTGGGGCCAGCAGGCCATGCGGCTGGACCGGCTGCCTCCCACGTTCCGCGCCTTCGGCATCAAGATCGCGATCATCGGTTCGGGCGTCGACGCCGAGCATCCCGACCTGAAGCAGCGAGTGCGGGGCGGCGTCGACCTCGTCCGTCGCACCAAGGAGGGCTGGACCCACGACACAGTGGGCACCGGTACGCACGCGGTGGGCGTCATCGCCGGGGCGGACACCGGCAAGGGCGTTATCGGCACCGCGGTCGACGCCGAGATCGAGGTCTGTAAGGTGCTGCCAGAGGGGTGCTTCAGCGACCTGATCGCCGCCCTGGACCACTGCATCGAACGCGAGGTCGACATCGCGCACGTAGCCGTGGCGACCCCGTACCCGTCGGCGCTGGTCTCCCGCAAACTGGCCGACGCCAACGCGGCGGGTATCGCCTGCGTCGCCCCCGCGGGCGACTCTGGCGGCCCGGTCTGCTTCCCCGGTTCGCTGCCCACCGTGTTCGCTGTGGGTGCGCTCGGAGTCTTCGGGTCCTTCCCGCCGGACACCTCCCAAGCCACCCATGTGGGCCCGCAAATGACCCCAGAAGGACTGTTCGCCGCGCCGTTCAGCTGCTACGGCCCTGGCGTCGACGCGGCCGCTCCCGGCGTGGCGGTCCTGTCATGCTCGCCGCAGGGCGGATACGCGGCCCTCGACGGCACCGGCACGGCCTCGGCCCACGTTGCCGGTCTCGCGGCCCTCGTTCTCGCCCACCACGAGGATTTCCACGGCCAACTGCTGCCCCGCGGACCAGGGCGGGTGCAGCACCTGTTTGACATCATCGCCGCCAGCTGCAGCCAGCTGGCCGCCCCGGGCACTATGGATGCCGCACGCGTCGGGCGCGGCCTGCCCGACGCCCTAGTCGCCCTCGGCCTGGCCCCCGGTGTGCAGCTCGCACCCGCCCTGTCACCCTTCGCCCCGTCCATGACCGGATAAGCCCCTACCCGAGGGAACCACACGGCACGTGCCCCTCGGGGCGCGTGCCGTTCGACTTGCACGCCGACTCGAGTCTCGTGCGCTCACCCGATCAGGAAACCCTGTTCGACCAGACCAGCCCCGTGATCGATACGCGGATGGCATCTCAGGGTGGATTTTCGGGTCAGTTGTGCTGCTCGGCATCCAGCAGTGCCAGGGCGTTGCGGATTCCCTGTTCGAGGAGTTCGTCGGCAAGCTGCCGGTCCGTCAGGGCACGGGAGAGTTGCAGCGTCCCGGCCAACATGCCGAGGAGGCTGAGTGACTTCAGACGCGCCGACGGCGGATCGTGGGGTGCCAGGCGGGCGGCGAAGCCGTCGACGAGGACCAGCGCGCCGTCGGTGTACGCCTGTCTCTGGGATCCGTGGAGCGTCCGATCTCGTCGAGCAGGGCGGCGTTGGGGCAGCCGTCCTCGATGCTGTCGCGCTGCTCGGTGGAAAAGCTGACGCCAGCACGGAGCCCCCGGCGTGACTGTGCAGGAGGACGTAGTCGGTGTTTCCGTCGACGGGTTCGCACCAGATTCCCAGAACGCCACCTGCGTCCACCTCCCGATAGGTGACGCCTTCCGGCTCCCGGGCCGCGAGATGGACTTGCTCCGCCTGGATGCGCGCCGCATCCAACTCGGACTGGGATTCGCCCCTGCGGCCAACCATTCCGCGAATTCGATCGCTTCCGGGCTCAGTTCAACAGCAGCGTGCTCAGACACGTGGTACCTCCATGGGGCCATTTGGCCATACCGGTCCGCCAGGACCGGTATGGCCAGGATTTGTCAGGCGGTGTGGGTGGGGTAGTCGGTGTAACCGGCCTCGCCGCCGCCGTAGAAAGTGGCGGGGTCGGGGGTGTTCAGCGGCGCGCCGGTGCGTACGCGCTCGACCAGGTCGGGGTTGGCGAGTGCCATCACACCGACGGTGACGATGTCGGCCAGGCCGTCTTCGATGTCCTTCGCGCGGGTGGCGATGTCGGTGCCGGCCCGATTGAGAACCAAGGTGTTCGGCCACAGCTTGCGGAGGGTGTGCAGGAGTTCGTCGTCGCCGCAGTTGCCGATGTGCAGGTAGGCGAGGTCGAGCGGGGCGAGGGCGCGCACGAGTGCCGGGTACAGCTCGTGGGTGTCGCTCTCCGCGATGTCGTTGAACGGGTTCCCGGGAGAGATCCGGAAGCCGGTGCAGCCGGCGCCGATCTCCTCGGCCACGGCGGTGGCGACCTCGACGGCGAAGCGGATGCGGTTGTCGATGGAGCCGCCGTAGCGGTCGGTGCGCTGGTTGGTGTTGGTGGCGAGGAACTGATGCACGAGGTAGCCGTTGGCGCCGTGGATCTCGACGCCGTCGGCGCCGGCCGCGATGGCGGCCGCCGCGGCGCGCCGGAAGTCGTCGACCGTGGCGGCGACCTCCTCGGTGGACAGTTCGCGCGGCACCGGCATCTCCTGAGGGCCGGACGGGGTGAACATGTCGCCCGCCGGCTGCACCGGGGAGGGAGCGACCGGCTGCCGGTGGTGGGGGGTGTTGTCGGGGTGGGACATCCGTCCGACGTGCATGAGCTGGATGACGATGCGTCCGTCGACACCGTGCACGGCGTCGGTGACCTTACGCCACCCGGCGATGTGCTCCTCGGAGTAGATGCCGGGGGTGAGCAGGTAGCCCTGTCCGTCGGCGTTGGGCTGGGTGCCCTCGGTGATGATGAGAGCGTGCGAGGCGCGCTGGGCGTAGTACTCGGCGTTCAGCTCGGTGGGTATGCCTTCCGGGGTGGACCGGTCCCGCGTCATGGGGGCCATCGCAAGCCGGTGCGGCAGGGAGATCTCCCCGGCGACGATCGGGTTCCACAGGGCGTTCAACATGGATGTTTCCTCAAGTAAAGGGTGAGAGAGAGCTGCGCGGTGGCGTGCTGCCCCGCGGGTGGCGCGTAGGCGGTGACCCGGCCGGCTGGGCCGGTGACCTTCCACTGGAAGGCAGGCTGCGCGGAGGGCGGTCGACGGTGCGTACGGGATTGCCGCATCCATGACCGCCGCCATTGCAGTGCTGGGCCCCGGCTGTTCGTGTCGCCCCTCGGTGGGCCATGCCGGCGCCCTGAAGAGCCTCGGCCCTCGCATCCATGGGGTGACCCTAACCTCACCTGAGTTTACTTTTCTATACTCAGAAAGTAGCTTCGTGGCCAGCACCTCAACCCGGCCGCACGCGAGAAACGGGCGCGCAGGGAGACCGGCGCGAAGAATCACATCGACCACCGGAGCACCCACCCAGAAAGGCGGCCGGCATGAAGGCATTCGTCGTCGAGAAGTACGGCAAGGACGGCGCACGCGCCGCCGAAGTACCCGAGCCCACCGTCGGAGACCGCGACGTCCTGGTCAGAGTGAGCGCCGCGAGTATCAACCCGCTGGACAAGATGGTCCGCAACGGGGAGTTCAAGCAGCTCCTGAAGTACAAGCTCCCGTTCGTGCTCGGCCACGACGTGGCCGGCGTCGTGACGCGGGTCGGTTCCGCCGTGCACGGCTTCAACGTCGGCGACGAGGTCTACGCCCGTCCGCACGACCTGCGGATCGGAGGCTTCGCGGAGTTCATCGCGATCGACATGGACGATGTCGCGCCCAAGCCGGCCTCACTCACCCTCCAAGAGGCAGCCGCAGTGCCGCTGGTGGCCCTGGCCGCCTGGCAGGTTCTCGTCGACCGTGCCCAGGTGAAGCCAGGTCAGAAGGCGCTCATCCACGCCGGTGCCGGTGGCCTCGGCTCCACAGTCATCCAGCTCGCCAAGCACCTCGGCGCCACAGTGGCGACGACCACGAACACCAAGACCGAGAAGTTGGTCAGGAGCCTCGGCGCCGACGTCGTCGTCGACTACACCAAGGAAGACTTCTCGAAGGTGCTGTCCGGCTACGACCTGGTGCTGGACTCCCTGGGCGGAGCGAACCTCGAGAAGTCGCTGACCGTGCTGAAGCCCGGCGGCCTGGCCATCAGTGTCGTCGGCCCTCCGGACGCCGGCTTCGCCAAGCAGCTCGGCGCCCCCTCCTTCCTGGGTCTGGTCATGAGCACGCTCAGCCGCAAGATCCGCAAGCAGGCGAAGGCGCTGAACGTGCGCTACGAGTTCTTCTTCATGCAGGCCAACGGCTCCCAGCTGCGCAAACTCGGTGCCCTCTACGACAGCGGGAAGCTCCGCCCGGTCATCGACAGCACCTTCCCGTTCGACCGGACGCTCGAGGCGATGGCGCACGTCGAGCAGGGCCGTACCAAGGCCGGCAAGGTCGTGGTCTCGATGGTGCCCGACAACGACTGAGACTCTGCCGGCCACAGACTCTCCGTCCGGCACGGTCTCTGGCGGGGTAATGACGCCATCGGCGATCCAATGGCGAATACGGTCGCGGAGAGCCGCCGCTGTAGGCATCTCGGTGCCATTCCGCACGCCATACGGCTCGTGGCACAGCGCGCTACGCGGCTCTACGCCGCCCCGAGCCGTGGTCAAGCCCCGCACCCATTGCGTGTCGGGAGTGTCATCACGGCAGACACGCTCAGGACGGCAGCGTCCGTCCGCCGAGCGGCGCACGTTGCCAGTTGGGAGTACGGTCCTTGTCGACCAGGGCCGCACGGACGCCCTCCAGGAAGTCCGGCGAGCCGATGGTCGTGCGCGTGAGGGCGAGTTCGGTGCTGAGGCACTCGCGCAACGTGCGCTGCCTGCCCCGGGCCAGCAGGGAGTGAGTGATCTCCAGGCTCTGCGGCGAGGCGGACTCCAGGGCGACCAGCGCGTCTGCCGCCCAGGGGGCGTCGAGATGGCGCAGGCGCTTCTCGATCTCGCCGAGGGTCGGCGCGCCGAACGCCCAGTCCACGTCCCCGCGTACCTCCGCCAGCCTGCTGTCCGCCACCGGGGAGCGGTCGGCGAGGCGGTTCAGGACCACGTCCACCGGGTCGCCGGGGCTGTCGGCCAGGGCATCCCCGACCGCCTCGAGCCCGTCCGCGGGGACGAAGTGCGTGGCCAGCCCCGTGTACAGGGCGTCGGCCGCGTCGAGCCGGTGCCCCGTCAGTCCCAGGTACATGCCGATCGCGCCGGGCAACCGCGGCAGAAAGTAGCTGGCCCCGACGTCCGGGAAGAACCCGATCCCGGTCTCGGGCATCGCCAGCACCGCGCCCTCGGTGACGACGCGGAAGCTGCCGTGGACGGACAGACCGAGGCCGCCGCCCATGCACAGGCCGTCGATGAGCGACACGATCGGCACGGGATACTCGGCGATCCGAGCGTTGAGCCGGTACTCGGAAGCGAAGAACCGCTCACTGGCCTCGGCATCCCCGGCGAGGCTGTGCTCGCGGATCGTGCGGATGTCTCCGCCCGCGCAGAACGCCTTCGTGCTGGTGCTGGCGAGCACCACTGCGGAGAGCGGCATGCGCTCCCACTCAGCGAGCACACGGTCGACGGCGGCGACCATGCCTGTCGTCAGGGCGTTGAGCGCCTTGGGCCGGTTCAAAAGGATGCGGCCGACGCCCCGGTGGACGTCGGCGAGAATCTCGACCGCAGCGGTATCAGTCATCGGTCGTCATCTCGTCTCCGCGCGGGCCTGGCTGTCGTGGCCATCAGTTCCTCACTCGCCGGGTGTCAGGCGTAGATCTGCGCGTAGAGATCCTGGATCTCGTCCACGGTGGGTACGACGGGGTTGTTGGCGGGGGATCCGGACGCGAGCGGTGCCTGTTCGGCCATGAGGGGCAACAGGCGGAACCACTCGTCCTTGTCGATGCCGTGGGCTCTGGGGGTGGGCACCTCAAGATCCTTACACAGGGCTCGGAGCGCCTCCGCGAGCTTATCGGCGGCCAAGGCGTCACGCCGTGTGCAATCAACCACCAATAGCGCACACCCACTGTGCGGAAATGCAGATACGGTCTGGCCATGCGCCCCCACTCCCCCGCGTGCTGGTGAGCGCGCACGATCGTGGAGTCCACCGATACAGCCCAGGCCCCTCATCCACGTCGGCCTGGGCCATCAGCGCGGTGAACACCCGCTCCCAGGTGCCGGGTCAGGGGTTCCAGAAGACGTCATCGTGTCTGATGTCGGTGCTCGTCATGGTTGCGTCTTTCCCTTTCGCGCTGACGGTCTTGCTGGGATGGAGGCCGA
The DNA here is from genome assembly GCF_039532825.1 of Streptomyces vastus. NCBI lineage: Bacteria > Bacillati > Actinomycetota > Actinomycetes > Kitasatosporales > Streptomycetaceae > Streptomyces > Streptomyces vastus. Next base: position 69,856 of record NZ_BAAASJ010000024.1, read on the forward strand.
ACCGGCCGGTCTTCACCAGGCCACCGCGCCGTGACGGTCGCGGAAGGTCCCGGTCGGTCCGTCCACCCCGATGGTGGCGAGTTCGACAATCGCGTCGGTCCCCTCGGTCGCTGTCTGCGGTCCGCTGTGCCCGTTGAAGTCGGCCGCGGTGTAGCCCGGGTCGGCCGCGTTCACTTTCACGTCCAGTTTTGCGGCGGCCTTACGCCCGTGGCGCGGGTTGGGGACGAACTCGCCGTTCGAGTCAGCGAGGAAGTTCGCGATGCCAAGGTCGATACCGACCGCGCTGCTGGTCGCGGGCAGCGGCTCCGGCTGGTCCTGTTCGGCAGTCAGTACGACGAACCACCGACGGCCCTCACAATTGACCGAGACGGTCTTGACCCGGCCGGCCACGGCGCGGTGCTGGTTGACCTTCACATGCCCCACGTCCTGGCGGCGGACGCTGGTGGTCGGGTCGTGCGGGGTGGAGTTCCACCGGCAGCCGTCGCCGTCCTTCGGGAAGTCCACTGTGTCGAACCAGTTCACCCCACGAAAGCGCGGATAGCCGGGCGTGTCACCGGACTTGACCCGGCGGAAGAACGCGGCGAACGCTTTGTCGAGACGGCGCAAGGTGGCCTGCTGCGAGCTGAAGGAACAGCGGCCCTGACGCTCCGGGTCGAACGCCCGGATGTCCTTCAGCTGCGCGGACTGCATCCCGTACCTGACGCTCGTCTTCGAGACGTGCCGGTAGGCGTCGCGCCGTTCCTGCAAGGCCCCGTTGTACGTGGAGAGGACTACATCGAGAACCAGACGCGGCCAACCTGACCGTCACCCCGCAGACGCAGAGAACTCCGGCGCTTCGCGCCTCCGGGCCGAAGATCGCATTCCCGCCCGGCCTGAAGGCCGGGATTCCCTGCCAAGAGCAAGGATGGCAGGGGAATCCGCCTGCGCGACAGAGATTGGCTCCGATCCCACGGATCTCGGCCTCCCGATCGTCACCCTCGCCCTGGCGCCCCCGCGCGCAGCCCGTCCATGACAAGGTCCAGGAGCCGAGCGCTCTGGGCTTGCCAGTCCCCACGGGCATCGATCTGCCAGATGCCGGCGATGGCCAGGACGAAGTCGTCGGCGGTCAGCCCCGGACGGATGGTGCCGGCCTCGTGGTTGGCCGCGACCAAATCTTCGATCGCCGCGACCACCCGCGCGTATCCCGGCTGCGCAGGGCCGTCCGTCGTACCGACGATCTGACGCATCGCGTCCGACAGGCCGGCCTTGGCGACGGCGAAGCGGGCGAGCTGGTCCAGCCATGCACGCAGGGCCTGGTCGGGCGTCCGGGTTTTGAGCAGTTCCGTCGCAGCGTCCGTGAGCAGTCGCACCTCGTGGCCGTAGACCTCCAGGACGAGCGCTTCACGGTTGGGAAAGTTGCGGTAGAACGTGCCCTGCCCAACCCCCGCCTTCTTGGCGATCAGACTCAGCGGGACATCCACAGCACGCGACAACTCGGCCAGCGCCACCTCCAGAATCCGCTCCCGATTGCGCTGTGCGTCCGAGCGCTGAGGCCCGCCGTTCCTGGACTCCACTCCCCCTCCTTCGGGGCCCCCACCAGCACAGCCCCTTGCCAACCGGATAGCTGTCCGGTACGTTCCGGGTAGCGGACATCGGTCCACTTAGGCCCACCATAGCGCCGGCTGCAGTCGAGGCCAGCGACCGGTGACATGCGACCGGCATTCGGTCAGGCCATCAAGGCGCACGGGCCCGGCCCCGACGCCTCGTCAGAATCAAGGAGACCGGCGAGATCGGAATCGTGGGCGCGGCGGCGGTACTCGCCATGCAGTCCGGCACGCCCCGACCCACTTCGACGCCATCCGCCCGTCCGCCCCGATCGTGCCCTGTCTGCGGAGAGCCCAAGCGCTTAAAAGAAGCTGTTTCAGAACCGGTGATCTGTTACGTTCTGTGACGGCTTCAACCCTGCGGTCTTCTGCGGCGCCGGAAACGTACCGATGCGAGGCCGTGGCTGCGTGGCTCGGGGGACCTTGGTGGCGGCGAGTCGTCCAGAAGCGAGCCGTCCGAACGCTGTGAATCAGCCATGCAGCAACTGGCCTGCTTCCAAGAGCAGTTGGAAAGACTCCGCGGCCCTCACTCCTGAGCAACTGGCCGACTTCAGCCCGCAGGAACGCGCTGCCCGCGCGGAGCTTACCGGTGACGCCCTCCATCTCCTGGAGGACGCCGAAGCGGCAATCGTTTCCGGGGAACCGGAGGACGTCGTCTTGGCCCTGGTCAACCCGATCGGTGAACTTGCCGTCCAGCTGCGAGACCTGGTCCTGGCCGAGGTTGTAGTGTCCAGCCTCGCGCCGGGTCGATGGCCGATAGGGTACGCCGGTTCCTGCCTGGAACCGGCCGGATGGTCAGCCCAGTGTGGGGCTTGTGCGGCGTGCGGTGTGTGCGGGCCCCTCCGTCGCGGTGTACCAGAGCAGGGCTGCGCACACGAAGGCCGCGGCGGCGTCGATCAATGAACCCGCGAGGGTGTCGCTCCGTACGCCGGCGGCGAGCGCGACGGCCGCGGACAGTGCCAGGGTGACGGACGGCAGCGCACGGGGGCCCCGCGTGATGTCCGGTGCGGCGGCGGGCAGCAGCCAGGACACGAGGCTGTAGCAGATGCAGGCCAGCAGTGTTGCCCCCAGCACGTCACTGGGCCGGTGGTGACCAAGGGCCTGGACGGCGGCGGCGATGCAGGCCAGCCACAGCACGCCGACCGTGGTGACGTAGGGGCGGATGCGGGGGGACGCGACGAGGATGACGCCGAGGGTCAGCGCGGCGGGGATGGCCGTGTGCCCGCTGGGGAAGCTCCCCTCGATGAGCGTTTCCCGTGCGTTTACCAGGTCCGGGCGGGGCAGGACCGGCTTGAGCACCTGCTTGGCCCCGATCGTGCCCACGACGACCCCGACCGCCGCACACCCCTGCCACCAGCACCTGCGCACCAGGGTCACGACCGCGATGACGGCCAAGCCCACGATCAGGGTCTTGCTGTAGCTGAGTTCCAGCGGTGGCAGGGGTGTCGAGCCGTAGGCCCCTCCCGACCAGGGAAAGATCCATGCCTTCTCCATGTCGGGCACACCGAGATCGAACACGGCGTTCTCCGCCCTTTGCCCGACCGGAGTGCAGACAGCGAGCAGGTAGATCGCCAGGAACCCCAGGGAATACACGAGAGTTGGGGTCCACGGCCGCCGTGTCGTCCGCCAGGGGCCGGGGCCGGCCGGGGCTTGCGAGGTCTGGCCGGGGCCGGTCGGCCGGTGCGTGGGCGGGGTGGAGGAATCGTGCTGGGTCATCGCCTGCTTTCTTCCGTGGGAGCAGTTCGGCCACGCGCCTCTTGTTGCACGCGGTGGGCCGACGGGATCGGCCGGCCCACCGGGGGATCTGCTCCTATTCGAGGAGCGCCCGGTTCTGCCGGCGCTGGGCGGTGATCGCCAGGACCGGGAGGGGTGCGATCAGGAGAAGGAGGACGACCAGGTCCGGCAGGGACTGCATGAACTCTTGCGGCTGGGCGACGATCGCCTGGGTGCGGATGAACGCGACCGCCGCGACGGGGATCAGCCACCGGTAGTCGCCGGTGGCGGACGTCGCCACCCACGCGGCGATCAGCGCGGCGACTTCGAGGGCGAACAGGCCGCGTTGGAAGGCCGGGCTGACGGAAATGATGTGCAGGTCCCCGGCCACGAACAGGGCGAGCACGACGGGGACCAGCCAGCGGTACGAGCGGCGCCGCAGCCGGCCGGGACGGCAAGCCGCCAGCACGGCGCACGCGGTGCACAGTGCCCCGGACAGCACCAGGTCACGGGCCGTTATCGGGGCGCCCAGCCCGTAGTATCCCAGGCCCGCCTTGCCCTCGTCGCCGAAGAACGTAGTGCTGTTGAACGTGGCACCGGCATAGATCATCACCGCTGCGGCCGGCAGTGCGATCCAGGCCCTGCCGCGCAGCAGGGCGATCAGGCAGACCAGCGGAAGCAGCCCGTAGGGCAGCAGCCGCGTACGCGTGGGCCCTGCTGCCCACGGGTACCAGCCGGAGAAGCGGAAGGCGATGGCATGCCGGCCGGGATCGATGTGCAGTGCCCAGTGCCACACATCCTGCAGGTACGGCACCAGCGCCAGCGCGGCGAGGACGAGAGTGGTCAGATGGATGCCGTCCAGCCACCACGGCCGGGCCGTATCGTCGACGACGACACGGGCGCGGGCCTGCACCCCGGCACGCGCCAGAGCGACGACCTCCCGCGGCGGGGGCCAGGAACGGCCGGGATACGCCTCGGACAGACAGGCCAGTAACTCCTTGCCCTGCCGGGACCGGTAGGGCTCGGGGTAGGCCGCGAGCAGCAGACGGTTCATGCCGGGGCCACCCCGGCATCCCGCGAGCGCCCCATGACGACAGCCACCGCCTGCTGCATCCGCAGTGCCTCCCGGGCGAGCGCCTCGGTGCCGTCCTCCGTGAGCCGGTAGTAGCGCCGTGCCCGTCCGTCCACGATCTCCTCGTCGCCGGCGGCCACCAGCCCGGCCCGCTCCAACCGCTCCAGCGCGCCGTAGAGGGTGCCGACAGCGATCCGGAGCCGCCCGTCGGTGGCCTGCTCGGCAGCCTTGATGATGCCGTAACCGTGCAACGGCCCATCCATGAGCGCAGCGAGGATGAAGTATTGAGGTTCCGTCAGGGACGGGCTCTGTCGCGTCATGCGCCGAGCATATATCGGGCTACGAAATATATCTGCCAGCCCTGGGTGAGCACCGGCAGCACCTCCACGCCCGCGGCGAGCGTCACCCTCTCCCGACCGGCGGGCTCACCGCGACCCGGTCCGGGCCGAGCGGAACGCCATTTCCACCGTTGAGGAGCCGACCAGGTCGGCGGCTTCCCCGTGTCGCTGGGACGGGTGTATGCGTTAGGCAACCCTGGCAGACGGCGATCAGGTCGTTGAACTCCATCGACTTCCGCCAGCTGTGGACGATGCGGGCCGGGGCGTCGAACGGCTCGCCCTCTTCGGCGAAGGCTTCCTCGTACTCCTCGTCGAACTCGTCGTCATCGAGCCCGGCCTGCTCGAACTGGGCCTCGTTCACGTTGTCCCGGGCCTCGGCATCGCGCATGGCCTTGAACGCGATCTCCGGCCGGCGCAGGAAGTCGGTGGCCACCTGCGCCGCCACCGCCTCGTCATCGCGCGCCAGTTCACGGATCGCCTCGACCTTCTCCTGGGCGGCGACCGGGACCTGGATCTCTTCGGTCTTCCAGCCCACTAACTTCTTGGCCACCTCTGCACTCCAGCGGCGCCGGCCGGTGCGCTCGCTCAGCGGCGGGTTCCGGATCAGTTCGAACCGGTCCGGCGCGGAGGCCAGGATCCGGTGCACTTCGTAGGAGACTCCCGTCTGGCGGTGTTCGGCGGGCCACTGCGCGGCCACCCACCGGTGCGTGCGGACGGTATAGAAGGACAGCCCGATCTCCTCTGCGTACCGCCGCAGCGAGTCCTCCACACCCTGGTCACCCTCGTCAAGCGGCAGGTGACCGCCGTGCCCGCGAAGCGGCTCCAGCTCCAGAGCCGCGTCCCCGAGCCCGAACTGAAGGGCACGAACACGATGCCGGCCTCCTCGCAGGCGGCCAGCAGTTCCACGTCGTTGCGCTTTGCGGCTTGGAACTCGTTCTGCACTGCCACGACCGGGGCGATCGCGCGGGCCTCCGCGAGATGGTCGGCGTCGAGCTCGACGGCGCGGCGCAGTACGGCACGGCCGGTCTCGGGGTCGCGGGCGGGACCGCCCATCCGCAATCCGGTCAGTGGTCGGGTGCTCGGTATCTGACGTCCTGGCAGCACACCGCCTCGCCGCTGATGGTGGCGCTGGTCCAGGAGGCCGCCGCCGACATCGAGGAGCGGCTGCTCGGCATCGGTTCGGAACGCGAACGGGTGGCACTGCGCGCTTCTTGACGTATCGTCAGATCTTGCCAGGGCGCTGGTCACACTCACCGACGGCTTGCTGCTCGCTGACGCGGCCGCGACGGAGATGCTCGGCCCGGCCGACCACCGGCGGCTGCGGGAACTCGCCGCCGATCCGTCAGGGCTGCGCGAGCAGCGGATGCTCCTCAGCGACGGGCGAACCGCGCAGCTGAGGGGCCGCCAGGTGGAGGGTGATGAGCCCGGCGGACACCCGGCCGCGTATCTCATCGAACTGCGGCTGGTCGCGGAGCGGGAGGAGCCCGGCCAGCACCCCGTGGCCCGTGTGCCGCGGCTGGCAGGCATCAGCGGTTCGAGCCCCGTGTTCCGTGGCGTCGTCAGCCAGTTGATCCGCCACTGCGAGCAGGGACGCTGGACGCTGGTGGAGGGGAAGGCAGGCACCGGCAAGCAGGCGCTGGTCCAGGCCGTGCACCGGCATGTGGCGCCCACGGCGCCGATCGGCGTGCACGATGCGGCGGACGCGAGGGGCGGCGCGGCGCCATGGCTGCAGGCCGTCTTCCACGATCTCGCCGAGGACCGCGGCACGGTGGTGCTCCGGCATCTCGATCTGCTGTCCGCGCACGTGCTCGGGCAACTCGACGGGGTGCTGCGCACCACGGCCGGGCGCTCCGGCTGGGTGGCCGCGCTGCTCACCCATGACCGGCCCAGGCTGCCCGGCGCGGGCGCCGAAGCGCTGCCGGATGCCGACGGCGTGGTCGCGTCCCGGCAGGCGGATCCCGTCGCCGCGGTGCGGGCGCGGTTCGGGTCCGAGGTCACCGTCCCGCCGCTGCGACACCGTACGGCCGGCATCCACGCGCTCGTGACCTGCCTGGCCGTGGTGATCCGGTCCGGCGACTGCTCGCTGAGACGAGCCGCGCCCGCGTACCTTCGTAGCAGGCTCCGAGGTCTTTACCCACCCACGATCAAGCGCGATGGCAGCGTCCTCGCCTCTGCTACCGAGGCTGACCGGAAGGCACAGAACATGAGCAGGCACCGTGACCGCTGGGCGGAACTGACAGGCGGACAAGCCGGAGAGAAGTACGCCCAGCGTTTCGCGCGGCTCGCCGAATCGGGCCATGACATCCACGGCGAGGCCGTCTTCTGCGCCGCACTGCTGAAGCCCGCCGCCCGGATCCTCGACGCCGGCTGCGGCACCGGCCGGGTCGCGATCCGGCTCGCTGAGCTGGGCCACCACTGCACCGGCGTGGACACCGACCTTTCCATGCTCGCTGTCGCCCGCGGTGACGCCCCCGCGCTGGAATGGCTCCACGGCGACCTGGCGCACCTGGATGCCCTCGGCCTGGAACCGGGCTTCGACCTGGTGGTTGCCGCCGGGAACGTCATCCCCCTGCTGGCCTCCGGCACCGAATCAGCCGTCGTACAGCAACTGGCTGCCGTCCTGCGTCCCGGCGGACTGCTGGTCACGGGCATGGGGCTGGACGCGGCACACCTGCCGCTGCCGGAACCTCCAGTGACTCTGACGGAGTTCGATCACTGGTGCACCCAGGCCGGACTGATCCTTCGCCGGCGCTACGCCACCTGGAGCGGAGATCCCTACTCTCAAGGCGGCGGCTATGCCGTCAGCGTGCACTCCCGCCCCACCACCTGAATCCGCGCCCCAGTCACCAGCACACGCTCTACCTGCTGCTACGCGCCAAATCACCGGCATTGCAGGTCAGCGACTCAGCGCACCTTCGGTGCGCGCCGGGGGCGTGGTAAATGCCGTGGCGCGCGCCGGTGGTGCTTCCGTCTGCCCTGACGTGGCCGATGTCGGTCCGGGACGCTGGAGAGGTTCGTTCCGGCCGAAACCGAGGCTTCTGTGATGCCGGTGAGCTCGCAGGTCAGCATGGTGCTGGGGGCCGTCCACGGGC